>NZ_JBGFGP010000166.1:0-373405 GCF_041224545.1 Sedimentitalea sp. XS_ASV28 | reverse complement strand
CCGTCGGCATGCCCGCCTCTTGCTCCTTGATCATCCCGATAATCTGCGCCTCGGTAAAACGGCTCTTTCGCATTCGTCTGCTCCTTCAAGGTTGGGCAGACTCTACATCATGATGAGGGATTTCGCGGGGGGCAGGTCAGCATCAAGGCGTCTTACGTCGCTATAATCAAGGGATCGGAAAACGTCGAAGCCGGCCAAAAGTATAGCAGTTACATGATAACCAATGCCGAGCGCGCAGTGCAGTTCGCTTCGATGGTTCCTTATCCGGGTCTGGTGAAAGGGATCTATGACCACCTCCCGGAAGAAAAAGGCGCCTCGATGCCGACCCATCCCGACAACGTTGCTAACCAGTTCGTCACCGACGCCGTGTTCTGGGGCAAAAATATTGGACCGCTGAAAGAGCGCTGGGAAGACTGGATTCTCGAATAATCCGACTATCCCCGGCTCAATGCATTGCCGTTGAGACCCATCCACCCCCAAAAGAGGCGAGAGCGATGAGCAAGCGTCTGACCCTTCTGCCCGGCATTATTCTGATCGGGATGCTGTTCCTGATCCCCGTCGGGATCGTGTTTCAGCAGGGATTGTTCGATCCTGCCTTCACGACCGAGCATTTCAACCGTTTTGTCACCCGTGGCGCCTATATGCGGATTTTCTGGAATACGCTTCAGGTTTCGGCGGTTGTTGCTTTCGCGTGTCTTTTGATCGGCTATCCGATTGCCTATTTCATCGTGCGCCAACCGGTTGGGCGCCGCCCGTTCCTGATGTTTCTGGTGCTGGTGCCGATGTGGATGTCGATCCTGGCGCGCACCTATGCCTGGATGGTTGTTCTGGGCAAGGAAGGCATCATCAACCAGACGCTTCTGGCGCTTGGCTTCATCGATGAACCGATCAAGATGCTTTTCACCACGGGCGCCGTTTACGTCGGGATGGTGCAGATCATGCTGCCGGTGCTGATCGTGACCTGTTTCTCATCGATGACCGAGATTGACCAATCCCTGCTGCGCGCGGCCCGCATCATGGGGGCCAGCCCGCGAAAAGCCTTTCGCGAGGTTTTCCTGCCCTTGTCCGCCGAAGGTGCCATTACCGGCACACTGATCGTATTTATCCTGTCGATGGGTTTCTTCATCGTTCCGGCGCTGATCGGCGGTCGCAGAGATGCCATGATGGCAAACGTGATTTCTGGCCAGGTTGGCCAGACAAACTGGGGATTTGCGGCGGCAATCTCTATCGTGCTGCTCGTTGCGACGCTGGTGATCCTGACCGTTGTGCGCGGGGCGTCGGCCAAGTTGGCGCACCAACATAAGGAGGCCCACTGATGCGTGATCGCAACCTCCTTCTGCCCGTCTTCTACCTGCTGATCGTGATCTTCCTGTTCTTCCCGATCCTGATCTTGTGCCGATTTCCTTCTCGAACGGGCGTTTCCTGAGCTTCCCACCGGAAGAATTCGGCCTGCGCTGGTATCGCGCCTATTTCACCGATCCGGTTTGGATGTCGGCCACCTTCCGGTCCCTGCGCGTGGCATTGGGGCAAGTATTCTGGCGACCTTCGTAGGCACGCTTTCGGTCGTCGGTCTTGGCCGCCGCCGGACCCGAACAAGCGGTGCTCTGACTGCCATCTTCATCGCCCCTTCCATCGTGCCCAATGTCATCGTGGCATTGGGCGTGTTCATCTTTGCCATCCGCCTTGGCGTCAATGACAATGAACTGACCCTGATCTGCGCCCATGCGGCTATCGGCCTGCCCTTCGTGGTCCTGATGGTCGGCTCCGCCTATCGCCAGATCGATCTGACACTGGAACGCGCCGGGCGGATCATGGGGGCTGGCCCCGTACGCGCCTTCATGACGGCCACCTTGCCGCCATTGACCCCGGCCATCGTCGCCGCCGGTGTATTTGCCTTCTTCGTCAGCTTTGACGAGTTGATCATCTCGCTCTTCCTGATGTCGAGCGCTGAAACCCTGCCTATGCGGATCTGGAACGATCTGCGCTTTGAAATCAATCCGACCATCGCCGCCGTCAGCGTTTTCTTCGTTGTGGTGACAACCCTTGCCATGACCGGGGCAGAACTGTTGCGGCGACGTGCGGACAAGACCAATTCGGGCCACTAGCCCCAAGACCGGAGAGAAAAAATGATCCGTTACGAAAAGTCCCGCCATATCGCCAGGATCACATTCGACAGCCCACCACTGAACGTGTTGAACCCAGACATGCACAAGCAATTGTTCGAGATCCTGACCGAGTTCACCGCGGACCGCGACATTCGTTGCGGCATCCTGACCGGTGCCGGGGACCGGGCGTTCAGCGCAGGTGACGATATAAAGACCAAGCGCCCCGAACGCACCCCCCTGGAGAAGGTCGAGCGCCACCTGAACCCTTCGCGGTCTTATGACACCCACGAATACCCCGGCTGGGAACACGAAATCCTGACGATGCCGCGTTACAAGCCGATCATCGGCGCCGTAAACGGTTATTGCTTCGGTCAGGGGTTCATCTACCTGAATGCGCTGACCGACATCCGCTATGCCTCCGCGAACGCGGTTCTGGGTATGCCCGAAATCGCCTACGGCATGGGGGGCGCTGCGGCTGCGATCGGCATGGGCAAGGCGCTGAACCACGTGGCGGTCATGGAACTGGTGCTTTTGGGGGAAAAGATCAACGCCGATAAGGCGATGCGCCTTGGGCTTCTGAATGACGTAGTGGAACCGGACAAGCTGATGGAAACCGCGCAGGCCGCGGCGGAAAAGATCGCGTCGCATCCGCCGCTGGGCATTCGTGTCGAGATGGAAAGCTATCAACGCAGCCTCGACATGAGCCGCGCTGACGGCATGGCGCTGGCGGGACACATGTATCATCTGGCGCGCTCGGTCCAATCGACAACCCCACCCCTCGCCAAGAAGGACGCGGCGGAATGAGCAAACATCCAGGTCAAATCGAGGTCGACGCGCTTGGTGTCAAAATTGCTGCCAAGGGATTTCCCGAAAGCCTGCCTGCCTTTTGTGCCGCACAGGCCGAGAAGTACGGCGACGCCATCGCACTGGATTATTTCCAGGACGGCGCGCAAATCAGTTACAACGCTCTGCACCGCAGGTCGAACCGCATTGCCGCGAGCCTTCTGGAGCGTGGTTATCGCAAAGGGGCCCATATCGCGGTGATGCTGCCCAATAGCCCGGCCTCGGTTCTCGTCTGGTTTGCAATTATGAAGATCGGCGCGGTGCTGGTCCCGGTGAACACTGCTTACGGTGGCAGAGAGCTGGACTATATCCTGAACCAATCCGATGCGCAGGGTTTGATCATCGGCGATCAGTACCTGTCTGCTTTCGAAGACATGAAACAACGTCCGGACCTGCTGGACACGCCGATGACCGTGATCGCGAGCGATCTGGGCGATCTGGAAGCGGGCGGTGAATTGGCCGAGTTTGACCCCGGTTATCCTGTCCGTGCCGACGATATTGCCAACCTGCAATACACATCCGGCACCACAGGTTTTCCAAAGGGCTGCATGCTGACCCAGGACTACTGGATCGTACTCAGCCACTCGATAGCCGAAGTGCACAACCACTATGGCAATCGCAACCTATTCTTTTGGGCACCGTTTTTCTATATGGACGGGCAGTGGTCTTTCCTGTCGGCCATGGCAATTGGCGGCAAGGCGATCATCGCCTCGAAAATGAGCCTGACGAACTTCCTGACCTGGATTCGCGAAAACGACGCGCACTACTGCGTGCTGCCGCAACCCCTAATGAAAAAGGTGCCACCCTCCCCCGACGATGCAACGCTTCCGCTGAAATATGTGCATGCTTTCGGCTGGCGACCCTCAGCGCGGGTCGAGGCCGAGGAACGCTTCAATCTCGTGGCGCGCGACAGTTTCGGCATGACCGAAGTTGGCCCCGCGATCATCTGCCCTCAGGACAGCCGCGAAAAACTGCAACGTAATACCTGTGGTCTTGCAGCGCCGTATCGCGAAACCCGCGTGGTGGACGCAGATGGCAACGAATGTGAGCCCGGCGAGCCGGGAGAGCTGCAAATCCGTGGCCGCTCGATCATGCTGGGCTACTATAAACGTCCGGATGCCAACACCGAGTATTTTGACGGCGACTGGTTCCGCTCGGGAGACCTGTTCGTCAAGGACGAAGACGGCTATCACCGCATCGTTGGACGCCTGAAAGAAATGATCAAGCGCGCCGGCGAAAACATCTCGGCAAATGAGGTCGAAGCCGCCATGTGTGAAGCGCCGCTGATTGCCGAGGCCGCGGTAGTTGCAGTCAAGGATGAAATACGCAGCGAAGAAGTCATGGTGCTTTTGAAACTAACGGATGGTACCGCGCCAGCAGACATGCCGCCCGAGGCAGTGAAGGCGCATTCGGAACGTCTCGCCGCCTTCAAGCGTCCGCGTTACGTAGCCTATGTCGACGAATTTCCGCGAACCGCCAGCAACAAAATTGCCAAGACACAGATCACCTTGGCGCATGTGTCCGAACCGATCTTTGATTGCCAGAACATGCGTGAACTGGAAGCTGATGAAACCGCCGCTCTGTTGAAATAGACGTGCCGGAAAAAGTGCAGGGTTAAAAGAAATCCAAACCAGAATGGAAAATGGCACTGAACGGCTTTGTCAGTTTGCAGACCGCCCGACCTCCGGATAGCGAAGGGTCCTGCTGAATCTATGCGATCTGTCCCGCATCAAGGGCTTCCGATTTCCGCGCGCCGTGATCGACTACGCGGTCTGGGCCTGTCATCGGTTCGCTCTCAGTCTGCGGGATGTCGAAGATCTGCTTGCCTCACGTGGGATTCGGGTTTCCTACGAGACCGTGCGGGACTGGGTCGCGCGCTTTGGCGGGCAGTTCGCCGCCCGGATCCGTCGCGAGCGTCCCGGCCCGGCGGACAAATGGCATCTCGACGCGGTCGTGATCTCGATCAAGGGCAAGAAGCACTGGCTCTGGCGGGCGGTCGACGCCAATGGCCCCTCTCGGCAGATCGCTTCGCGATCGCCTGCCGGGCAATGGATGTGCTGGATATCCTGGTTCAGTCGCGTCGGAACACGAGCGCAGCCAAACGCTTCTTTCGAAAGCTGTTTCGGCGAGGGGGCCAGCCGCGCGCGCTGGTCACCGACAAGCTCGGCTCTTATGCCGCAGCCAAAGCCGGGATCGAATATCGCCAGCACAATGGGTTGAACAATCGGGCCGAAGCCTCGCATCGGCACACCCGGCGACGAGAGAAGATCATGGAGCGCTTCAAGTCTGCGAGCCAGGCGCAATTGTTCCTCTCTGCCCACGATCAGATCGCCACCTTGTCCCGGCCGAAATGCCATCGCCTCTCCGCCCGGTCATACCGCCATGCGAGGTCTGACGCGTTCAGCCTTTGGACCGACTATGCCGCAGATCTGGCCGCCTGAAAACCGTGTTGGCGGATCGTAGCACTCAGGGTCAGGCAACCTGACAAAGCCTCCGAAACTTAAGGCGCGTGAAGGCCCTTTTGTTTTCTGAGAATTCAAAAAGGGCAACAAGTGTCCTTTCTGCCGGAGCGGATATTGGTCCGCGCAGTTCAGATGCAGCTTTGTCCGCAGCCTGTGAATTGCCGGCTTCAAAAATTCTGCGCGGTTCACAAACGGCCGAAATCGCCGCCGCACCGCATCATACCATCTCGTGCTTGTGCAGGATATTTGCCGCTGCGTGCGCGCGCGGCATGACACCAAAATGACCGCCATGGGCTCCATTTTTACCTTCGCTGTCTGCCGCATGAACGTCCGTTTTCTGGATGTGGGTGAGATGTCTTATGCAAAAGCCGGATTTGTCTGGCATTTGACATCCCCGATTCATGCTCCTTCCGGGCAACTGATGCCCAGTCGCATCACAACCCGCGACCTATGGTCAGAATGCGCCAACCTCGCTGCCCGGCTGAGAGGCCACTTTCAGAAGACCGTACACATATTCCGCCACAGACCGGAAACAGATGATATGAAAGGTCTCGTCGTCGCTCATCCAGAGCGCGGCGGGAACCTGCGCCATTCGGGTGCGCCGGAACATCCCCGGCGTGAAGGCATCCGGTGAGAAATCGACCGGGCACAACTTCGCCATGACGTCACGCGCGGCAGGACCGCTCACACGAAACAGCGCCCGCGCATCCGACACGTTGACCACCAGCGAATGGGTGCCTTTCAGCCGCTGCTGCATCTTTTCGACATGTGCATCGGCGTCTTCATGCGGACACAGGACCAGCAGCTCATCCGGCGACATCCAGCACAGCCCCCCCTTCCGGTCGCCGGATATGCGCCCGACCTCGGGCACCGCGAACCCCGCCACGTCTTTGATCACCGATCCGACCGCCCCGGCGGACAGGTCACCGCGCAGGGTGATCATCCCCTGGAGCCCGTCTTCCCTGACCGCGGCGATGCCATCATGGCTGGCGTTGTGCATGGCGCTGACCGGTTCAGACATTCTGCTTCTCCCCGTCCCTGTCATAGAAAACCGGATCGACGATCCTGGCGGTATAGGTCTTGCCGTCCGTACAGGGGAATGTGATCTCTTCGCCCATCCGGTCCGGCCCGTGCAGAACCAGCCCCATCGCGATCCCGCGATCGAGCGTCGGCGAGTAATAGGTGGACGTCACCCGGCCCTGAGTCACCCTTTGACCGTTGGCATTCACCCCCTCGCCCACCGCATAGGCCCCGTCGGGCAGCACGCATCCATCGGTGGTTTCCAGCCCGACCAGTTTCCAGCGGTCCGGGTCGACCATGTGGCTGCGCGCCTGCGCGCGTTTGCCAAGATAGTCTTCCTTCTTCTTGGAAATCGCCCAGTCCATCCCAAGGTCCTGCGGAATGACCGTGCCGTCGGTTTCATCCCCGATCATGATAAATCCCTTTTCGGCGCGCATCACATGCAACGCCTCGGTGCCATAGGGCATGATGCCAAACTCTTCGCCCGCCGAGATCAGCATCTCCCAGAAGGCCAAGCCTTGCGAAGCGGGAACGGCGATTTCATAGCTCAGCTCGCCCGAGAACGAAATCCGGTACACGCGGACATCAAACCCGCCAATCCGTCCATCCGCCCAGGCCATGAACGGCAACGCCTCCGCGCTCAGGTCCATGCCCCCGATCTTGTCCAGCAGCTTGCGCGCCATCGGTCCGACAACACCGATCTGGGCATATTGCTCGGTGACATTTGCCACGTAAACCTGCCAGTCCCACCATTCGGTCTGAAGCCATTCCTCCATGTGGGCGTGGATATGCTCGGCACCGCCGGTGGTTGTATGGCACAGGAACGTGTCTTCGTCGATGCGCGCGACCACGCCGTCATCCATGAGAAAGCCGTTCTCGTTGCACATCAGGCCATAGCGACACCGCCCCGGTTTGAGGCTCGACATCATGTTGGTATAGAGCATGTCGAGAAAACGCCCGGCATCCGGCCCCTTGACGATCAGCTTGCCAAGCGTGGATGCATCCAGAAGCCCAACCGCCGCGCGGGTGTTCCTGACCTCGCGGATCACCGCATCATGCGCAGTTTCGGACCCGCGCAGAAACGCATAGGGCCGCCGCCATTGGCCCACCGGCTCCCAGTCGGCCCCGTGTGCATCGTGCCAGTCATGCATCGGTGTGCGGCGGATCGGCTGAAACACCTCGTCGCGCGCCTCGCCCGCAATCGCCCCCATCGAAATCGGCGTGTAGGGCGGGCGGAACGTGGTCGTTCCCGTCGCCGGAATGGGTTGGCCCAGCGCATCAGAAAGGATCGCAAGGCCGTTGATATTGCTCAATTTCCCCTGATCCGTCGCCATGCCGAGTGTAGTATAGCGCTTGGTATGCTCGACGCTTTCGAACCCCTCGCGCGCCGCCAGCTGTACATCCGACACCTTTACGTCATTCTGAAAATCCAGCCACGATTTCGAGCGCACACCCACATCTGCCTGCTGCGGCATCAACCAGACGGCCTCGAGCGGCCGTTCGGACGCCGCCTCACCGACGGGCGCCCTGGTGTTGCGTCGCTTGAACCCGGCAGCCTTGGCCGCAGCTTTGCCCGCCTCTGTCGCATCGGCCAGCGTATCGCCCAATGCCAGTGCGCCGTTCGATGCTCCGGCGGCCCGGACAAAACCGCTGCCATCCGCACCCAGCGGCGGGTGCTCCGGGTCCGGCCGGAAATGCGCCTGTGCCTCGTCCCACAGCAGCTTGCCGCCACAATGCGACCAGAGGTGAACCACCGGCGACCAGCCGCCCGACATGGCGACGGCATCGCATTTCACCGCTTCCAGAGCGCCGCCGACGCCATCCTGCGCACATATCTGTACCGTTTGCACCCGTTTGCCGCCACCAACCTTTGCAATCGCGCGGCCCGGATCGACGCGAATGCCAAGCGCGCGCGCGTCGTCCATCAGCGCGCCGCCCCCGGCACTGCGGGCATCCAGCACCCGCAACACGTTCACGCCCGCGTTCCTGAGGCAGATGGCCGTGCGATAGCCGTCGTCGTTGTTGGTGGCGACAACAATACGCTCGCCCGGTGATACGGCGTAATCGACCACGTAATCGCGCATCGCCGAGGCCAGCATGACGCCCGGGATGTCATTGCCCGCAAAGCTCAGCGGGCGTTCGATGGCGCCCGTCGCGGTGACGATCTGTTTCGCCCGGATGCGCCAGAGCCGATGCCGTGGCCCCTGCGCGTAGGGCAGGTGATCCGTCAGCCGCTCATACCCCAGAACGTAACCATGATCGTATACACCCGCGCCCATGCAGCGCGTACGCAGGGTGACGTTCGGCATCTGCCTGAGCGCGGAAACCGTTTCGTCGATGAACTGCGCCACAGGGCTGCCATCGACCGTACCGCCATCGACCGGTGACCGCCCGCCCCAATGCGCGGTCTGTTCGAGAACCAGAACCCTGGCACCGGCCTCGGCCGCATGGCGTGCCGCCAGCAGGCCTGCAACACCGCCGCCAATGACCAGCACGTCGGTAAAGGCGTGGAAATGTTCATAGGTATCCGCATCCCGCTCGGTGGGGGCCTGACCCAGTCCGGCCGATTGGCGGATGAAAGGTTCGTAAACGCTTTTCCAAAAGGCGCGCGGATACATGAACATCTTGTAATAGAAACCCGCCGGCAACAGCCGGGACAGATGCGTGTTGATGCCCCCTATGTCGAAGTCCAGCGATGGCCAGTGGTTCTGGCTGCGCGCGGTCAGCCCGTCGAACAGCTCTGTGGTGGTGGCGCGCTGATTGGGTTCGAACCGCTTGCCCTCCCCCATGTTCACAAGCGCGTTCGGCTCTTCCGCACCCGAGGCCACGATGCCGCGCGGACGGTGGTATTTGAACGACCTGCCAACCATCATCTGGTCATTGGCCAGCAGGGCCGAGGCCAGCGTATCTCCCGGATGACCGGCCAGCGGCTTGCCGTTAAAGGAAAACCCGATGCGCCTTGAGCGGTCGATCAGGCGGCCCCCGGTGCTCAGTCTCTTGCTCATTGTCGCACCTCGATTGGCAAACCGGATTGCGTTACGTGACAGCTCATGCGGCCCCCTCCCACGTCCAGTCGGGATGGCGCCGCCGAATGGCCCTGACGATGTCTTCCGGCGGTTCATGGCTCTGCGCCGGATAGGTTCCGAACACCTGCAAGGTCACGGTGTCCCGCGCGGCGTGAAACCACTTGCCGCATCCCTGCACGTGACGCCAGCGCTCGAGATGCAGGCCGCGCGGGTTCTTTCGAGAGAACATATAACCGTGGAACGCGTCCTCCGACGATCCCGGACCGTGACGCGTCAGATGCGCTTCGCCCCCGCAGGCCAGTTCGGTTTCATCGGCGGCTACACCGCAATAGGGGCAGGTGAGGATCAGCATCGTCTCATCCTTTCGGTGGCAGGCTGGCGACAAAGCCCAGCGAAATTTCGGTCAGTCGGCGGCGGGTGGTATCATCGGCAAAAGCTTCAGCACCGAGGCGCACGAATCCGCCCATTCTGCGCCCACCCATGACCATTGGCGTGACGCCGGGCAGCTCAAGCACCTCCGCCTCATTCGGCTTGCCCGGCCGATACAGCGCACCGTCCTTGCCGATCGCGCCGATCATGTTGCCATGCAGCAGAAAGCAAATACCGCCAAACATCTTCTTCTCGGACAGCCCGGGCCCGATGCCCAGATCCGCGCGCATGATGTCGGCCATCGCTTCGGAGCAGGACATGGCGCTAGCTCCCCCCTCGGCGGCCCAAGAACTTTCGAAAGTTCTTGGCAAATTTCTTTGAAGAAATTTGCATCAGTGCGCCACCCCGGCGGCAACACTCTCGTCGATGAAGCGCCCTTCCCTGAAGCGATCCAGCGAGAACGCATCGGTCAGCGGGGAATGCCCCCGCGCCATCAGTTCCGCCATGCCCCAGCCCGATCCGGGAATCGCCTTGAAGCCGCCGGTGCCCCAGCCGCAATTGATAAAACACCCCTCGAGCGGCGTTCTGGACAGGATCGGCGAGCGGTCGCCGGTCATGTCGACGATGCCACCCCATTGACGCAGCATCTTCAGGCGCGAGATCATCGGGAATGTCTCGACCAGCGCCCGCACCGTCTCTTCGATATGGTGGAAGCTGCCCCTCTGGGTATAGTTGTTGTACCCGTCAGCCCCGCCCCCGATGACCATCTCGCCCTTGTCGGACTGACTCATGTAGCCATGTACGGTATTGGCCATCACCACCACGTCCATGCAGGGCTTGATCGGTTCGGACACCAGCGCCTGCAACGCCACCGACTCGATCGGCAACCGGAACCCGGCCATCTCGGCCAGCACACCGGAATGCCCTGCCACCACGATACCGAGCTTGCGGCAGTCGATCGGCCCCTTGCTTGACTCGACCCCCACGACCTTGCCGTCTTGCTGGCGAATCCCGGTGACTTCGCATTTCTGGATGATGTCCATGCCCATGTCGGAACAGGCGCGCGCATACCCCCACGCGACCGCATCATGGCGGGCAGTGCCGCCGCGTTCCTGCCAGAGCCCGCCCAGAACCGGATAGCGCGGCCCGTCCAGATTGATGATCGGCACCAGGTCCTTGACACGTTTGGGGCTGATGAACCGGGTCTTGACCCCTTGCAGGGCGTTTGCCTCGGCGGTGCGCAGATAGCCGCGAACCTCGTGCTGGGTCTGGGCCAGCATGATCACCCCGCGCGGCGAGAACATGACATTGTAGTTCAAATCCTGGCTCAGCGTCTCGTAAAGGCTGCGCGCCTTTTCATAGATCGCGGCCGAGGGATCCTGCAAATAGTTCGACCGGATGATCGTTGTGTTGCGCCCGGTATTGCCGCCGCCAAGCCAGCCCTTTTCGAGGATTGCCACATTGGTGATGCCGAAATTCTTGCCGAGGTAATAGGCCGTCGCCAGGCCATGCCCACCGGCGCCGACGATGATCACATCATACTGCTTTCGCGGCTCTGCGGCCCGCCAGGCCCGTTCCCACCCGGTATGGTTGCGCAGCGCTTCGCGGGCGATAGCAAAGGCAGAATATCGTTTCATCGAGACCTCCGGGGCACGCGGCAGACAGGGATTCGGGCGGTTACCACCATACTATTGCTTCTGCGGGAGGACACGGAAGAGAGGACATTTACGGGCGGCATTTCCCGACCGAATTGCGACATAGGTCGAATTTGCCGCGCCTGATCGGGGCGCTCATTCTGCATTGTCCCTTTTTTCCCGCCCGTCGGAAAGCTACATGAAGGGCCAGAACAGGAGGCCAAATGACGTTCTGGATCATCACATCTGCACTGGCACTTGTCATCGCTGCGACGCTGGCTCTGGTATTGCTGCGCACACGCGACACCGCCGGCCCCGCGGCGGCCTTTGACATGCAGGTCTATCGTGACCAGCTCAAGGATGTCGAACGTGACCTTGATCGCGGCGTGATCGGTGCCGCCGATGCGAACCGGGTCCGGACCGAGATATCCCGACGGATCCTTGCCGCTGACACCCAGATGCAGGCCTCCCTGCCTCGGGGGGGGCAATCCTCGCCGCTCTCTCTGGCGATGGCGGTCCTGATCGGCGTCACGCTGATCGGGGGCTCGCTCATGCTGTATCGCTCGCTGGGCGCGCCGGGATACGGCGATTTCGGGTTGGACCGGCGGATCGAGCTGGCGGAAACCATGCACAATTCGCGGCCCAGCCAGGCCGAGGCGGAAGCCCGGCGCCCCGACCCCGCGTCGCCCCCCGACGTCAGCCCGGAATACGCCACGCTGATGGAGCGCCTGCGCGAAACGGTCGCCGAACGGCCCGACGACCTGCAGGGCCAGGTGCTGCTGGCGCGCAACGAGGCGGCAATGGGGAATTTCAGGGCCGCCGCCGCCGCGCAATCGGATGTGCTGCGCCTCAAGGGCGAGACTGCCACGCCCGAGGACCACGCCGAATACGCCTCGCTCATGATCATGGCGGCCGGGGGTTACGTGTCACCCGAGGCCGAAGAGGTGTTGGAGCGCGTGTTGTCCCGCGATCCCCAAAATGGCACCGCACGTTATTATTCGGGTCTTATGATGGCGCAGACCGGCCGGCCCGATCTGGCCTTTCGCGCCTGGAACGGCCTGTTGCAGGACAGCCCGCCCGACGCGCCATGGGTCCGCCCCATCCGGGCGCAGATCGAGGACATGGCGCGCCGCGCCGGGGCCGAATTCATGCTGCCCTCGCAGCCCGGTCCCAGCGCCGCCGACATGGCCGCCGCCAACGATATGAGCGAGGAAGACCGCCGGGAGATGATCCGTGGCATGGTGCAGGGATTGTCCGACCGGCTTGCAACCGAGGGCGGCACGCCCAGCGAATGGGCCCGGCTGATCGGGGCCCTGGGTGTTCTGGGAGAGAACGAACAGGCCAGCGCCATATACGCCAATGCGCAAGAGGTATTCGCGGGCGACGACGAGGCACTGGCCCTGATCCGTCAGGCGGCGACGCAGGCCGGAGTAGACCCGTGATCTGCGACCTCTTCGACGATTTTGCAGCCGCCTGCCCGCCGATGCGGGCGCTGATCGGACTCGACCTTGGCGACAAGACCATCGGCGTGGCCTTGTCCGACCGTCTGGCCGCAACGGCAACACCCGTCGAAACCATCAGGCGGCGCAAGTTCACGCTGGACGCCGAACGGCTGTTGCAGATCATCGACAATCGGGACGTGGGTGCGATCCTGCTTGGCCTGCCGCGCAACATGGATGGCAGCGAAGGGCCGCGGTGTCAATCTACCCGCGCCTTTGCCCGCAACCTCAGCCGCCTGACCGATCTGCCCATCGGCTTCTGGGACGAACGGCTGAGCACGGTTGCCGCCGAACGCGCATTGCTCGAGGCGGATACGTCACGCAAACGTCGCGCCGAGGTGATCGATCACGTCGCCGCCAGCTATATCCTGCAGGGGGCGCTGGACCGGATGCGCCATATCAGGAACGAGGCCGCAGGATGAACGACGACGTCTGGAAGCGTGACGAGGTCGACTCCCCATGCGTCCGGATCTGTGTCGTGCATCCCAAGGAACGCTTGTGCGTCGGCTGCCTGCGCAGCATCGATGAAATCGCCCGTTGGTCGCGAATGAGCGCTGACGAGCGTGCAGCGGTCATGGACGAACTGCCCGGTCGCGCTCCACGACTGCAAAAACGACGCGGCGGGCGCACCCGGCGCAATCAGGGCTGAGCGCCCATCCATTGTCCGATACCACCGGGCATCTCGGGCCGGAAATAGGCGATCATCCTGCCGTCCGGATCGGCCTCTGCGCCACTCTGCCACGGTGCGACCCCGTGTAACGCCATACGGTGCAGCAGCACAGCCTCGCCCGGTTGCGCCGGCAAAGGCACGCGGCGACAGGTTTCAAATACACGTTTGCGCGCAGCGACATAGGTATCGGTGACATCGACCTGCGCGCAGGCCTCTGGCGCATGACCATCAAACGCCCCGCGAAACGCCTCGCGCATGATGTGATGGCTGCCTTCCCACACAACCAGCGGGGCAGCGGTGGGCGCGGCAGCGGTCAATGGCAGGCCAAGGATGAAACCGTGCGGTTCGAACAGGTAGCGCCGCCTGTCCCTGCCCTGCGCCCGCAATCCGTCCACATGCGCGGCATCGCGCGCAAGGCGATATCGCGCCGCCCCGGCGCTCTCGCCCCGGCGCGGGCGCGGATAGCCGGGATAGGTCACCGAGACCTGCGCCGCATGGAGCGGCGGAACATCGCCATAGCATCGCTTGATGAACGCGAGGGCATTGCCCGCCAAGGGCGGCGAACCGGCGACCCTGCCCTGCGCGTCATTGGGCAAGACATCGACTCCGACAAACCAGGTCCCGTCACAGTCCAGCCATTGCGCATGCGCCGGGTCCCGCACGGCGGCGCGCGCCGCGGGACACGCATATCCGACCCAGTCACCGACCTGCCGATCGTGCTCGAAGATCAGCCAGCCGTTTCGGTCGAAGACCTGTCGCTGGCCGTCACCGGTATTCATGTCCTAACCCGCCTGGCTGAGGTGATCGGGCGCAACCTCGTCCAGCGCCGCGAGCAACAGATCCGGACCAGCCCCGGGCCGATGCGCCCCTTCCGAGAGCATCCTGCGCCAGGCGCGCGCGCCCGGCTGGCCGCTGAACAGCCCAAGCATGTGACGGCTCACCTGATGCAATTTGCCGCCCTCTGCCAGATGCGCCTCGATATACGGCACCATGCGATGCACAACCTCGACCGGATCACTGCGCATACCTGTGCCGAAGATTACAGGATCCGCTTCGGCGAGAACCGACGCCGGATCGTGATAGGCCGCGCGGCCGATCATCACACCGTCAAGCCCCGCATCGAGAAAGGCCCGCGCCTGCTGCAGCGTCGTGATCCCGCCGTTGATCGAGATGTGCATATCCGGAAAATCCCGCTTCATCTTCAGCACCAGATCGTAATCGAGCGGCGGGATATCCCGGTTCTCCTTGGGACTCAGCCCCTGCAGCCACGCCTTGCGCGCATGAATCGTGACCCTGCGGCAGCCGGCGCCACGAATACGTGCCAGAAAGGCGGGCAACGTCTCTTCGGGTCGCTGCTCATCCACACCGATCCGACATTTCACCGTGACCTCGACATCGCTTGCTTCCTGCATCGCCGCGACACACTCGGCCACCAGATCGGGCTGCAACATGAGCACCGCTCCAAATGCCCCCGACTGCACCCTGTCGGACGGACAGCCGACATTGAGGTTGATCTCGTCATACCCCGCCCGCGCCCCAAGCCGCGCGGCCTCGGCCAACTCCGAAGGATCCGACCCGCCAAGCTGCAAAGCGACGGGATGCTCCTGCGGGCTGTACTCCAACAGATGCAACGCCCCACCCCGTACCAACGCGGGCGCTGTCACCATTTCGGTGTAGAGCAACACTTCACGACTGAGTAGCCGATGAAAATAACGGCAGTGACGGTCCGTCCAGTCCATCATGGGCGCCACACTTAGCCGTTCTGCTTTTTCAACTTTACTTTTCAATATCTTAACCTCAGCTCCGAATGAGCCTCATGTAGCACGCTTGGCGTGGATTTTCGGGGGTTTTCCCGGTCTTCCCGGGTTTTCGATTCAGAATTGCTACCGTGTAGCACATTTGAGCTGCCAGAACACCGTCGCATCCTCCGGCCGGGTTCACCCCGCGCGCCGCCACCCTTCGCCCTGTGTCTGACCCAAGGAAATCAGGTTTCAAACCCAGAGTATGCCGCGCGCGAATGCACCGACTTCCTTCTCACAACAGCGAAGAAGGGAGCTAGCCGAACAAAGGTTCGCCTGCTGACGACCTCTCATGTGTCAGCGGAATCTTCAATGTGAAGCGCGCGGATGATGGCATAGCGCGTGATTTCTCCCCTTGGCTGTCGAAACCATATTGTGTTCGCGGTTCTCAAACTCCGGCGAGAGAGATCGGCAAAATAGCTATTTAGATCAGTTCGACTGGAAGCAGGTGGCTTGTCCCCAATCGGTCAGAAAATAAAAATTTTAAAAAAGGGATTTGAAAATGTTTAAAGGTCTAGGTTAGAATTTTTAAAGAATCGGAAAGGAGAAGCGCGTGTTCGATCCATCTTCACCTTTTTTGGAACCTGCCGACCCGTTGGCGCCCGCGCAGAAGACCAGCTTTGCCGAAGACAGGCTGAAACTGGCGGTTCAGACTTGCGAGCTTTCGCCGGGTTCCGTCGCAACCGAAGCACAGATCGCCGACCGTTTCGGGATTGGCCGAGCCGGTGTGCGCGTGGCACTTGCACGCCTGTCCGCCGTGGGCCTTGTTCATCCGATCCGGAGAGCCGGATGGAAGGTGTTGCCGGTGACAGGCGCGCTGATCGGCGATGTGATTTCGGCGCGGCGACAGGTTGAACCCAGCCTCGGAAATGCATGTCCGGATCCGGACGCCGTCGCCCGGATGGGCACGCTGGCCGAGATGATCGAAGTGCTCGAAGGCCAATCGGACCCGGCCAGCATCATCACCCGTCGCGGATATGAACGCGAAATGCTCGACATCCTGATGGATGCCGAGGGCAACCGACTGATAGCCAATTTCCTTTCAGGGCTCTGGGATCACTCGGACCGCATCCTGCGCTTCCTGGACACAAGCCATTTACACCCTTTCGTCGCAGGCAATGCACGCGCTTTGGCGGAGGCTGCCGCGAAACGCGACAGCACCGGCATCGTCGCATTGCGCATGGCGGAGATTGATGCCTTTCGAGAATACGCCGTCACAGGTCTCATGCGGAATCGCACCGAACTTGGCGTCACTGCAGAGGCTCACAAGGCCTCGGAGAACAATGGTCAACAATGGCCGGACGGAGGCAAGACAACCGGAACCGATCCGAAAACCGGATCCGGGACCATGTCCAACAAGGGAGCTACCTGATGAATACGACGACCCGTGCAGCGCGATTTGCACTGCCGTTTCTACTGTCCCTGGGTGCGGCGCTTTCGGCGCATTCGACCGCCTCCGCCAAGGAATTGCTGACCATCGATCTGGTGAATGAGCCATCATCCCTGGACCCGCATCAGCAATGGAACCCGGACAGCTATTACGTCTACCGCAACATCTTTGACAACATGGTGACCCGTAACGATGCGGGTGAGATCATACCGCAGATCGCGACGGCGTGGGAACGAACCAGCGACACGGAAACCGTGTTTGCGATCCGCGATGATGTAATTTTTCACGACGGCACGCCCCTGACGCCCGAAGACGTGGTCTTCAGCGTGGAACGCATCACCGATCCCGACTTCGCCTCGCCGCAGCTGGGCCAGTTCAACAAGATCATCAAAGCCGAAGTGACCGGCGAACACGAAGTCACGCTGACCACCGATGGCGCTTATCCGGCACTGCTTGCCCAGTTGGTCAAGCTGTCGATCGTGCCGAAACATGTCGCCGAGACCATGACATCGGCGGAGTTCAACGAGGCCCCGATCGGCTCGGGTCCATATGTCTTCGCCACCTGGCAGAGGGGCGTTTCGGTCAAGGTCACCAAGAATCCTGCCTATTGGGGTGACGCGGGGCCGTTTGACACGGTCGTGTTCCGGGGAGTGCCGGATGCGGCCACGCGCGTTGCCAACCTGCAGGCCGGCACATCCGACCTCGTCGTGACACTGAACACCGATCTTGCGCAGCAGGTAGAGAACTCTGGTCGCGGCAAGGTTCTGACCGTCAACACCGAACGGGTGGCATATTTCGCGATGAACGGTGCGCTGTCGCCGCTTGATCAGCCGGACCTACGCAAGGCCATCGGCCATGCCATCGACCGCGAGGCCATCGTTGACGGTCTGCTCGGCGGCTACCCTCAGATCGTCGATCAGTTGCTATCGCCCGCGCATTTCGGCTGGACCGACGGGATCGAAGGCTACAACTACGAGCCTGAGAAAGCGCGCGCGTTAATTGCGGGGCTGGACACCGCGCCCGATATGGAGCTTGGTCTTGCCACCTCGCCCGTGTTTGACCAGCGCGTCGTACAGGCGATCCAGCAGATGCTGACCGATGTCGGCCTCAAGGTCGGCATCCAGACATCCGACATGGCCACCTGGCTCAAGGATCAGCAAACATCGCCGGATCAGGCGCCCATGCTGACCTTCTCGCGCTGGTCCTGCGCCTGTCAGGATCCGGACGGCATCATGTACCCTCTGCTGCACAGTTCCTCGAACTGGAGTCGTGCATCCGATCCGGAAATGGACGCACTGCTCGATGAGGCCCGAAGTGAGCTGAACGAGGCAGATCGCGCCGCACTTTACGCCCGGATCAACCGCATTGCACTTGAAAATGCCTACATCCTGCCCCTGTACCAGGCGGCCATCATCTATGGCGCGGCGGAACAGTTGGTATGGCAACCCACCTCCAACGAGTCTCTCTTTCTCAACCGCATGAGCTGGAGCGAATGACCTGCTACGGGGCCGCAAATCCGGCGCGGCCCCGCTTCATGGAAAACCCACTGGAAGGATCGGACTATGTTTCACACAACCTTGCGCGGTTTCCTGATCGCCGCCAGCATGCTGACCGCACCTGCCCTGTCTGCTCAGCAGATTACTGTCAACCTGGTGAATGAACCCTCGACGCTGGACCCACACCAGCAATGGAACCCCGACAGCTACTACGTCTATCGCAACATCTTCGACAACGTCGTGACACGTGACGATGCAGGCGAGATCGTACCGCAGATCGCAACGGCGTGGGAGCAAGTGTCGGACACCGAGATGGTGTTGAAAATTCGCGAAGGCGTCACGTTCCACGACGGCTCGCCGTTGACGGCTGAGGACGTGGCTTATTCTGTCCGCCGCATCACGAATCCCGAGTTCGGCTCTCCGCAACTGGGTCAGTTCAACCAGATCACCGGTGCCGAGGCGACCGGGGAGTTCGAAGTCACCTTGACTACGGACAGCCCCTACCCCGTTCTGCTCGCACAACTTGTCAAACTGTCAGTCGTGCCGAAAAACGTCGTCGAAGAATTGGGCGACGAGTCGTTCAACGCCGCGCCAATCGGCTCCGGCCCCTATGCATTCCGGGAATGGAACCGTGGTGTCGATGTTACGCTGGCGCGTAACGATGACTACTGGGGCGAGGCCGGCCCGTTCGACGCTGCGGTCTTTGCCGCAGTGCCCGACGCATCGACACGCGTGGCCAACCTGCGTGCGGGCACCGCAGACCTGATCGTATCCATCGACAGCGACATCGCCCGTCAACTGGAAGGCCAGCCCGGTGTCCAGGTTCTGACTGCGCCCACGGAACGGGTGGCCTTCATGGGTATGAACACGACACGCCCACCGCTGGACGACCCGCAGGTCCGCAAGGCCGCGACCATGGCGATCGACCGCGAAGGTATCGTTCTGGGCATCCTCGCCGGCGGTGAAACCGTCGCCGGACAGATGGCGACGCCTTCGCATTTCGGCTACGTCGACGGGGTCGAGCCAGCGCCTTACAACCTTGAAGAGGCAAAGCGTATCGTCGCGGAAACTGGCGCTGGCGAAACGCCAATGGAATTCGCGACCTCGCCAGTCTTCGATCAGCGCATCGTACAGGCGATCCAGCAGATGCTGACCGAGGCGGGCTTTGACGTCGAAATCTCCATGACGGACATGAGCACGTATCTGCAACGGGCCCGCGCACCGGAACAGACGGAACGTCCGTTCTTCAGTTTTGGACGCTGGTCCTGCGCCTGTCAGGACGTGGACGGCGTGCAATTCCCGCTGTTGCATTCCTCATCAAGCTGGAGCCGTGTGAACGACCCGGCGCTGGATGAGCTTCTGGAGCAGGGCCGCAGTTCGCTGGACGATAGCACCCGCAAAGCCGCCTACGCACAGGTGCAGCGCGCCGTTCGGGACAATGCTTATATCCTGCCGCTTTATCAGGCCGTCGCACTCTATGGAGCATCGGACAAGCTGGATTGGACACCGACGGCAAACGAAAGCCTGTTCCTGAACCGTATGGGCTGGAGCGAATAACCACCCATGCCCGTCTTCCTGCTACAAAGGTTCGGTCAGGCACTCGTAGCGATCTTCGGCGTGACGACACTGGTGTTCTTCATCCAGCGTTTGACCGGCGATCCCACCTATCTGCTGGTACCGGAAACGGCGACGCAGGCGGATATCGAGGCCATGCGCCGATCACTTGGCCTCGACCAGCCGCTGCTGGTGCAATACGCGAACTATCTATGGGATATGCTGCGAATGGATTTCGGGACATCCTATGTCCAGAACATCGCCGTGGTCGAGATCATAGCATCCCGTTTGCCATACACCGTACAACTGGCCGGCGGCGCATTGCTCGTCGCCTTCGTAATCGGGCTGCCACTGGGACTGGCGATGGCAATCTGGCGCAAACATCCTTTGACGAACGCGCTAATGGGTTTCGTGCTTGGTGCTCAAAGCATGCCGACCTTCTGGAGCGGCATCCTGATGATCATGATCTTTGGCGTTTGGCTGGGCTGGCTGCCCCCATCGGGATCGGGCAGCTTCGCGCACCTGATCATGCCGTCAATCGCGCTTGGCCTGCTCTCCATGGCGACCTACGCGCGCATTGCCCGTAGTGCTGTGATTGACGAACTCTCCAAGGACTACGTGCGTTCAGCGCGCGCGCGTGGCGTCGGCACCGGGCGGTTGGTAACGCGACACCTGATCCGTAATTCACTGATCCCGGTCATTTCGATCAGTGCGCTGGAGATCTCGCAGCTACTTGCCGGGGCGGTGATCGTCGAAACAGTCTTTGCCTGGCCCGGTCTCGGCCAGTTGACCGTCCAGTCGGTTCAATCCCGCGACTTTGTCGTCGTACAGGGCATTGTCCTTCTGGGTGCCTTTGTCACGATCAGCGTGAATCTGCTGGCCGACATCCTTTACAGCGTTGTCGACCCGCGCATTCGCAAGGGAAGCCGGGCATGAGCGCCCTCACCTCTACGCTGAAGGTGATGTTCAGGCGGCCCGCCAGCGGAGGCGTGCCTATCGGATTGTTCGTCCTCATTCTTGTGGCGCTGGTCTTTGTCGCAATCCTTGCACCGCTCATAGCGCCCTACGATCCGAATACGCAAAACCTGCTGGGACGTTTAAAACCACCCGGCACCGAAGCGCGCGGCGTGTACTACCTGCTGGGATCGGACGAGCTGGGGCGCGATCTGCTAAGCCGGGCAATCTACGGAGCACGCGTATCGCTCGCCGTGGCGGTACTTTCGGTGCTGTTGTCCGGGGCGGTGGGAATCACGCTGGGGATGCTTGCGAGCTACCTTGGCGGCTGGGTCGAAGTGGTTGTGATGCGCTTGGTCGACATCTTCCTGTCGATTCCGGCCATCCTGCTGGCCATCATCATGGTCGCGGTGCTGGGGCCCGGTTTCGTGAACGTGGTTCTGGTCCTCGCCCTCACCCGCTGGCCACGCTATGCCCGTGTTGCTTATGGTCAGACGCTGGCCGTGTCGAGCCAACCCTTCGTCAGGTTGGCCACGGCCATGGGTGCGGGGCCTTTCCACGTACTGTTCCTGCACATTCTGCCGAACATAATCGCGCCACTGGCCGTGGTGGCGACGCTGGAATTCGGCCTGATGATCCTGTTCGAGGCAGGCCTGTCCTTCCTCGGTATGGGGGTGCAACCGCCCACCGCCAGCTGGGGCGCGATGTTGAGCGTCGGACGGAACTACGTATCCAGCGCCTGGTGGATCGCGACCTTTCCGGGGCTGTGTCTCTTTCTTCTTGTGCTCTCGGTGAACCTGCTGGGCGACCGGCTGAGCGAATACCTCAACCCGAAATCGAGATAAAACATGAACTTCGGAACAGAATTTTCAGGCCAGAAGGTCATCATCACCGGGGCGCTTGGCGTGGTCGGGCGCTGGCTGGCAGAAGGCTTCGGGGCAGCAGGCGCAGTGCTTTGTCTGACCGACATGGATCAAGATGCGCTGGATGCCTTGGCCGCCGAGGTCGGGTCGGAAGGCAGCTTCGGCCTTGCCTGCGACCTGCGCGATGCAACCGCCATCGATAACTTCGCGGCAGAAGTCGGCAAACGCTGGGTTGCGGCGGACATTCTCATCAATAACGCGGGCGTCTATCCTTCGGGCTTTCTGCTGGACACGGACGCTGACAATTGGGACCGCATACTCGACATCAACCTGCGCGCTGTTCATCTTCTGACCCGCGGGATCGCAACCCAGATGATCCGGGCCGAGCGCAAGGGCAGCATCATCAACATCTCGTCCGGAGCAGCGCGCAAAATGCGCCTTACCGCGGCTCCCTATAGCCTGTCCAAAACAGCGCTGGATCGCCTGACCAAGGGCTACGGGTTGGAGCTCGCGCGTTATGGCATCCGGGTAAACGCTCTGGAACCGGGTTTTGCCGCCGGTTCCACCGCCAGTCCCCTGTCGGACGAGCACATCAAACGTGTCACCGCGTCCATGCCGCTGGGGCGCGCCTCTACACCTGACGATGTCGTGCCTGCGGCCATGTACCTGGCCAGCAAGGCAGCCAGTTTCGTCACCGGAGCAACGTTGACCGTGGATGGAGGCAATTCCATCGGCTCGATGGATGTCTACCAGAACAAGAAAGACCCCCTATGAGCGCACTCGACCTCCCCGCTGCCTATCCCTGGCCACAGGGAAAGACCTCGGCCTTCTGTTTCAGTATGGATGTGGACGCGCATTCGCCATGGATGTGGAACAATCGTCACGACTTGCCGCAGTATCTCAGTCATCTTGAACAGCGTAATTTCGGGCCACGGGTCGGTGTCCGCCGCATCGCCGATGTTCTGAAATCCCTGGGCGTAAAGGGCAGTTTCTACGTCCCCGGCGCTGTTGCCGAAGCACATCCGTGGATGTTGCCAGCACTTGTCGACGCAGGCCACGAGGTCGGCTTGCACGGCTACTTCCATGAACTGGTGACAGAGGTGTCGGACGAGGAGTTTTCGCGTGTACTGGACTCCTCGATCGAAATCTTCGTCCGCCAGACCGGCGAAAAGCCCCGTGGTTTCCGCTCTCCCGCGTGGGAAATGACCCCGCACATGCTGCGCGAGGTCAAACGCCACGGCTTCTATGACAGCTCCCTCATGGGGTATGACACACCACATTCCGTCGACGGTGTCGTTGAAATACCGGTAAACTGGGGAACGGACGACGCGATATTCTTCAAGTTTCTGGGCAGCGGTGATCCCGCCCCCCGCAGCACATCCGAAATCCTCGGCATGTGGACCGACGAACTGGAAGCCTCTCACCGCTTCGGGTCACTGTTCATGCTGACGGTGCACGACTGGATCTCGGGCCGCGGCGCACGGCCCGTGATGCTGGAGCGGCTGCTGGAAAGGGTGCTGGCCAAGGGCGACATCTGGATCGGTACTGTCGCCGAACTTGCCGCCCATCATTCGGCCCATGCGTTGGACCGCGATTGCGTCAGCGCCAGCATCCCCACCACCCTTCTGGAGCACCCGGCATGGACCAGAACGTGACCGACCGCGCCGATGCGACCTGGACGGTAAGCAAGTCGCAACTGGACAGTCCGCGCGGTGTCGTTGCAGCACAGCATTTTGAGGCAGCGCAGGCCGGGGCACAGATACTGGAAAACGGTGGTAACGCCATGGACGCCGCCGTTGTCACGGCGCTTGTGCTGTCGGTCGTCGAGCCCTGGCTGAGCGGCATCGGCGGCGGCGGCCTGCTGCTTTGGGCATCGGGTGACGGCGGAGAGGTAGACACGCTCGATTTCAATGTCCGCGCAAGCCGCAACATGGACTGGTCGCAATATCCGCTGGTCGAAGGACGCGATGGCGACTGGTTCGACTGGCCTTCCGTCGAAGATGACCGAAACCTCATCGGCTACGCATCCATCTGCATTCCCGGCGCTGTGGCGGGCTTTTCCGAAGCGCTTGAGAAATATGGTACGTTGTCATGGGAGGACGCGCTCGCGCCGGTGATAGAAATCGCCGAGAGGGGCATGCGGATCGACTGGTTTACCTCGCTCTGTCTTGCGATAGATGCGCAAGGCCTGGCGCGCCTGCCCGCGTCGGCTGAGCTGTTCCTGGACAACGGTCGCCCCCGCCGGGTTCCGAATGGCAAGCAGGTGGACTACCTGCCGATGCCGGCCAAGGCGGCAACGCTGCGCCGACTGGCCCGCGCTGGCGCACAGGATTTCTATGAAGGCGAGATTGCGCGTAGTGTCGTGACGGATTTGCTGGCGGGCGGGTCGGTCATAGATGCAACGGACCTGGCCGAATATCAGCCGCGTTGGCGCAGCGCTCAGAGCGGCTGCTATCGGGATACCGAAGTTGCGGTTGTTCCGGGCCTGAGTGGTGGGCCAAGCCTGCTGGAAACGCTTTCGCGGATCGAGACATCGCTGACCACCGGCGCAACCGAAGCGCAGGCCGCAGCCGTTTACGCCAGCGCAATCCGCTCGACCTACGAGGACAGATTAAAAACGATGGGCCATGCGGGTGCGCACGGCGACTGTACCAGCCACGTCTCGGTAGTCGATGCCGATGGAAACATGGTATCGCTGACCAACACGCTTTTGTCGCGGTTCGGATCGAAGGTTACGCTGCCCGGCAGCGGCGTCCTGATGAACAACGGTATGATGTGGTTCGATCCCCGCAAAGGGATGCCAAACAGCATTGCCCCCGCCGCACGGCCGCTGGCAAACATGTGCCCGGCCATCCTCAGTCGCGATGGACGTCCCATTATGGCGATCGGTGCCGCCGGTGGTCGCCAGATCTTTCCCTGCGTCGCACAACTGATCAGCTATGTGCTGGACCGCGGCATGTCTCTCGAAGAGGCTTTTCACGCGCCGCGCATCGACGGGTCGGGGCCCACCATCGTTATAGATCAGGCTGCGGCGCCGGATGTGGCCGCGGCAGTCAGCCAGTACTACCCCGTCGAGATCCGGGCGAACTCGCTTCACCCCGTTCTGTTTGCAATTCCATCAGCGGTCCTGCGTGCGGGCGGGCGCAATTCCGGTATGGTCCATCCGGTCAACCCATGGACGGCCTGTGCGACGGAAGCAGGGCGACATGATTGACGCGCATACGCTCGAAATCCGCGATCTCTGCATCGACGTCGGAGACTTCTCCGTGGTCGACGGTGTCGAATTCTCCATCGGGCGCGGTGAGATCGTCGCCCTGGTCGGAGAAAGCGGATCGGGCAAGAGCCTGACGGCGCTGTCGATCATGGGCCTGCTGTCGGGCGCGGTCCATCAATCGGACGGCACCGCCACGCTGGAAGGGAAGCAGCTTGATCTGCAAAACGATGCGGCCATGCGAAAGCTGCGCGGAACGGCTTTGTCAATGATCTTTCAGGAACCCATCGCTTCGCTCAATCCGTTGCTCAGCGTTGGCGCACAAGTCGCCGAAAGCTTGATTGTGCACGGTCGCGCGTCATCCGCAGAGGCTTGGGATCGCGCGGTCGAGATGTTGCAGGACGTGGGAATTCCCGCACCGGATCGCCGCGCCCGTCAGTTGCCGTCCGAACTTTCGGGAGGTATGTGCCAGCGAGTCATGATCGCATCCGCCCTGATCGCCGCCCCGCGCCTGCTGATTGCGGATGAGCCGACCACCGCGCTGGACGTAACGATCCAGGCACAGATCTTGCACCTGATGCGCAGTCTGCGAGACGAAACCGACACCTCGATTCTGATCATCACGCATGACATGGGCGTTGTCGCCTCGGTCGCGGACAGGGTCTGCGTCATGTATGGCGGGCGGATCGTCGAGCAGGCGGAGGTCCATCAACTTTTTGCCGCGCCCCGACATCCCTATACCAAGCTGTTGCTTGCAACGATTCCGCGCCTTGATGGCGCCCGCAAACAGGAGCTTTTTTCCATCAGCGGCATGGTGCCGGATGCTTCGGCCTGGCCAGAAGGTTGCCGTTTTCGCACACGCTGCCCGCTGGCCTCGGAAAGATGCGCGACGCGACCGCAGCTGGTGCCGGTCGGAGACACCGGCCACGTCGCCGCCTGCTGGCACACTGACAAGGTGGACGGATTGACATGAGCGAAGCGCTGCTTTCAGTGAGGGGTCTAAAGGTCCACTTTCCGGTCGCAACCGGCAAACTCTTTGGCGAAACACCCCTGGTCCGGGCCGTGGATGGCGTCGATCTTACATTGAACAAGGGGGAGACGCTGGGAATCGTCGGCGAATCCGGGTGCGGCAAATCGACAACCGGAAACGCCATTCTGGGGCTCGCACCGGTGACGGCCGGTGAAATCCTGTTCGAAGGGCGCAATGTGGCAACATTGACAGGCCGCGACCGGCAGGCACTTTGGCGCGATCTGCAGGTCGTGTTCCAGGATCCGGTCTCCGCGCTGAACCCCAAGCGTACCATTGCCCAGTCGATTGCCGAACCACTGGTAATCCATGGTGCGACCAGAGCCAAACGGCAGGCCCGCGTTGATGAACTGATGGCACTGGTCGGATTGCGGTCCGGCCTGCGCGACCGTTACCCCAACGAACTTTCAGGCGGGCAGCGACAACGTGTCGTGATCGCAAGAGCATTGGCCCTCGAACCTCGGATAGTGATTTGCGACGAGGCGGTTTCCGCCCTGGACGTCTCCATCCAGAGCCAGGTGCTGAACTTGCTGCTGCGTTTGCAACATGATCTCGATCTGTCCTATCTCTTTATCAGTCACGACCTGAGCGTCGTGCGCCATATCGCTGATCGCATCGTCGTGATGTACCTTGGAACAGTGGTGGAGGAAGCGCCGACTGATGCATTGTTCAGCAGAGCCTTGCACCCTTATACCGAGGCGCTCCTGAGCGCAGTGCCAATTCCAGACCCGGTAATAGAACGCACCAAAACCACGAGCCCCCTGCAGGGCGACGTGCCCAATCCTATGGACATGCCGCGCGGCTGTCCGTTCGTCTCCCGTTGCCCGTTGCGCGAAGCAGGTTGCGAGGACGTGCGCCCTGTCCCGGTCGTCGTCGCGCCGGGGCATCGACTTGCCTGCCACGTTAAAGAGCGCGAAATCACGGGACAATCTGCTCTCGACGACGCCAGAACCGCAGCAGGTCAACTGCCCTGAATGTCGTGACCATGATCGACATGCCCGACTGTGCCAATAAAGCGTTCCGCCAAGAACCTGAATTATTGGAATTTCCTTGAGTTCTGATCTGCAATTCATCCTGGCCGAGAAGACGGGCCGTTTCAGCACCTTTGCTGAGTGCGTTGCGGGCGCGATTAATCTCGCTACGCACAAGATTGCTGTTGCCGCTAAAACCACAATCAAAGCCGGATGCTGTCTCCTCCACCTGCCGCCCTACCGCCAACCTAGACCCGATTGAGACGGCGTTCTCCAAGCTCAAAGCGCACCTGCGCAGAGTCGGTGCTCGAACATTTAATGACATGTTCCACGCTCTCACCGAAACCTGCGACCTCTACACAACGGAGGAATGATAGAACTACTTCGAGGCTGCCGCATATGTCTCAGGTCAAAGTCGGACGCTTTAGCGCGCAAGCGCTCGCAGGAGGCGTTTTCGGCTTTCGGGGATGGCGGTGATTTCGAGGCCGGTAAAGACATGCAGGGTGTCCATGTGCCGGTCAATCACGGCGTGATCGCCGACCCGACCGCCCATTGCGAGATAACTTCGCAGGAGCGGCGGCATCTGCGCAAGCGCCTGCTCTTCGTCTTGCGCGCGCGCGTATCGGTCCACGTAGTCGATGCTCGATGGCGTCGTTGTCGCCAGTTGCCAGCTTCGTGGCGCAAGGTGACGCGTGGCCAGCACGGAAAAGACATCGCCATATCGGTCCGGGTCGGTCCCGGCAAAGGAGGTGCAGCCGATCAACATATGCGCCCCGACCCCGTCGACGAAAGCCGTCAGCGCGCCCCACGCGATCCGCAGAATGTCGGCATCGCGAATCCCCGGTTCGACACAGAATCGTCCGAGTTCCACCAGGGGCGCACCCGCATCGAAAAGCGCGGAAAAATCGTAGTATTGCGCGCAGTAGCTGTCTCGGCAATCATCCGGAACCGTCAATACCCTCAGACGGAAACAGCACCTGAGCTCCCCGGTCCGGGTATCCTCGACGAGCATATGCAGGCTGGTGTCGTCGAATTTGTCGCGATCCGGCTGCGCCAGACCGAACCCTCTTTGCCGCAGCGCACAGGCATCGGCAATGTCCTGCGGCGAAATTGCCTGACGCACCTGGTAGCGTCCCTGCGTCTGGATAGGGTTCTGCTGAAGCATGACGGACTCGTATGAAACCTGCGCGAATCGTAGGTCCGCAATGTCACAGGTTCAAGGCAGAAGCCCGAACGCTCCGCTTTATTGGTTGGCTACGGCACCGGGGTTGAAGTTGCCGATATTGCCGAGAACCTGGCGCAGGAACGTGGTATTGTTGACGCTGGACTCGGTGACGCGCCGGTTCAGGACGACGACACGACCGTCTTCCAGCCCGAAACGCTCGATGTTCTGAACGATGCCGGACTGGGTGAAGCTGATCGCGACCAGTTCCCGCGCAACGACCTTTGGCTCGGTTGCCCCGTAATGGCGCAGGCGGGATCTGACATAATAATAACCGCTCTCGTTCAACACGCCCGAGACCGATGGCACGCCGATCGCCTCGGCGACGGTGTCGCGTGTGTCGACCCCGACCGAGACCTTGGCCAGGTCCTCTTCGGTGGGCACATAGCCGTGATCGCGATAGATCGCCGTGCACCCTGCGACCGCCAGACCGGCCAGGAACAAGACGGCCGCGCGCAATGTCGGTTTGATACAGGATGATTTGCCGAACATGGCTGCCCTCTTGCCTTGGCGTGATACGCCTTTTATCCCGATTACAGAAACCGGACGGATGGTTCAAGAAACGAAAGACCAACGATGCCCGATACGACATCCCTGAGAGTCGCCGATCTGCGCCAGAACACCCCGACGGCTTTCGACCTGCGCCCCGATCCGGGCATGCAGAAGGCGCTGGCCGATGAACTCGGCCTGACCGGCCTGCGCAAGCTCCGCTTTTCCGGACAGGTCTCCGCGCGGGGGCGGCGTGACTGGGAACTGACCGGCAGACTTGGCGCAACGGTGGTCCAGCCCTGTGTCGTCACGCTTGAACCGGTGACGACGCGCATCGACGTGGATGTCAGAAGGCTTTACGTGGCGGACCTGCCCGAAGTGACGGCTGACGAGATCGAAATGCCCGAAGATGACAGCATCGAGAGGCTCGGCAGCGTGATTGATCCGGGCGCTGTGATGACCGAAGCCCTGACACTGGCATTGCCGCTCTATCCGCGCAAGGACGACATCGCGCCCACAAACGCCGTTTTCGCGGAAGAGGGAATCAGCCCGATGAGCGATGAAGACGCGCGTCCCTTTGCCGGGCTTGCAGAGTTGCGCGATGCCCTGAAAAAGGATAGCTAGCCGCCCAAGATACTCCAAACCGGCCGGGTGCGTGGAAAAATCGCTTGCGCCCAAAGAAAATCGCAGTATTTTCGCGCGCTCACCGGATTTAGGGTTGGACATCGTACGGGCCTCGGCCTAAACGCACGTCACGCCGGTCAGAACGATACGCGAAACTCGAAATGCAACACGGCCACGGATCGTCCGCCGGCCCCTATCAGACAAAGGTTGAGACATGGCTGTCCAACAGAACAAAGTATCCAAATCGCGCCGCAACAACCGTCGTGCGCACGATGCATTGGTTGCTGCAAACCCGAACGAATGCCCGAACTGTGGCGAGCTCAAGCGTCCGCACCATGTTTGCGCCTCCTGCGGTCACTATGACGACAAGGAAATCGTCGCGCTGACCGAAGAGATCGATCTGGACGAAGACGCCGCGTAAACCGGACAGGCCAGCGCTGAATGACGGCCCATCCCGACCAGAACCCGGCACAAGACAACCGTATCATCATATCGGTTGACGCCATGGGCGGAGACAAGGGTCCCGGGGCCGTTGTCGCTGGCATTGCTAAATCTGCGGACAAGAACCCGGAAATCGGGTTCATCCTGCACGGGCCGGAAGCAGAGCTTCGCCCGCTCGTGGCTAGGCGCGCCGTTCTGAAGGATCGGGTTGAGTTCCGCGACACGGCCGACGTGGTCACGATGGAAGACAAGCCACGCGACGTGATGCGCAACGGCAAGGGCACCTCCATGTGGTCGGCGCTCGAGTCGGTGCGCAATGGCGAGGCGGCGGGCGTCGTTTCATGTGGCAACACCGGTGCGCTGATGGCGCTCAGCGTCATCAGACTGCGCAAACTTCCGGGCGTGAACCGCCCGGCGATCGCGATTCTCTTCCCCTCGCTCAATCGACACGGGTTCACCCTGATGCTGGATGCCGGTGCGGATATCCGTGCCGACGATCAGGACCTGCTGCAATATGCCCTGATGGGCGCGTCCTACGCGCGCAACGGCCTTGAACTCGATCAGCCGCGTGTCGGCCTGCTGAATGTCGGCACCGAAGAACACAAGGGCCGCACCGAACTCAAAGAGGCGCATGGGCTGATCTCGCGTTTCGCCGATCAGGCGAATTTCGACTTTGTGGGCTTTGTGGAGGGCAGCGACATTCCCGGCAATGTTGCCGATGTCATCGTCACTGACGGCTTTACCGGCAATGTCGCGATCAAGACCGGTGAAGGAACCGCGCGCCTGATCGCATCGCTCTTGCGCGAAGCGTTCGGATATTCGCTCCTGTCGCGCGTGGCATCCGTGCTCGCGATCACCTCGCTCGACCGGCTGAAAAAGCGAATCGACCCGCGACGGGTCAATGGTGGTGTGTTTCTCGGGCTGAACGGCACCGTGATCAAATCCCACGGCAGCGCGGATGCAACCGGCGTGTCCGCCGCCGTCAAGCTGGCCTTTCAACTCGCCAAGACAGGTTTCTCGGAAAAACTGGCCGCCCGGGTTGCATCCACCGTTGTGCTTGCCCAAGATGCCTCGGAACCGACCGACGAGACGGCGGAACAACAAGAAGATAAAGAAAATAAAGGCCAGGAATGACACTGCGCGCAGTCGCCATCGGAATCGGACACTACCTGCCCGACCGCGTCGTCCCGAATTCTGAATTCGAAGCGACCCTGGACACCTCGGATGAATGGATTCGCTCGCGATCGGGCATCGAACGTCGGCATTTTGCCGCTGATGGCGAAACCACCTCGAACCTGGCCAGCAAAGCCGCAACCGCCGCATTGCAGGACGCCGGACTGTCCGCCGCAGATATCGATGCGATCATCGTTGCCACCTCGACAGCGGACCTGACCTTCCCCTCGGCGGCCACGATGGTGCAGGCAGAGCTTGGGATGCGGCACGGCTTTGCCTTTGACGTACAGGCGGTCTGCGCCGGTTTTGTCTATGCGCTCAGCACCGCGAACGCGATGATCGTATCGGGCCAGGCACGGCGTGTTCTGGTCATCGGAGCCGAAACCTTCAGCCGCATAATGGACTGGACCGATCGGGCAACCTGTGTGCTGTTCGGCGATGGCGCCGGGGCTCTCGTGCTCGAAGCGCAGGACGGCACGGGCACCTCGGAAGACCGCGGCGTGCTTGCGACCGACCTGCATTCTGACGGGCAATTCAAGGATTTGCTCTATGTGGACGGCGGGGTATCGACCCAGACCACCGGACATCTGCGCATGCAGGGCAACCAGGTTTTCCGCCATGCGGTCGAAAAACTGGCCGCGACTGCGGAAGCGGCGCTCGACAAGGCCGGGCTGTCGGCCGAAGAGGTCGACTGGATCGTGCCGCATCAGGCCAATATCCGCATCATTCAGGGCACCGCGCGCAAGATGGGGCTCGACATGGAAAAGGTCGTCGTCACCGTCCAGGATCACGGCAACACATCCGCAGCCTCGATTCCCCTCGCGTTGTCGGTCGGGAAGCAGCGCGGTCAGATCAAGACCGGCGATGTCGTCGTGACCGAGGCCATCGGCGGCGGGCTGGCGTGGGGTGCGGTGGTGTTGCGCTGGTAATGATCCGCGCAAATACGCCTTTCTACACCCTTGCAAATCATTGATATTGACAGCGAATTTACCTCGCCCCTATGCTGCGTGCCAACATCAGGGGGTAATTATGGGCGAAAAGACTTTGACGCGGATGGACCTGAGCGAAGCTGTATTCCGAGAAGTCGGTCTTTCACGAAACGAAAGCGCCCAGCTTGTCGAGAGCATGCTCGAACATATGTCGGATGCGCTCGTGCGCGGCGAACAGGTCAAGATCTCCTCTTTCGGCACCTTCAGCGTTCGCGACAAATCGGCCCGTATCGGGCGCAATCCGAAAACCGGAGAGGAAGTTCCAATTCAACCTCGCCGTGTTCTGACTTTTCGTCCGTCTCACCTGATGAAAGACCGGGTTGCCGCAGGCAACAAGAAATCCTGATCCGAGGATCCGTGAATGACCAAGTCGCCTGACGCATTTCGCACGATCAGCGAAGTGGCGGATTGGCTGGGCATCCAGGCCCATGTCCTGCGCTTCTGGGAAAGCAAGTTCAGCCAAGTAAAGCCGGTCAAGCGCGCGGGGGGGCGACGGTATTATCGGCCCGCCGACATGCAATTGCTCGGCGGTATCAAACAACTGCTTTACGAAGACGGCCTGACCATCAAGGGTGTTCAGAAAATCCTGCGCGAGCAAGGTGTTGGCCACGTCGCGTCCATGTCTCCTCCCCTTGCGGAGCCTTCGCTTGCAGAGGCCGCCGTCACGGAAGGCGTCACGCCCTCCACGCCGGCACGCGCGGATGACGCCCAGGAGACAGATCAGCCTTTCGTGGAACCGCAAACGGAACAGAGCTCCGAACACACGGTCGAACACACGGACGAAATTTCAGAAACCACGCCCGCCGCGACCGCGCCCACCACGGATGACGCCGCCGGAACAGAGCCTGATGCATCGGAAACCGAACAGGAGCAACTTCCCCTGCCCCAGTTCACCCACCGCCGCCCGGCACATCCTGCCGCCGGGAGTCCGGCACCGGTAACACCTGACGCTCAACCTGCGGACGTGTCCGAGACCGCAGTCCCGAAAGAAACCGTTGCGCAGCAACCCAAGGTCGTTCCGCTGGTCGTGGACGCGGCGGACCCGCCTGACGAAAGCGATCTGCCCTATTCCCCCGGTATACTCGCCGATCTCGCGGCCTGTGACTCGCTCGATGCCCGCAGGGTTGCAGCTGTCGTCCCGCTGATCGGGGCGCTGGAGGCGTGGTTGGACAAAGCGTCCGGCGCGGCATAGGAAATTTGCGGTGATTCCCTCTTGCTCCCGGTCTGAAAACCGGTATGAACGGCCCATCGTCGGGCTATGGCGCAGCCTGGTAGCGCGTCCGTCTGGGGGACGGAAGGTCGCAGGTTCGAGTCCTGCTAGCCCGACCAAATCACACCGACGATTTCCCCCATCGCCAAGGGGAACGAAATGACAGGCGTCAGTCCGAATCAGCAGATCACCGCGATGCTGGAAAACGGCACGATCACCGCCAGCGCGCCGATCGCACCGGGCCAGGTGCAGCCCGCCAGTCTTGATCTGCGTCTGGGTGACGTCGCCTATCGTGTCCGTGCCTCATTCCTGCCCGGTCCCGAGCGGACCGTACGCGAACGGATGGCCGATTTTGCCATGCACGAAATCGACCTGACCGGCGGGGCCGTTCTGGAAAAGGGCTGTGTCTATGTCGTCCCGCTGATCGAGAGCCTTGCCCTGCCCGCCGGCATGTCGGGCGCCGCCAGCGCAAAGTCTTCCATCGGACGCCTCGATCTGCTGACCCGCATCATTACGGATCGCGGTCTGGAATTCGATCGCATCGCGCCGGGATACCACGGTCAACTCTTTGTCGAGATCTGTCCGCAGAGCTTCTCCGTCATTGCACGGACAGGCCAGATGCTCAATCAGGTGATCTTTCGCACCGGCAAGACCGTCATAGAAGATGATGAGTTGCGCGACATCCATGCAGCTTCGCCCATCGTGTCCGGCGATGCGGTGATTTCGGACGGGCTCGGATTTTCCGTCGACCTGCGCCCCGAGAGCGGCACGCTGGTTGGTTACCGGGCCAAACCACACACGGGCGTCATCGATCTTGCACGGCTGAACCACTATGACCCCGACGATTTCTGGGAGCCGGTGCGCACCGAAACCGGCTGGATCATTCTCGATCCTGGCGCGTTCTATATCCTTGTCAGCCGCGAGGCGATATCGATCCCGCCCCATTGTGCCGCCGAAATGGCCCCCTATCTCGCGATGGTCGGCGAATTCCGGGTGCATTACGCGGGCTTCTTCGACCCCGGCTTTGGCTATGCCGGGGCGGGCGGCTCGGGATCGCGCGGGGTGCTTGAAGTGCGCTGTCACGAGGCGCCGTTTGTTCTGGAGCATGGCCAGATCGTCGGCAAGCTGGTCTATGAGCGAATGGCCGACATTCCGACCCAGCTTTACGGCGCGGGAATCTCGTCAAACTATCAGGGCCAGGGGCTCAAACTCTCGAAACACTTCCGATCCTGATTCTCGGCAGCGCAGATGCCGCCATCACATCTTGGTCATGCGCGCGGCACGCTTTGCCATCCGAACCGCACGACGGGCTCGGCGCTGTTCCTTGGTCATGGCGGGCGGCTTGCCTTTGGAACTTGGCGGTTGGTCCGGTCCCTGATCGGCCCCGCTCCGCCGCCGCGAATATCTGGATGCGGCATCGATGCCCGCATTGACGCCCCTGTTGACAGCCTTGCGCATGAATATCCGCAAAACCATGTTGATGACCTGATTCAGGTTCATACCGACCACCTCGCTACTGATCGAAGTATAGTTATCATCGCGCCATTTTCACGGCAAAAGAGCGTTATAGCATTTCGCGATAAACCTGAATCACCTAAAGCTGCCTGAAATCAAAGATTTCAACGCGTTAAGTGATACCAGATGTTTCAAGTTAATCGCGAAACGTTTTAATCCTCAAAGAGTTCGGGCTGTCCCGCCCCGATATCGTCGTCGTCCTCGTCCTTGTCGCTCACTGTCGGCAAGGCACTTGGCGGCAAGCGGTTCTCAAGCAGCCCCGCCGAACGCAATTCCTTTAGGCCCGGCAAATCACGTGCGCTCTCAAGGCCGAAATGATCGAGGAATTGCGGCGTCACGACAAAAGTCACGGGTCGTCCCGGAGTCATCTTGCGCCGCCCGAACCGGATCCATTCCATCTCGAGCAGTTGATCCACCGTCCCGCGCGACACCGAAACCCCCCGGATCTCTTCGATCTCGGCGCGGGTTACGGGCTGATGATAGGCGATGATCGCCAGCGTTTCGATGGCCGCCCGGCTCAGTTTACGCGTCTCGACCGTCTCTTTCTGCATCAGAAAGCCAAGATCCGGCGCAGTCCGGATCGCCCAGGCATCCCCGATCTTGAGCACCTGCACGCCGCGCCCCTCGTAACGCTTGCGCAGACGCACCAGAGCCTCGGCCGCGTCACAGCCATGGGGCATACGTGATTCCAGATCGCGCACGCTGACCGGTTCGGCGCTGGCAAAGAGCACCGCTTCGACCATGCGCTCCTGCTCGCCCATGGGTGGCGCCTGAAACAGGCTCTCTGATGGCGTCTCTTCGGCGTCACTCTCTTCGGTCACGAGCGTTCGTCTTTCCTGCGCAACTGTATCGGAGCAAAGGTTTCCGTCTGGCGGATCTCCAGATGGCCCTCCTTTACCAGTTCAAGCGAGGCGGCAAAAGTCGCCGCAGTTGCCGACCGTCGGCGCACCGGGTCAGTGTCCCAGCCATCCGGCATGTAGGTGGTCAGGTCGGTCCAGGTCCCCGCGAAACCGATCAGCGGGCGCATCCGTTCGAGCGCCTGCTCCATGGTAAAGACCGAATCGCGATCCATGACAAAAGGACGGAAGTCGTCCCGGGTGCGGATACGCGCATAGCCCTGCATCAGATCAAGCAGGGTCGCAGTATATGTCACGGTCTTGATGCGCGCGACATCCTCGGCCTGACCACGGGCAAAGAAATCCCGGCCCAGCCGGTCACGCCCCATCAGCCGCGCGGCGGCATCGCGCATCGCCTGCAACCTCTCGAGCTGAAAAGCCAGATGCGCGGCCAGTTCTTCGCCCGACGGCCCGTCCTCGGTCGGATCCGGCGGCAGCAGAAGGCGCGATTTGAGAAAGGCCAGCCACGCGGCCATGACGAGATAATCGGCGGCAAGCTCCAGACGCAGGGCCTTGGCCTTTTCGACAAAGGCAAGATACTGATGCGCGAGTTGCAAGACCGAGATTTTACGCAGGTCGACCTTTTGCGTGCGCGACAAGGTCAGCAACACGTCGAGCGGGCCCTCGAACCCGTCGACATCGACGATCAGCGCCTCGGCGGCAACGCGTTCCGCCACCGACATGCCATCGTCCTGAAAGGGTGTTTCAGCCATAGACCTTTCCGCTCATCAGGCGGTGAAGGTCGGCTTCGCAGGCCGGAATGTCAAGTTCGGAGGGGTCGCGCCGTGCCGCAAGCGCGGCCTCGGCGCGGTGTTGGGCGGCATCGGTCATGCGCCCCGCCGCCTCGGCCACCTCGGCGCGTTCCGACAGCGTACCATTGCAATGCAGGATCACGTCGCATCCCGCCGCAATTGCCGCGCGCGACAGATCGCCCAGCGACCCGGTCAGCGCCTTCATCGAAATATCATCGGTCATGATCAGACCGTCAAACCCGATCTGCTCGCGGATGACCGAGATCATGCGCGGCGAAATCGTCGCGGGCTGTGGATCGATCGCATCATAGACAAGATGTGCGGTCATCCCCATCGGCAGGTCATTCAGTGCGCGAAACGGTGCGAAATCCGTGTCATCCAATGCCTCGGCATTGACCGACACATGCGGCAGGTCAAAATGGCTGTCCTGCGTCGCCCGGCCGTGGCCCGGGATGTGCTTGACCACCGGCAGAACCCCGCCCGCCAGCATACCGTCCGCCGCCGCGCGTCCAAGCTGTGCCACCTGCCCGGGTTCTTCGCCATAGCACCGGTTCCTGAGAAACGCATGTGTCTGCGGCCCCGCAACATCAACCATCGGGGCACAATTGCTGTCGATGCCGTAGTCCCGCAATTCCTGGGCAATCAGCCGATAGCGCAGGTACATCGCCCGTTCGGCCCCGTCCCCCGCATTGGCGACATGCTCCAGCGGCGGCAGCCAGTCGCGCGCGAGCGGCGGGCGCAAACGTTGCACCCGCCCACCTTCCTGATCGATGGTGATCGGCGCATCCCGCCCCACCGCCTCGCGAAAATCGGCGCATAATGCACGTATCTGCTCCGGCGTCTCCAGATTTCGGGCAAACAGGATAAAGCCGAACGGGTCCACATCGCGAAAAAACGCTTTTTCATCGGCGCTCAGCCGCAAGCCATCCGCATCCAGAATCGTCGCGCCAAAGTTCATCGGGTGACGACCGGAATGCAATCCGCCTGTTCCGCGACAAGTGCCGAGCAGAACCGCCGCGCGTCGGCCAGATCGTCAAATCCCATGGCGCGCAACCGGTAAAAGGTGCGTCCGCCACTGCTGGCCTTTTGAACGACGCGCGACTTGCCTTCCATGTAATCGCCGAACTTGCCGGCAAGCCGATCCCATTCCTGAAGCGCCAGTTCCGGGCTTTCGAAGGCCCCCAGCTGCGCCAGACGCGTCCCGACCGGCAGGCTGTCGGGATCGACATCCAATCCGGGTTTCGTGACCACCGGTATCACCATCGCAGACGTGCCGACACTGCGGATCGGACGGATCCTGGGCCGCAGCGAACGCGCGGGCCCTGGGCCTGTCACCACCGCCGGCATCGGCTCTGCCCTGTCGCTTGCGGCCTGCGCCGACGCAAGATCGCCGGGCTGTTCCACCCGTGCCGCGGCCTTGACGATAGTTGCATCATTCTGCTCGTCCGATCCCGAAAGCACGCCGGCCAGAAGGCGATCGACCATCGAGCTGACGCTGCCGGATTCCGTCCTGCCTGCATCGGAGTCTTCCTTGGCGGCCATGATGTCATCACCCGGTTTCACCGGTTGATCCTCATCGGCAAGATCCACCGGTCGGGGCGCAAGAATGAGCCGGTCCGCCGGTGCCTCGGCAGCGCCCTGTACCGCAACCGCGTTCACCGCCAGCCCCTGGTGATCGGCCGGCATTCCGCCCGGATCCTCAGGCTGTACCCGCATCGGCCCCTCGACCGCGCGCACCACCGGAACGCCGCTGACATCCCGCATCACCAGCTGATAACCCCAGACACCGATGCCCGCGATCAGCGCCAGCGACGCAGCCGCGCCCAAAAGGTTGAGAGCCGTGCCAAGTGATGGCCCACCCGCTTCGCCGGATGACTCCTGTTCGTCCACGTCTTGCATGGAATAGATATCTGCCATGTCCGCCTCACTGCCCGTGCGCACCGTGACTTGTGGCGCAATGGGTTCTCGTTACTGCCTCGGACCGGCGTTTCGGGCGAAGTTCTTATCGCATCTCCTGCGCCGGCGTCACACCAAGAATACCAAGACCTGCGGAAATAACAACGGAAACGGCACGGGCCAACGCCATTTTCGACTGGCTGGTGGCAATATCACCGTCCTGAATGAAGCGCAGACCGGGCACGTCGTTGCCCCGGTTCCACAAGGCGTGGAAGTCTCCGGCGAGTTCGTAAAGGTAAAACGCGATGCGGTGCGGCTCGTTCGTGCGGGCGGCTATTTCGACCAGCCTCGGCCATTCGGCCAGCTTCTTTGCAACGCTCAGCTCGGCCTCGTGATCGAGCGCCGCCAGATCCGCCGCCAGCAATGTGGCGTCATCGACCGCAATGTCGGCCTCTTTGGCGCGCCGCATGACGCTCATCACCCGCGCATGGGCGTATTGGACGTAAAACACCGGGTTGTCGCGCGACTGTTCCAGCACCTTGTCGAAATCGAAATCCAGCGGCGCATCGTTCTTGCGCGTCAGCATCACAAAACGGGTCACGTCCGGACCAACCTGATCCACCACGTCGCGCAGCGTCACGAAGTTACCGGCGCGCTTGGACATCTTGAACGGTGCGCCGTTCTTGAACAGGCGCACCAGCTGGGCCAGTTTGATGTCCAGCGGCACCTTGCCATCGGACAGCGCCGACACCGCCGCCTTCATCCGCTTGACATAGCCTCCGTGGTCCGCGCCGAACACATCAATAAGCGCGTCGAACCCCCTGGAAACCTTATCATAATGATAGGCGATATCCGGCGCGAAATAGGTCCACCCGCCATCGGATTTCATGATCGGTCGATCAACATCATCGCCATGCGCGGTGGATTTGAACAGGGTCTGTTCGCGCGGCTCCCAATCTTCGGGCGTCTTGCCCTTGGGCGGTTCCAGAACGCCGCGATAAATCAGCCCCTTGGCGCGCAGATCCTCGATCGCGGCCTCGATACGCCCGGTGCCATAAAGCGACTTTTCGGAAAAGAACACATCCATCCCGATGCCCAGCGACGCGAGATCCGAGCGGATGAGTTCCATCATCGCATCGGTTGCATAGTCGCGCAGCGCCTCCAGCCAGACGCTCTCGGGCTGGTCGACCCATATGTCGCCTTTGTCGCGCGCAAGCTCTTCGCCGACCGGGATCAGATAGTCGCCGGGATAGGTGCCGTCCTCGAACGCCACCTCCTGGCCCAGTGCTTCAAGATAGCGCAGATAGACCGACCGCGCGAGCACATCGACCTGCGCCCCGCCATCGTTGATATAGTATTCGCGCGTGACATCGTGCCCCGAGAACTGCAGCAGGCTGGCCAGCGCATCGCCAAAGACTGCCCCCCGTGTGTGACCCACATGCAGCGGCCCGGTCGGGTTGGCGCTGACGAATTCGACATTGACCTTGCGTCCCTGGCCCATCCGGGAGCGGCCAAAATCGGTTCCGGATTGCAACACCTGCCCGATCACGCCCTGCCACACGACGGGCGCAAGCCGCAGGTTCAGAAAGCCGGGTCCCGCGACCTCGGCCGATTGCACACGCGCATCCTCCGCGAGCTTGCCCGCCAGCGTTTCCGCGATGTCCCGCGGCTTCAGGCGCGCGGGTTTTGCCAGCACCATCGCCGCGTTGGTCGCCATGTCGCCATGCGCCGCATCGCGCGGGGGTTCGACCGCGACATTCCGGAAATCCAGACCTTCGGGCAAGGCGCCCTCGGCGACCATTGTGTCCAGGTTCTGCAGGACAAGCGTGCGAATATCGGCAAACAGGTTCATCTTGGTATCCTTAGGCTTTGGCGCGGTGTATCACGCGCGCCGCGACGGTCAATGCTCCGCGCCAGCGGCAGTTGCGGCACGGTAAATGATGTATTCGCGCTGCGTCGGGCCCAAACACCTAGATCGGCGGCCGCCGATCCGGACCATCACCCGCGCCGCACAGGCGCGCATGTTCCTGGAGCGCGAACCGGTCGGTCATACCGGCGATGTAATCCGACACGATCCGCGCCAGTGTGGTCTCGCCCTCGGCCTCGTCGACATCCTTGCGCCACTGTTTCGGAAGCTGGTCCGGATGCGTCATGAAATATGGGAACAGGTCGTTCACGACGTCGGTAACCTCGGCCCGCATCGTCACCACGCTCGGTGCGCGATACATGCGTTGAAACAGGAATTCCCGGATGACCTTGAGATCGGCGAAAATCCGGTCCGAGAATTGCACGATCGCATGCCCCGCATGACGGACATCCCTGGCGCTTTGCGGATTCAGCGCCTTCAACCTGCCTCGCGCCACGGTGATGACGTCTTCAACCAGCACGCCGAAAAAGCGGCGCAGCGCCTCGTGTCGACGGCGGTAATAGTTCAGCCCAGGATAGAGGCGATCCACCTCGGCAAAGTTTTCCGAGAGAATCGGCAGTTCCGCGAGTTCATCCGTCGAAAACAGTTCCGCACGCAACCCGTCATGCAGATCGTGATGGTTATAGGCCACATCGTCGGCAATCGCCGCAACCTGAGCTTCGGCGCTGGCAAACGTGTGCAGTTCCAGATCATGCCGGGCATTGTATTCCTCAAGCGCCCAGGGGATCGGCGCGGGCACCGGCCCGTTATGCTTGGCGATCCCTTCCAGCGTTTCCCAGGTCAGGTTCAGACCATCAAAATCCGCATAATGCCGCTCAAGATGCGTGACGATACGGATCGCCTGCGCATTGTGATCGAAGCCTCCATAGGGCTGCATCAACGCATGCAGGGCGTCCTCCCCCGTGTGTCCGAACGGCGTGTGACCCAGATCATGCGCCAAGGCCACCGCCTCGGTCAGTTCCGCGTTCAGCCCCAGCGTACCCGAGATGGTCCGGGCCACCTGGGCCACCTCGATGGAATGTGTCAGCCGGGTCCGGTAATAGTCACCCTCGTGTTCCACGAACACCTGCGTCTTGTGCTTCAGCCGCCGAAACGCGCTGGCATGGATGATCCGGTCGCGGTCGCGCTGAAAGCACGAACGAAAGTTGCTCTCTTCCTCCCGCACCAGCCTTCCCCTGCTGGCCGACGGGTCCGAGGCATATGGGGCGTGCATTCTCGGTTGTCCTTGTCGCCTGTCCATGAGGTTTCTATATGATAGGCAGAGGTCTATTGAAACCGCCGCGGAGTAAGCAACGATGAACCTGCCCCCAAAAGTCACGGACCGTGCCTTTGCGCGGCTTGCCGAGATCGGTGCATCGGATCAGGGCCAGGCCCTGCGCGTCGCTGTTGAAGGTGGCGGGTGTTCAGGCTTTCAATATGAAATCGCGCTCGATACCCCGGCCGAGGACGATCTGGTGCTTGAGGGTCAGGGCCAGAAGGTCGTGGTCGATACGGTGTCGCTGCCGTTTCTGGAAAACGCTGTGATCGATTTTACCGAGGAACTGATTGGTGCACGATTTGTCATCGAGAACCCCAACGCCACCTCTTCCTGCGGGTGCGGGACGTCGTTTTCATTGTAAATCAAATAGTTACAGATCAGAATTGACGCGCCTCGGCGTTCCCGCAATCTTGCCCCGTGGTGCCGCAGGCGCGAACTGATCCCAGACTAGGAACAGGCCGCTGCCGATAACGATTGCCACGCCCAGATAGGTGCCGGGTGCCGGCAATTCATCAAAGATCACGGCCCCCAGGACCACCATCCAGACAAATTGCAGGTTCATCAGCGGAGTCACCGCGTAGGCCGCAAGCAGCCGCAGCGCGATTACCAGCAACCAGCGCGCACCGAACAGCAGCGCCGCATAGGCCGCAACCAGCCCCAGATCGGACAGCGGCATCGGCTTCCAGACAAAGGGCAATGCAACGCCCATCACGGCAAAAATCGCAAGATTCGGATAGAAGACCTGCGCGAGGCTATTGGTTTCATATCGCCCGATAAAGCGCGCCATAACCATGGAAAATGTGCCGAACAGAGCGGCGGCCATGGCAAATCCATGTCCGAGCGTCACCGCACCAAGCCCCGCCGGAAACAGGCACATGACACCGACAAATCCCGCAACCAGCGCCGCCCAGGCCGCCGGGCTCACATGCTCGTCCAGGATCAGACCCGACATCAACCCTGCGAGAATCGGCATCAGGCCAATGAACAGAAAGACCTCGGCGAAAGGCAGATAGCGGAACGCGTAAAAGAACGAGACCGCGGCCAACACCGTCGCCCCGGACCGAAGCGCCATTGCACGCGGGCAAGCGGTACGAAATCCACGCCGCTGAGAGCGATGCCGGTCGGCACATGCGCTGAGCGCGACGACGAACAGACCGGACAGACAGAACAACTGCGGTGCCGCATATCCGCCCGCGATCAGCTTGGTGATCGCATCTGCCGACGAAATCAACGCCGTGTAGATGACGACGAGGCATGCACCAAACGCGGCTGCCTTCACAATGCCACCCCGCGCAGGCCGGTGCGCGCAAAACCGGCAAAAAAGTCCTCGAACTTCGCGCTGCTCTTCTGCGCTTCACAGAGAATTTCATGGCCGGTTTCGGTCAGCGAGTCTTCGACATGGCTGCGCATGCTGCCCCAATCCGCGCTGCGGGCATCCTCCAGCCGGAACATGCATTCCGAAATCTCGCGCAGTGGTGCGGCAAAGGGCGCAGCCCTGAAAAACGCCATCCGCTCATTGCTGGCCGGCTTGCGGAACGTGTCCCGTCCGGACACGGCCATCAGCCAGTTGCAGACGAAATAGTCGTGGTAGTTGTCGGCGGTGTTGACCTGCGGGCCGGTTTCCACGCCGAAGCGATGGGTTTCACGTTCCAGCCAGGTTTCCCAGATCTCCGACGGTTCCTGGCCTGCATATCGCATGGCAACGCAAATCTCGGCCAAAAGATCGGCATTCTGATCCAGATACGCGAGGATACCCGCAAATTCGAGCGACGTCCTGGCATCCTGAGACAGGCCCGGGTCACGCCGGCCGTATTCGCTCAGATAGAACACGATGTGGGTCAGTTCGTAGGCGGCCTTCTTGTTCGGCATCGCAAAGGTGTCGGAGCGGTCGATGAACCTGCGCACGCGATCCTCGAGACCGGCGTCGCCCGGAAGCGGGTCAACCCCCCGTCGCTTCATCAATCGACGCGCTTCGAGCCGCTGCAAATCGGACAACTCTGCCTCGGCAAGCCCCTCTCGGGCCACCCAGTGCGACAGCGCCTCGGCCTTGCTTCCCGCCATCCCGAGATCCTCAAGATCGAGACAGATCGACAGCAGGAACCGGTAATATTGCGGAAAAAACCCGAGGCGCTTTTCGACCTGGTCATAAAATCCCTGGTGCGGCTCCAGCGCCTGATCCGGCAGCGACAGGTCGGTGCATTCCAGGATGTTCAAGAGCTCGGCGTTTTCCTTCAGCCAGAACACATCATCCCCGAACCGGCGATGCTGGGCGAAACTGGCGATCAGCGCGGCGCGCCGCGCTGCACCGCTTTGACGCTGGGACGGGACGTTCAGACGGATGACATTCGACATTGGGATACCCTTTGCAAATGGCGTCTCTCTGAACGCCCCGTTTCCAACTTGGACGATCAGACCGGGCTTAGCTGCCGGACGAGAACATCTCGGTCCGTTCACCCAGCGATGCCTCGCTGCTGGCGACAGGAGCAGACCCGGACGAGAACATCTGCGTGCCCTCGCCGCTGATCGCGTCACCGCTGGCAACAGGTGCCGAGCCGGACGAGAACATCTGCACCAGGTCGCCTGACATCGCGGTCGATGCAGAAACCGGAGCCGAACCGGACGAGAACATTTCTACCCCGTCTCCGGTGATCGTTGCGCTGGTGGCGACCGGCGCGGAACCCGAGGAAAACAGGGCCGTTGCATCCCCGGTCAGGGCGTCATTCTGACAGGTCGGAGCCGAGCCGGACGAAAACATCTCCGTGCCGTCTCCATCGAACAGGCTGCTTGTCCCCTCATTGAAGGTAACATCCTGAAATTCCGTGATTTTACGTTGAGCATTCATGGCTGTGATCCTCGGTGTTGGAGTTGATTACCCCTCGACGCTTGCATCTCACAGTAGATTCTCAAAGAACTTTTTCTTGGCTAGGTTGCAGAATCGGCAACTTATCCACATGAAAAATTCGGGCCAGCCGGTTGACGCTGTACAAAAACAGGTTGACGCAGAATGCGTTAAAAAAATGTTATCCACATGGCCAAACTGTGTAGAAACGATGCGCTTACCTTTGGTCAACGCCGCCGAATCAGATCGCAATTTCGAAGGTCTGACCCATCAGCGATTCGATCTGACACAATATGTGTCAGGTCATGGGCGAGCCGTTGTCCTTGCCCTGCGCGCCCGCATCGGCGATAGATCGACAGGGGGCATCGGGCCGGGGAAACAGGATGAAAATCGCAACATTCAACATTAACGGCATCAAAGCACGGGCACAGGCACTACCCGCATGGCTGGACGATGCGCAGCCCGACGTCGTCCTCCTGCAAGAGATCAAGTCCGTGGATGATAATTTCCCCCGCGAGCTGTTCGAAGACCGTGGTTACAATGTCGAAACACATGGTCAAAAATCCTTTAACGGCGTCGCGATCCTCTCAAAATTCCCGCTCGAGGACGTCGAGCGCGGATTGCCCGGCGACGAGTCTGACGAACAGGCCCGCTGGATCGAGGCGACGGTCGTTGGCAAATCCGCCGTGCGTCTCTGTGGTTTGTATCTGCCCAACGGAAATCCCGCCCCGGGACCAAAATTCGACTACAAGCTGGCCTGGATGGATCGCCTGCGCACCCGTGCTGTCGCGCTTCTGGCGCAGGAACAGCCTGCGTTGATGGCTGGCGATTACAACATCATTCCGCAGTCCGAGGATGCCAAGACGCCAGATGCCTGGCGCGAGGATGCCCTGTTTCGCCCCGAGAGCCGCAATGCCTATCGGCGCATCGTCAATCTGGGCTTTACCGATGCCTTGCGCGCCCGCACGCAGGCGCCGGAGAACTATTCGTTCTGGGATTATCAGGCCGGAGCATGGAACCGGAACAACGGTATCCGCATCGATCATTTCCTGCTCACCCCGCAAGCTGCGGATCTGCTGGTCGATTGCCAGATCGACAAGGAGATTCGGGGCCATGACAAGCCATCCGATCACGTGCCGGTCTGGATCGAGCTTGACGCCTGACTCCGTGCGTCAGCGGGTCACGTCATGCCCATAAATCCACTCGTATCGCCGCGCGATGCGCGGTCCAAGCAGCGATAGACCGAGCTGCGCCAGTTGGCGCATCGGTGTCCTGAGGTGAAAATTTCGCGCATTCGCGGCGGCTGCGGCGACCACACGCTGCGCACGGTCGCGGCGTGCCGACTCATAGCGCGTCAAACCGCTGGCGGCATCCGTCGCGTGAGTCAGGCAATGCGCCAGAACCCAGGAATCCTCCAGCGCAAGGCACGCCCCCTGCGCCATGAAAGGCAAGGTCGGGTGCGCCGCGTCTCCGACCAGTGCCAGACGCCCATCCTGCCAACGCGATGCGACCGGATGCAGGAACAGGGCCCACAGATACACATCCGTCACCGCACCGAGTTGATGGGCGACATCCCCGCCGAACCCCGCGAACCTGCTGCGCAATTCCGCGGCGTCGCCACGATGTCGCCACCCCTCTTCACGCCAATCCGTGCGCTCTTCGACCGCGACGATGTTCAGCTCCCGTCCGGAGCGGATCGGATAGGTCACCACATGCCGGCCCGGCCCCATGGTCAGGGTCGCCCTGCGATCAGCCTTGGCCTGTCCCCAGGGGATCGTCGCACGCCACGCAACCTGCCCGGTAAAACGTGGCGCTCCCTCTTCTCCGACAAGCGCGCGTCGCAACAGACTGCGGCCACCATCCGCCGCAACCACCAGATCCGCGTGTTGTGCCCGACCGTCCGTCATCTCGATCCGGGCGCCGCCCTGCTCCGCCTCACAGGACGTGACCCGTTGCCCGAGAACAAGCTCGACGCCCATTCGCTCCGCCGCCTTGCGCAAGAGATCGATCAGGTCGGCGCGATGAAAGTAATAGGTCGGACCCGCTGCCGGAGCGGGCATGACTGTCACCTCCCGCCCGGAACGACAATCACGGATGACCGTGCCGGCAGAGCGCAATCCCGGTCCGCCCTCGCCTCGCGGCAGAATGTCGAGCGCGTGCAGAACCGCCATCCCGTTGGCGCTGATCTGCAGGCCCGCACCCACTTCGGTCAACTCCGCCGCCTGCTCGAACACCCGGACCTGCGCGCCCGAACGACGCAGCGCAATGGCCGCCGACAGGCCGCCGATCCCGGCGCCGACCACAACAATGTTCAGATTTTTCAGCGCCATGGTGCCCCCCTGAAACAACAAACGCCGGAGCAAGCGCCCCGGCGTACACAGTTCGTCACACCCGGTCCGGGCGATCAGTCGTCGCGGTGCACTTTCTCGCGCCGTTCATGCCGTTCCTGCGCCTCAAGGCTCATGGTGGCGATCGGGCGTGCATCCAGCCGCTTCAGCGAAATCGGTTCTCCCGTCACTTCGCAATAGCCGTATTCGCCGTCCTCCACCCGGCGCAGGGCGCTGTCGATCTTGGCAACCAGCTTTCGCTGGCGGTCCCGAGTGCGCAATTCAAGCGCCCGATCGGTCTCTTCGCTGGCACGGTCGGCAACATCCGGAATGTTGCGTGTCCCGTCCTGCAATCCTTCGATGGTATCGCGGCTACCCGCCAACAACTCGTTCTTCCAGTCGATCAACTTGCGGCGGAAATATTCCAGCTGCATGTCATTCATAAACGGCTCATCCTCGGCCGGGCGATAGTCATCCGGCAGAAAAACGTCCTGCTTCATCTTAGCTCCCTTGGATTGGCCAACATCGTCTGGCAATGGTACTTCCCTGGATAACCGGCTCCTCACTGTGGCTGCGTTTAGCTGACGCTATTCAGAATGTCACTACACAATCCTGCGCGGCTCGGGTTAAAAGCACGGCCAACCGGTCTCCCCCGTGGAACCAACACCAAAGGGTTGTAAAAACATGAAATTTCAAGGCACCGAAAGTTACGTAGCGACAAGTGACCTGACCATCGCCGTCAACGCCGCGGTCACTCTGGAGCGCCCTCTGCTGGTCAAGGGCGAGCCCGGAACCGGCAAGACAGAACTTGCGCGTCAGGTCGCCGACTCCCTGGGCCTGCGGATGATCGAGTGGAACGTGAAATCCACCACCCGCGCGCAACAGGGCCTCTATGAATATGACGCGGTGAGCCGCCTGCGCGACAGCCAGCTTGGCGAAGAACGGGTGCATGACGTGTCAAACTACATCAGGAAAGGCAAACTCTGGCAGGCGTTCGAATCCGAGGAAAAAGTGGTTCTGCTGATCGATGAGATCGACAAGGCCGATATCGAGTTTCCAAATGACCTGCTTCAGGAACTCGACAAGATGGAGTTCTTTGTCTACGAAACCGGCGAAACAATTCGCGCGGCGCAGCGCCCGGTTGTCATCATCACCTCGAACAATGAAAAGGAACTGCCCGACGCGTTTCTGCGACGTTGCTTCTTTCACTACATCCGCTTCCCGGATGAGGCGACGATGCGCAAGATTGTCGAAGTCCACCATCCCGGCATCAAGGACTCGCTGCTGACCACCGCCCTGACCCAGTTCTACGAACTGCGCGACCAGCCGGGACTCAAGAAGAAACCGTCGACATCCGAGGTGCTCGACTGGTTGAAGTTGCTTCTGGCCGAGGATCTGACCGCAGAAGATCTCAAGCGGGACGGGGCCAACGCGCTGCCGAAACTGCATGGTGCCTTGCTCAAGAACGAGCAGGATGTGCACCTATTCGAACGCTTGGCCTTCATGGCACGCAGCCAGAGATAGCACTCAGGCTCAGACCCCGCACGATCGGGGATGGCCGCCGCGCTTGGCGAGAGAGAACTGTGACACGAATACGTTGCGGCACTCGCGCACCCACGCTGGTCCGGCCACCCCGTCGCTAACGCGACAGGAATTTTCAGTAGTCATCCCCGGCGTCGTTATCCATATCGACCTCGGTCATCTCAACCGGTTTCGAAGACGGCGAAGCGTCAGGCGTCGCGGTGTCCCCGGACCCCTCTTCGGCAGGCACTGTGCCAAGCGCCTCGGGATTGCGAATCCAGATGTCGCGCTGCGCGAAGGGGATTTCGATCCCTTCCTCGACAAAACGACGCGCGATCTCGTGATTCATGTCGGACTTGACCGACAGAACCCAGTTCACATCCCGAAGGATCGCGCGGATTTCGAAATCCAGCGAGTCCGCTCCGAACCCCTTGAACACCACGCTCGGAGCCGGATGCGCCAACACCATGGGGTGCGCATTCGCGACTTCGGACAGGATGGTTTCGACCTTGCGGGTATCGGTTCCGTAGGCAATGCCAACAGGAACGATGACGCGTCCGATGGTGTTGCCACGCGTGTAATTGGTCACTGTGCCGCTGATGAGATCCGAGTTCGGCACGATCACATCGGTCCGGTCAAAGGTCTCGATCCGCGTGGAGCGCACCGCGATATCGCGCACATAGCCCATCTGGCCGTTCACATCGATCCAGTCGCCCTTGGAAATCGGACGCTCGATCAGCAGAATGATGCCCGAGACAAAATTGGACACGATGTTCTGAAGGCCGAACCCGATGCCGACCGACAGCGCACCGGCCACGTAACCGAGCGCGGTCAGATCGATACCGGCGCTGATGATTGCCACCAGTGTCGTGATGAAGATACCGATATACCCGACCCCGGACACCACAGCGTTCTGTCCGCCGGGATCCATCCGTGTCTTTGGCAGCAGCGAATTGCGCAGCCCGCTTTGCAACAGCCGCGTCAAAGTATAGCCGATCGCAAAGACCACGGCGAACACGATGAAGATTGTCGGCGAAATCCGGATCCCGCCGATGACGAAACCGCTCATGAGCAGCGACCAGGCTTCGGCAAGCTGAGCCGGGCGCGCGCCCCAGATCAGGGCCAGGATCGGCAATGCCAGAAGCGTCAGCACGAACCCGACAATGACGATCAGCAGCGAGTCCGCCGCCGCCTCGCCCTTGCCTGAAACCCATCCGTAGACGTTGGCGATGAAGCGGTGAAGAATGACGAAAGTCGCCATGAGCGCGATTGTCTCAACCGCCGGAAAGACAATTGCTACAGCGGCGGGGACATATCCGAAAATCGCCAGCAACGGCGACAGAATCCCGAGCATGTATACAATACGCTGCACCATGTCGATGACGCTGGAAAACCCGACCCTGCGGCCGTCGTCTCCTTCGCCTTTTTCGACCTCGGGAGCAGGTGGTCTGCTCAGCCGCATCACCCGCAAGAGCAATAGACCCGTTGCCAGGATCAGTGGAAAGTAAATGACCGCAAGCGTTCCGGAAGAGGGAGAGTCAATCCGTTCGAACAGGCGAATCAGATCATGCAGGACCAGGGACAACGCCAGCAGACCCACATAGATCCTGTATTTCGTCGCATTCGCCGCAACGTGACCCTCCGGATCGATATTGACCGCGTGGGTGACGAATTGCCTGCGGATCCAGTCGAGATACAGGAATATCGCGGCAAGATAGGGTATCTGCTGCACCAGCAGCGTGCCCCGCACGCCGAGAATGCCGGAAAACTGCATCGCACCGCAAAGAAAGACGACACCGACCCAGGGGATCAGGATACGTGTCAGCGAGATCACGAAGGTCCAGACACCACTCCCGGCCCCGCCGAACGAGCGCAGGTATTTACCTATCCGGTCGGACCACCGTTTGCCTTTGACGAGCAGGATCAGCCCGATAACCGTGAGGGCTGCAATCGCAGGCAATCGGTCCTGTACCTGCGCCCGGACCGCCGCGATCCCGATATTCTCTCTTGTCTCATGAAAGAGCCGCCGAATGGCCTGTCGCGTTTCGCGATAGGCCTCGGGCAGCAACGCCAGGTTCAGCGGCGATGGTCCACGTGACAAGAGTTCCTGCTTGGTGCTAGACCAGATCGCCGTGTCGATTTCACTTATCAGGCCATTGGCGCGGCTATAGGCCTCTTCCGAGATGACCTGCGGCACGCGCAGGTTGTCGAGTTGATCATTCAGGCGCTGTCGTAGATCTGCAATGTCCTCGGCCTCGGTCGCGCCGTCCTCAGGCGGCGGGCCGAGCGCCTCAAGCTGGCTTTCGAGTGTTTGAATCCGGTCGCTGTTGCGATCACGACCGGAGTTGAACGTATCTCGAAACTCCACGATCTCCGCGCGAAGCTGTTCCAGCGACGCGTTGGAAGCCCGCTTGGTGTTCAGTACCGCTTCGGCGCGCTGCGCCGTGGCCAGCCAGCGGTCGTGGAATGCGCGTTGATCATCGGTATATTGCTGCGCGCCAGCCAGCGTTCCGACCGACAGCAAGGCAATCGAGAACAGCGCGAACAGAAGGGCGCGCAGCGGCCGCATGTCAGACGTCCTCGAAAACGCCGGGAATCGAGACCGGCCCCCGTGTCATCCACGCGGGCACTGGCAGGTTCTTGTCTTTCAGGAAATCCGGGTTGAAGAGCTTGGACTGATACCGCGTGCCGTAATCGCAGAGCACGGTGACGATGGTGTGCCCCGGTCCCATCTCGCGCGCCATGTGTACAGCGCCTGCAATGTTGATCGCGGTCGAACCGCCCATCACCAGCCCCTCGTCACGCAGAAGGTCGAACACGTATGGCAACGCTTCTTCATCCGGGATCTGATATGCAAAATCCGGCTTGAAGCCTTTCAGGTTCTCGGTAATGCGCACCTGTCCGATGCCTTCCGCGATGCTGCTGCCCTCGCTAGCCAGTTCGCCGGTGGTGTAATAGCTGAAAAGCGCCGCGCCCATCGGATCGGCCAGCGCAATCTTGACGCCCTTGGGCTGCAACGCCTCGGCGACGCCGGCAAGCGTTCCGCCCGAGCCAACCGCACTCACAAAGCCATCGACGCGGCCTTCGGTCTGCGCCCATATCTCGGGGCCCGTGGTTTCGACATGCGCCTGCCGGTTGGAGACATTGTCAAACTGGTTCGCCCAGATGGCGCCGTTCGGTTCGGTTTTCGCCAGTTCCTTCGCCAGCCGTTCGGAATATCGCACGAAGTTGTTGGGGTTCCGATACGGGGCCGCGGGCACCTGCACCAGTTCTGCCCCCGCAAGGCGCAGCATGTCCTTTTTCTCTTCGCTCTGGGTTTCCGGGATCACGATGACCGTCTTGAACCCCATCGAGGCCCCGACCAGCGCCAGCCCGATCCCGGTATTGCCGGCCGTTCCCTCGACGATGGTGCCGCCCGGTTGCAATTCGCCGCGCGCAATCGCATCGCGAATGATGAACAGCGCCGCACGATCCTTGACCGATTGGCCCGGGTTCATGAATTCGGCCTTGCCCAGAATTTCACAACCGGTTTCCGCGCTGACGCGGCGCAGCCGGATCAACGGTGTATTCCCTACGGCCCCGGCCAGATCACGTGCGATATGCATGATGCCCTCAAAACTTGTTCCTGCCCCGTGTATCGCCGGACCTTGCCGACCTCAAGCGCCGTGGCGCAGAAGTTAGGCGGTTCTGCGCAGGCGTTCGCGATGTCGGGCCAGCCAGAGCGCCGTGGTGATCAACGGCATGTCCTTGTACTCCTCTGCGTCAATCCCCCGCATCAACTCGTCATAACCGATCACCTTGCTGCGAATATCCTCGCCTTCATCCGTCCCTCCAGTCCCGGTGACATCGCCCCGCAGATTCGCGAACCCGACGAAAAGATGCAGATATTCCGTCGATGAGCCCGTACTGGAATACATCTTGCCGGCCGACTCCAGCCGACCGAGCGCCAGCCCCGCCTCTTCCAGCGCCTCGCGGCGGGCGGCCTCTTCTGCCGGTTCACCGGGTTCCAGCAGCCCGGCGACAGGCTCCCAGACCCAGGGAGAAGGATCGCCCACCATGTAGACCGGCGCACGAAACTGCTCGATCAGCATCACGCAGTCGCGCAGTGGATCGTAGGGCAGCACAACAGCCGCCTCTCCGACCAGGATTGCCGCACGGTTCAGAACATCGCTCATCTCGCCATCATACTGACGCACCTGCACATCGATTTCCTGCAGGGAAAAGAACTTGGTATAGGGATGATGGTGTGACGCGACCCGCACATCGCGCGACAGGTCCCGTTCGGGATCAGCCGTCCGCCGACGCCCTGCGACCAGTGCCGAGGCCCGGCGGCGCATACCCGGAAACGCCTGTGCCATCTCTTGTGCGTTCTTGCGACCGAACCACGCCATCGCCTCCTCGGCGGCGCACAGGCTGATCTCTGCCCAGTCACGTTCCCAATCGGGCAGCGACCACTTACGGTCGGTGGCCTGACCGGCGTCATCGGGGTAGAATACATGTGCCGCGACCTGATCGCCTTCGTCCGTGCGCACCGAAACCTCGTGACGGCGATACCCGAACGCGCTTTCGTAAAACTGCAACCGCTGCGCCTCGTCCTCGGAGACATCCCGTAGCAGGATACCCGTTGCCGAGGAGCCGGCGACCGATGCGAAATGGGGAAACGGCTCGTCTCCGAGTTGGAAAACCCCATGATCCGCAAGCCTCGCTGCGCTGACCCGCAGGGTGTCCCCGGCGCGCCCCAGAACAATCCGCAACAAGGGCAAATGGCGCAGCGTGCCATAGAAAAAGAAATCAGCCAATTTATATCTGCTCCTGTGATCAGCGCCAGCGACGCCATGCCAATTCGCTTGCCAGCCCCGACAAGGCACCGCCAACAAGTGTTGTCGCGATGACAATCGGAACCAGGATGACCGTCAGGTATCCGGCTGCAATATCGAAGATGGCGAGAAGTGCCTCAAGCGGCCCATCGAAGCGGTCGTTCATCGCCTGATCGACCATTCCGTAACAGGACTGCACGAAGAGCCCCCAGAATATCAGGACCACGGCACCGGTCAGCCCGTTGTTGATGGCCGCGGTGATCCCCCGCCCTGCCCGGCTTCCCATGATGCTCCAGCCGACCAGAAACCCGATCACCATGTTCACATGGATGAAATATCCGAAATTCATCCCCTCGGGCATCAGCGGCATGATCTGCCGCGACAGAACGAACGCCAGCAACGCCAGGCAGATGCCGGCGACAAGACGTGACGAAGTGGGCATCGGGCGGGTCGGCTCCTAGGTCGGTCGCGTCACCGTTATCTGTGTCACATCGACATTGGAACTGTCAAAAGCGGCCGCACAGGAGGTGAGGTAGAAATTCCACATGCGCCGGAACCGCTCGTCAAAGCCGAGCCGGGCGATTTCATCCCATTTTTCGTTGAATGTCTGATGCCAGCGGCGCAGCGTCAGATCATAGCTCGGGCCAAACTCGATCGAGCGCGCAACGGTCAGATCCGCTTTTTCGATATGCTGCCGCAGGATCGACGGTGCGGGCAACATGCCGCCGGGGAAAATGTACTTCTGAATGAAATCGACACCGCGCTTGTAAACCTCCCACCGACGATCGGCGACGGTGATGATCTGCAGCGTCGCATTTCCCCCAGGTTTCAACCGCTCGCGCACGGTGTTGAAGAACACCGGCCAGTACTTTTCCCCCACCGCTTCGAACATCTCGATGCTGGCGATGCCGTCATAGGTGCCGGTTTCATCGCGATAATCCTGCATCTTGAAGGTGACCTGCTCGCTCAGGCCTGCTTTCTCGATCCGTTCACGCGCATATTTCAATTGTTCCGCGCTGATTGTCAGCCCGGTCACACGCATGCCCCGTTCCCGCGCCGCGTATTCCGCGAAGCCACCCCAGCCACAGCCGATTTCAAGAATGTGATCGCCGGGCCGGGCCTGCATCTGGTCGAGCATGCTGGCATATTTCGCGGTCTGCGCCATTTCGAGGCTTTCCTGCCCGGTGGTGAACAACGCGCTGGAATAGGTCATCGTGTCATCCAGCCACAGACCATAGAACTCATTCCCAAGGTCATAGTGATACGAGATGTTCTTGCGCGCCTGTTCCCGATGATTGCGCCGCAGCCAGAACCGCAAGCGTTCATAGGCGCGCACCAGCGACATTCCGGGAAACCCGTCATAGATCGTATCGTTGCCCAGATGCACGAGATCCATGAAGGCCTGCAGATCGGGCGTGCTCCACCAGTTTTCCAGGTAAGCGTCGCAAAACCCGAGATCGCCTTCACGCACCAGCCGGGCAAAAAGATCGGGATGATGCACATGCAGTTCGGCAACCGGGCCGGGTTCCGGTCCTTCGGCGCGAAACACCCGTCCGTCGTCCAGGTGGATATCCAGCCGACCGCATTGCATGCGCTGCACCGTGTCCATCGCCTGCGCGAAATACCGGGGCAGATCCTCCTGCCCGTCTACTGTCGTAAGGACCATAGGCTCACTCTCCGTGACTTCCCTGCGAAAAGGTTAATTCCTCTCCGGATATCAGGCAAGGGAACTGACGCCTTCCCTAGAAGCTGCGCGATTCATAGGCGGAAAGCGCCCGTTTCCTGCCCTCGTCCGCGGACACGACGGCGGATGGGTAGGCATCCTCTGGCGACAAGCCCCACCGACGCGGCACCGCCTTGAAATACGCCAGCGCGTCCTCGCCCGGCGTGTCCTGATCTTCGGCGATCCAGCGTCGAACGTAACGTCTGTCCCGGTCGAACTTGTCAAGCTGGGTCACCGGATTGAACACCCTGAAATAGGGTGACGCGTCAGGCCCGCAGCCCGCCGCCCATTGCCAACCCATCGCGTTGCTCGCCGGATCCCAGTCGGTCAGGCAATCGGCGAACCAGTTCATGCCGGTTTTCCAATGGCACATCAGATGCTTGGTCAGATAGCTCGCGACGATCATCCGCCCGCGATTATGCATCCGTCCGGTCACGTACATTTCACGCATCGCGGCATCGACGAATTCGATGCCGGTGCGCCCCTGTTTCCAGGCAACCGCATGAGGATGGTCAGGATCCGTTTCCCACGGAAAGGCTTCCCATTCCTCACGCCAACTGGTCCTGAGGATATGCGGGGTGTGGTGCATCAGGTGATAGGCAAACTCGCGCCACACCAGTTCCTTGAGAAAGGTCTCAGCGCCGCTCTTGCCATCGTGGCGCGCGCGCAACCCCGCATGCCAGCAGCGATGCGGGCTGATCTCTCCCAAGCTAAGATAGTCCGACAGGCCGGAGGTTCCGTCGACACCGGGTATGTCGCGTCGATCCGCATAGGTGTCAACATCATCTTCGATGAATTGATCAAGCCGCGCGATCGCCGCATCCTCGCCGGGATCGACATGATTCCCAACGATCCGTGCGCCCCGATCCATCATATCGTCGAGTCGCCAGTCAGCGAGCGTTTCCGAAGCCGGCCATTCGTCGGGAGCAACGAGGCGCGATGGTTCGGGCTGCGGGGCCTCGACATCGCGTTGCTTGACGGATTTCCAGTAAGGGGTGAACACCTTGTAATAGCCGCCGCTGCCGGTCTCCACGGACCAGGGTTCAAACAGCAGGTGACCGCCAAAGGACCGCGCCGTCATACCCTGCGACTTGAGTTCCGACTTGATCCGCGTGTCGCGTTCGACAGAATCCGGATCGTACAGGCGTGACCAGTACACCGCCCCTGCCCCGGTTTCCCGGATCAGGTTCTGCAAGGTCTCCAGCGCGTCGCCGCTGCGCAGGATCAGACGGCTGTCGCGGTCTGCGAGGGATTGCGCAAAACGCGCCAGCCCCAACCCCAGCCGAAACCGCGGAGCGGCACCAAGCGAGTCGACCACAGGATCGCGTATGAAAACGGGTATTACCGGCTGACCGCTCTGCGCCGCCTCGCTCAGTGCCGCGTGGTCGGACAGACGCAGATCGCGCCGGAACCATATCAGGATCGGTGAAGGAGTGCTCATATGCGTTCAACCTCTTTCAGATTGCTACGCAACACGCGCGCTACCGGATCAAAGAACCTCGTCCAGCGCCGTCAGCAGCTGATCCAGTTCGGCCTGCGATGTGTAATGCGTGAAACTGAGCCGCAGGACGCCGTCCTCGGGCCTGACGCCCACCGCGTCGAGCACCCGCCCGGCATAGAAATCGCCACCCCCTGCCATGATCCCGCGCGCCGCGAGTTCGGCGGCCACCGCCCCGGCATTCCGGTTCAACGCCAGCGCAACCGTGGGCGCGCGCAGGGCGGCATCGGACGGGCCGATCAGGCGCACCGCGTTGCGATCCCTGACCGCGTCCAGCAACGGTTGCAGCAATTCGATTTCATGCGCCCGCATAAGGTCATGCACATGGCTTCCCTTGTCGGATGGCTTGCCCGACGGACCGTCGTGATGGGCGTTCAGCATATCGACATAATCCGCCATGCCGGCACAGGCCGCGACCTGTGCGTGATCCGGTCCCGCAGGCGTGAACCGCTTGTACAGCGTGTCGCCATTGAACCAATGGCCCTGATTGGGCAACATCTGACCCAGCGCGCGGCGGATCACCATCACCCCCTGATGCGGACCATAGGTCTTGTAGGCGGAAAACATGTAGATGTCCGGCCCCAGCCGCCCGACATTCGCAAAGCCGTGCGGCGCATAGGACACGCCGTCAACGCAGACGAATGCCCCCGCCGCATGCGCGATCGCGGTGATCTCGGTCACCGGGTTGATTTCGCCCACCACGTTCGAGCAATGGGGAAAACAGACCAGCCGCACCGACTCGTCCAGCAGGTTTTCAAGCTCGGACGGATCAAGATGGCCGCTATCCGGATCAACCTTCCATTCGCGAATTTCGATGCCACGATCCGCCAGCCGCCGCCATGGCCCCGAATTGGCCTCGTGATCCTGATTGGTGACGACGATGGCCTCGCCCGGCTGCATCCATGCCCCAAAGGCCTGCGCCAGGACATAGGTGTTCTGCGTGGTGCTCGGGCCAAAGCTCAGCTCGTCCGTTTCGACCCCGAGAATTGCGGCCATGCGCCTGCGCGCCTCGTCCATTTCCTCGCCCGCCAGACGGCTGGCCTCGTAAGGACCGTAAGGTTGCACCTTGCGCTGTGTATAGTACCGCGACAGCCGGTCTATCACCGGCGCACAGGTATAGGATCCGCCGGCATTCTCGAAAAACGCCTGCCCCTGCAAGGATGGTTCGGAAAAGGCCGGGAACTGCCCACGCACGAATTCAATGTCCAACGCCATACCAATGCTCCACCTTTGCTGACGTGAAATGGATGCCGCTCCTGAACGCCAAGGTCAAGCATCGGTTCTGATGACAGAAACTGGCATCATCCACTGTTAGAGATGCGGTATTGGAAAAGCATAGGATACATCATGAACACGACATCCGAACACGCCCTTGTCTGGGCCGAACTGCCGGTCCGCGATCTCGACAAGGCCACCGCATTCTACGCGGAAACCACGGGCGGCACGCTGACCCGCCAGGAAGACGGCCCCAACCCGATCGCGGTCTTTCAGACCCCCGGACGGGGCGTTGCCCTGCATCTCTATCCCGGCGAACCTGCCGGGGACGGGCGCGGTCCGACACTGCACCTGTCCAGCGTGGGCACACTCGAAGACACCCTTGAGCGGGTGAAACAGGCCGGCGGCGAGGTGATTTCACCCATCATCGAAATTCCGCCGGGGCGGTTCTTCTACACCAAGGATCCGGATGGCAATTCCATCGGGTTCTTCGAAACCCGGTCCTGAAACGACGGCGCCCCGACCACACGGCCGGGGCGTCGCGCAAGGTGCAAGGGCGCTCAGCGCGCTTCGGTCGAAAGGCCCTTCATGATTGCCCAGCACATCATCAGCAGAACGACCGTAAAGGGCAGCCCGGTCGAGATCACCATCGCCTGAAGCGCGGCAAGCCCCCCGCCCAGCAAGAGCACGATCGCCACCGCCCCCTCGAACACACACCAGAACACCCGCTGCGGCACCGGCGCATCCACCTTGCCGCCCGCGGTGATCGTGTCGATCACCAGCGAGCCGGAATCCGACGAGGTGACAAAGAAAACCACGACCAGCACGATACCGACAAAAGAGGTGATCGACGCCAGCGGCAACTGCCCGAGCATCTCGAACAGCTTCAATTCCAGCGCCGCGTCCTGCGCCCCGGTAAAGCCGTCGACGACGACCTGATAAATGGCGGTGCCGCCGAACACGCTCATCCACAACACGCAGACCAGGCTCGGGATCAGCAACACGCAGATCACGAACTCGCGCACGGTGCGACCGCGGCTGACCCGCGCGATGAACATCCCGACGAACGGCGACCAGCTGATCCACCAGGCCCAGTAGAATGCCGTCCAGCCCTGGCTGAAGTTGACGTCTTCCCGACCGAACGGATTCGCCAGCGCCGGCAGATACTTGAAATAGGCCACCAGACTGTCGAAGAACCCGGTCAGGATCGCCGCCGTCGGCCCCACGATCAGCACGAAGAGGAGCAACACGAACGCCAGCCCCATGTTGATCTCGGAGAGCACCTTGACCCCGCCGTCAAGCCCGCGCACCACCGACACGAGCGCAACCGCGGTGATCGCGGTGATCAGCACAACCTCGGTCGTCGGACCCACCGGTATCCCGAACAGCGCGTTCAGCCCCGCATTGGCCTGCGTGGCACCGAACCCAAGCGATGTGGCAAGGCCAAACAACGTCGCGAACACCGCAAGCGTGTCGATGACATGCCCGGTCCAGCCCCAGACCCGCTCGCCAAAGATCGGATAGAACGCCGAGCGGATCGTGAGCGGCAATCCCTTGTTATAGCTGAACAGCGCCAGTGACAGTGCCACGATCGCATAGATCGCCCAGGGGTGCAGCCCCCAGTGATAGATCGTCGCCGCCATGCCAAGACGTATCGAGCCCGCCTGATCGCCGGCAGCACCTCCCAGCGGGGCCCAGTCGGTGCGCACACCGCCTTCTGACGCGACGCCGGCAAACGAGGTCGAATAATGGCTCATCGGTTCGCTGACGCCGTAGAACATCAGGCCGATGCCCATCCCGGCGGCAAACAGCATCGCAAACCAGCCCGCATAGGAATAATCCGGCTGCGCATCCGCGCCGCCCAGTCGCACCCGCCCCCAGGGGGATACGATCAGGAACAGGCAGAACAGCACGAAAATATCGGCTGCCGCCATGAAGAACCAGTCGAACGAGGCGGTCACCGCCGGGCGCAACCAGCCGAACAGCGCCGCAGAGTGTTCCGGCAGCGCAAGCGCATAGAACACGAAGGCGACAATCGTCACCCCCGACACCATGAAGACCGGGTTGTGAATATCAAAGCCGATCGGGCCGACGCTGCCCTCGACATTGTCCTGGCCGATCTCGTAATCGGTTTCAATGACATCGGCGGCCCCTTCCGGTTCCGGAATGCCCTGGTTGGTTGACTCATCGCTCATGGCAATCTCCCGTGTTTCAGTTCTGTTGATCGGTGCTGTCGCCCCGGTAGCTCATGCGCTGCGCACGATCATGACACGGCTACCGCCATCATGCGCCATCCGGCCGCCACATGCGCACATGGTCAGACCGTTCAGCAGGCACCGGATCGACCGCGACCGTGATTTTGGCAAACGCGTGTTTCCCCCTTTCCGTCACCCCATCCTCCGAAGGGCTGGCCCGGAACATCTCTGTTGCCCGGGAAATCCTCCGGAACTTTCCGGCCTTTCCGGACCGGGATGTGGGACTCAGGGTAAATCGATCCGGACAGCACACGCAACCAATCACGACGCTACAGCCGTCGCTTGCGACCGGACCGCATCACCCCGGCCGGCCATCGCGACCGGGGAACACCCGAACGGGCGGGCGCGAAACAACCGGTCAGGCGTTCACATCCACGACGACACGTCCCTTGACCCGGCCATTGAGAATATCCGCGCCCAACTGCGGCAAATCCCCCAGCGTCGCGGGCTGTACCATGCTTTCCAGCTTGTCCATCGGCAGATCGCGGGCAATCCGCGTCCACGCGCGCAGGCGATTGTCATAGCGCTGCATCACGCTGTCTATTCCCAAAAGGTTCACACCGCGCAGAATGAACGGCGTGATCAGTGCGCCCTCGATCGCCGCGCCCCCGGCCAGTCCGATCGCCGCAACGGAGGTTCCGTATTTCATCTGCTTGAGCACACGTCCCAACATGGCACCGGCCACCGCATCGACACAGCCCGCCCACAGCTCGCTCTCCAGCGGCTTGCGGGTGACCTCCGTCAGGTCGCTTCGCGCCACGATCCGGGATGCCCCGAGCCCGCGCAGATAGTCTTCCTGCTCCGGACGCCCGGTCACAGCGGCGACCTCGTGACCCAGCCCGGCCAGGATCGCCGTCGCGACCGATCCGACACCGCCCGCGGCTCCCGTCACCAGCACCGGACCATGACCGGGCTGCAAACCGTGATCCTCCAGCGCCATCACCGCCAGCATCGCCGTCAGCCCCGCCGTGCCCACCGCCATCGCGGCACGGGCATCCAGCCCCTCGGGCAGCGGCACCAGCCAATCGGCGTTCACCCGCGCCTTCTGCGCATAGCCCCCCCAATGGGCCTCGCCCACGCGCCAGCCGGTCAAGACGACCTTGTCGCCCGGCTTGTATCGCGCGTCCGCCGACTCCTCGACCGTGCCGGCAAAATCGATACCGGGCACATGTGGATATTTCCGGACCAGACCCGCGCCGGGACCGATACAAAGACCGTCCTTGTAATTCACGGTGGAATACTCCACCGACACCGTGACATCGCCATGCGGCAGATCATCGAGACCGATCCGCGTCACTGCGGCGCTGGTTTTGCCGCTGTCTTCGTCCTTGTTGACGAGCAATGCATTGAACATTTGAATCTCCTTTGCTTGTCGGCCGCGCAACCCGTGCAGCACTCATTGTCCAGTTGATTTCAGCTTTGTGCAAATACTCCCGCCGGAGGCACCCGACCGCGCCACCCGCGCTAGAGCCAGAAGGACTCCCGCACGGTCGCCCGGCGCAGCCCGTCGGGCGTTTCCACATCCAGACCGGTGCCCGGGTCCCAATGGGTCATCCGGACCATTCCGATGGCGACATTGGTTTCGAAATCCGGGCTCCAGGCGGCGGAACTTACCCGTCCCACGCGTTTTCCCCGCGCAAGCAGCGGCCACCACCGATCACAGCCGGGCACCGCGGGTCCGTCAATCGCGATCGGGCGAATCTGCTGGATCGGCCCTTCCTTGGCCACCCTCAACAGCGCGTCGCGACCGATGCACCCGATGGCGCTATGGGTGTTGCAGAACCTTCCCAGCCCACATTCATGGGGCGTGTTGTCGTCGGTCATGTCATTGCCATAGCTGAGCAGCCCGCCTTCGATCCGCTCGATCGCATTGGGACACCCCGCATGTACGTCGAGCGACGCCCCGGCCTCCATCAGCGCATTCCACAGCGGCATTCCGATGTCGCCCCCTTCGACATAGATCTCAAAGCCGCCCTGCCTGGAATAGCCCGAGCGCGCGATCACCATCTCCCGGCCCTGGAAGTCGAAGCGACCGAAGCGGAAAAAGCGGATATCACGCACCGCGTCACCAAAGACCCGCGCCATCAGCTCATCGGATTTCGGCCCCTGAACGGCGAGCGGTGAAACATCCGGTTCATCCACCAGCACATCGAGCCGCCAGCCAAGCGCCGTCGCCTTCACCCAATAGAGCAGATCGCTGTCCGCGATTGAAATCCACCACCGGTCCTCCGCCAGCTTGACGGCCACCGGATCGTTGAGCATGCCACCCGTCTCATCGACGATCGGGACATAAAGACACTGTCCCACGGTCATGCTCCGCAGATCGCGCGGGGTCAGCATCTGCATCAGCCGCGCCGCGTCCGGTCCGCGCAGCTCAACCTGGCGCTCGCAGGACACGTCCCAGACCTGCACCGCCTCCTTGAGGTGGTGATAATCCTCCTGAACGCTGCGGAACACCGTCGGCAACAACATGCGGTTATAGACCGTATAGGCCCTGACCCCGGCGCCCTCGACCCCTTCGGAAAAAGGCGTTCGCCGCAACCTGTTCGACGGTGACAACAATGGGGCAGCCATCAGTGTTCCTCCTCTGGCATGACAACGATATCGCTCACGGTCGCAGCCCGTTGCGCAGGTTCAGGTCGGGCGCCGTCCGTACAACCATCGAACAGAACCGCCTCCGCCCGCAGGGCAAGGCGGCCCAAATATCGGACCCGATCCCATTGCCAGGCTGCGTCACGGGCATGCCCCCTTTGATGCCGACTCATCTCTTGCATTTCAAATGTCAGACTTTTAAATGTCAGACAAATGAAAAATGCCCCGATGCAAATTGATCCGAACAGCAATGTGGATCTGTCCGCGCAGATCGCGCAGGCCATTCGCGATGCCATCATGGGCGGCGAACTGATCGTCGATGAACGCTTGCCCTCGGAATCCGAACTGGCCGACCATTTCGCCGTGTCGCGCCCCACGGTGCGCGAGGCGCTCAAACGCCTGGCGGCGCAGTCCCTGATCCGCACGCAACGCGGCGCGTCCGGCGGGGCCTTTGTCAATCGGCTCAGTTACCCCGAAGCCTACGCGCAACATATCACCACCGCGACACTGTTGCTCTCGATGAACGCGGTCAGCTTCGAAACCGCCTGCGAGGCCCGTTACGCGATGGAACGCGCCTGTGCCACCTTGTCGGCGCGCCGGCGCACGGCCGACCATCTGGCCACAATGCGCGCCGAGATCTTCCGACAGCAACAGCCCGGGCTGACCGATGAGGCATTCTGCATCTCCGACGTCGCGTTTCACCGGGCTTTGGTGGACGGGGCCGGAAACCCGGTCCTGTCCTATCAACTGGCTGGCGCGGTCGAAGCGATGCAGCCCCTGATGAACATGATCACCTTCTCTGCCCGCTCGCGCGAAGCCATCGTCAGGCTGCACACGGATATCGCCGACGCGATCGAAGCCGGGGACGGTCCTGCCGCGAGCACCGCTCTCACCGCGCTCGAATGCGAAACCCTCACGCTCGCCCAGACCGTCTTTGCCGCGCGCGCAAGAACCGGGAAGGGCTAGCGCCCGGCATCCGGACGGGGAAGGCCGGCAGTCGGGTTTGCCGGTTTTACCGATCAACACCAATTGCATCCCCGCTCTTGCCTGCCTATATTATGCGTGTCCTTCGGGACTATGGACATAAACGCGCTCGCAATAAGCGGATCGGACCCGGGGGCGGTACCCGGCGGCTCCACCAACATCCTTCATTTGAGGATCATGGGGCCGAAATAGGATCGACGAACGTCTAAAGGGGTTAGCTTTGTCTCGGCGGTCTGCCACCGTTACCGGCGAAAACAGTACAATTGCAAATGACAATCGTGCTCCGGTTGCCGTTGCTGCGTAAGCAGTAACAAGACCGAAACTTAAGCCCTTGCGCCTAGCCGCGTAAGGCGGGGTTCGCAGGCACCTGGCAACAGAAGCCTGCACTTTCCCCCTTCACACGCCCGATATGTCCCGGTTTGACAGAACCTGCACCCGGCGGCAGGCGAACACGGTTCGGGCAATGACGTTTCCATCCAACGGATGATCCGCTAAACCACCGCGAAACACTGCAAGGAAGATTTCGATGGACAGCCCCGACAAGCCGCAGATCTATCTCTCAACGCCGCCGGTCCTTGAACCCGAAGCGTTTTGCACAACACTGGCGCGGGTTATGGACTCATGCGAGATCGCCTGTGTGCGCCTGGCGTTGACGAGCCGCGACGAGGATCGAGTCGCACGCGCGGCGGATGGCTTGCGCGAAATCACCCACGCCCGCGACGTCGCCCTCGTCATTGATGATCATGTGGTTCTGGCCGAGCGGCTCGGGCTGGATGGCGTTCATCTGACCGACGCCGCCCGTTCGGTACGGGCCGCGCGCAAGGCTCTGGGGCCAGACGCCATCGTGGGAAGTTTCTGCGCCGCCTCGCGCCATGACGGGTTGACCGCCGGAGAAGCGGGTGCGGATTATGTCAGTTTCGGCCCGGTCGGCGCGACCGCACTGGGCGACGGAACCATCGCGGATCGCGACCTGTTTGAATGGTGGTCCGAAATGATCGAGGTGCCGGTGGTCGCCGAAGGCGGTCTGTCTGTCGACGTGCTGCGCAACCTCACCCCCGTCACCGATTTCTTTGGCATTGGCGAGGAAATCTGGTCGGCGGATGATCCGGTTGCGGCGCTTGCGACGTTGCGGCAGGCAATCGATCAGACGGGTTGATCCCGAGAACCGGCGCGCTGCTCGCACCGCAACCGGTCCAGTGGACACAAGCCCCAGGGACCAGGCCCCGACATCGCAACTCCGGCGGCTTGCGCCCGGACCGGTTTGACGGCACAAGGCAGGCTATGAACGGTTCAACCGCCCCCGTCCTGTGCATCGGTAGCGTCCTCTGGGACGTGATCGGCCGTTCCGCCAGCCACATGCGGCAGGGATCGGACGTACCCGGCCGGATCACCCGCCTGCCCGGTGGGGTCGCGATGAACATCGCCATGACGCTGGCGCGCTTTGGACTGCGTCCCGTCCTGCTCACCGCGATCGGCCGCGATGCCGAAGGGGACGAGCTGGTTGGCGCATGCGGCGACCTGGGCATGAACACCGAACATATCTATCGCTCCGACGACCTGCCCACGGATCGTTACATGGCGGTCGAGGGCGCAAACGGGCTGATCGCGGCCATCGCCGATGCCCATTCGCTCGAAGCGGCGGGTGACAAGATTATTCGCCCGCTGACCGACGGGACCCTCGGTTCAGAGACCGCGCCCTATCAGGGACATGTCGCGCTGGACGGCAACCTGACCCATTCCCTGCTCGAGAAAATCGCGCAAAGCCCGGCATTTGCCGCTGCCGACCTGCGTGTCGCGCCCGCCTCGCCGGGCAAGGCGGAACGCTTGCTGCCCTTTCTCAACCACCGCCGCGCCACGCTCTACCTCAACCTCGAAGAGGCCGGGCTGCTCTGCCAGACAGAGTTCAGCACATCGCGCGACGCCGCGATCGGGCTGCTGTCGCGCGGTGCGCTCAAGGTTCTGGTGACCGATGGTGGCAACCCCGCCACCGAGGCGGACGCGGACGATCTCATCTGCCAGACCCCGCCCGAAGTGCTGGTGACCCGCGTCACCGGCGCGGGCGATACCTTCATGGCCGCACATATTGCCGCCGAAGCCGCCGGTGCCGGGCGTGATGTTGCGCTCAGCCGGGCGCTGCACGCTGCCGCAACCTATGTTTCAGGAGATAACCCTCTGTGATCGATCCCATCCTCTCTGCCGAAGTTCAGGCCGCCCGCCGGCAGAACCGTCCCATCGTGGCGCTTGAAAGCACGATCATCACCCACGGCATGCCCCATCCGCAAAATGTCGAGGTGGCGTGCCAGCTCGAACAGGATATCCGCGATGGCGGCGCGACCCCCGCCACCATCGCCGTGATCGAAGGGCGCCTGCATGTCGGTCTGGAGCCCGAACAACTGGCCCATCTGGGTCAGGCCCGCGGGGTCGCGAAACTCTCGCGCGCGGATCTTGCCGCGTGCCTCGCCACAGGTGGCACCGGGGCCACCACGGTCGCCGCGACGATGATCGCCGCGCGGCTCGCCGGGATCGAGGTTTTTGCCACCGGCGGCATCGGGGGCGTGCATCGCGGCGCTGAAGCCAGTTTCGATATCTCCGCCGACCTGCAGGAACTCGCGCAAACGCCGGTCACGGTTGTCGCTGCCGGTGCCAAGGCCATTCTCGACATCAGCAAGACGCTCGAGGTTCTCGAAACGCTCGGCGTGCCGGTGATCGCGGTCGGACAGGATGCCTTTCCCGCATTCTGGTCGGCGCGCTCTCCGTTTCGCGCCCCGCTGCGCATGGATGAGGCCACGCCGATTGCCCGCGCACATGTCATGCGGCGCGCGCTCGGCATTCCCGGCGGTCAACTGGTCGCCAACCCGATCCCCGCAGCGGCGGAGATCCCGGCCGAGGAGTTGGCCCCCATCATCGTGTCGGCCCAGGCCGATGCCGCCCGCCACCGCATCGTGGGCAAAGCGGTGACCCCATACTTGCTGCAACGCATCTATGAACAGACCGAGGGTCGTTCACTTGCCGCGAACATCGCGCTGGTGCGCAACAACGCACGGCTCGCCGCCCGCATCGCGCAGGCAATGGGTGCCATCCGCAACGGCGCCGGCTGACCCGCCACAGTGGCTATTGTAGCCCGGATCACGAATACATAGATTGCGCGGCGGAACTGGCGGAATATACATGACGACCCCATTCGATGAAAATCCATCCCCGCGCAAAATCAGCCTTTTCGCAAGGTTGCGGTCGTCATTCCTGACGGGTCTGGTGGTGATCGCGCCGGTCGGCCTGACAATCTGGCTGATCTGGACGGTGATCGGCTGGATCGATGGTTTCGTGCTGCCGCTGGTTCCGCAACGGTTGCGCCCCGAAGAATATATCGGCATCAACCTGCGCGGCGTCGGTGTCATCATTTTCCTCGTGTTCACGATTGTCGTCGGTTGGATCGGCAAGGGCCTGATCGGGCGATCGCTGATCCGCTGGGCAGAGAGCATCGTCGACCGGATGCCCGTGGTGCGGTCGATCTATTCCGGGATCAAACAGATTTCGGAAACCGTCTTCGCACAATCCGAACGCTCATTCGAGACGGCCTGCCTGATCCAGTATCCGCGCAAGGGTATCTGGGCGATCGGGTTCATCTCCACCACCGCGAAAGGTGAAATCGCCAAGCGGGCGGAAACCACGGGCCAACTGATCAGCGTATTCCTCCCCACCACGCCCAACCCGACATCGGGCTTTCTGCTGTTCCTGCCCAAGGAAGACGTGATCGAACTGAACATGTCCGTCGAAGAGGCCGCCAAGCTGGTGATTTCCGCCGGTCTCGTCTACCCCCACGACAAGAACCAGGCCGTGCCGCAGGAAACCAGCGCCACGCGCGGGCCATAGGCATTCAGCCGTAGGTTTCCGACAGGTTCACCGTGCCCACCCGGTTCAGATCGTCCTTGTGCGCCTCCAGGAAATGCTCCGCAGCAGCACGCCCCGCCGCTTTCAGCTTCTCGATGAAATAGACACTTGGAACCAATTTGGTCGCGACAGAGAGTTCATTCATCAACCCGTCATCCGCGATCATGTGGATCAGCACCGGCGCCTTCTCGTCCCCGCTCAGCCTTCCGTCACCAAGCAACCGCTGCACAAAGGCAATCGCGCGCAGTTCCCGCAGCAAGGAGGAATTGAAACTGATCTCGTTGATCCGGTTCTGAATCTGCTGGCTGGTCACGGGCAGCGTGTCCCGTTCCAGCGGATTGATGTTGATGATCACGATATCAGCGGGCAGATGCCGGGCAAAAAGCGGATAGAGCGCCGGGTTCCCCGTGTAACCGCCATCCCAATAGGCTTCGCGGCGTCCCGTCTGGGGGTCGTCGATCTCGACCGCCTGAAACACGGTGGGAAGGCAGGCAGACGCAAGGATCGCGTCGGTGGTGATGTCGTCTCCGGAAAACACCCGGATCTTGCCGGTGCGCACCCGCGTGGCACAGATAAAGAGATCGGGTCCGGCGTCCGCGCAGACCTTGTCAAAATCGAATGCCTCGACAATCGACGTCAACGGATTGCGGTAGAACGGCCCATAGCTGTAGGGCGAAACCAGCCGCGACCAGATATCGAGAGCGGCAAAGCCCGGCGAATATTCCAGCGCCTGCGCCACGCGCCCCATGTCCAGCCCCTGCATCCAGCCGGACAGGCGCGCATCCTGCTGTCCGGTGACCTGCGACCACAACCATTCCAGGTTTTCACGGGCCCCGTCACGCCCGCCAGCCAACATGCCGGCCTTGAGCGCGGCGCCGTTCAACGCGCCCGCCGAGGTTCCCGATATTCCGGCAATCTCGATATCGTCGTCTTCCAGGATCCGGTCGAGCACGCCCCAGGTAAAGGCGCCATGTGCGCCGCCGCCCTGCAACGCAAGGTTTATCCGCTTCTTCTTCGCCGCCACGAATCATCCTTCAGCTTTGGAGAAATACTCCGGGGGTGAACGGTGGAAATCCCGATTTCCACCGGAGGGGGGCTGGCCCCCTCTTCAACCGGGGCTACAGCGCGGTCCAGCCGCCATCGACGCTGATCGTCGTGCCGGTGATCTGCGCGGCGGCATCCGAACACAGGAACACGACGGTCCCGCCCAGTTGCTCGACCGTCGCGAATTCCTTGGACGGCTGCCGCTCCAGCATGACCTTCTCGATCACCTCGTCGCGATCCATGCCGTATTTTTCCATCGTATCCGGGATCTGCGCCTCGACCAGCGGCGTCAGAACATAGCCCGGGCACACCGCATTCGCGGTAATAGGCTCCCGCGCGGTTTCCAGGGCGACGGTCTTGGTCATTCCCACGACACCATGCTTGGCCGCCACGTAGGCGGCCTTGAACGGGCTCGCCGTCAACCCGTGAGCACTGGCGATGTTGACCACCCGGCCCCACCCCGCCTTGCGCATCATCGGAAGCGCCGCTGCAGTGGTATGAAACGCCGAATTCATGTTGATCGCGATGATCGCATCCCACTTCTCGATCGGGAATTCGTCAATCGGCGCAACATGCTGGATTCCTGCGTTGTTGACCAGGATATCACAGACGCCGGCCTGTTCGACCAGAGCGCGGCACTCGTCGCCCCTTGACATATCGGCCTTGATATAGCGCGCCCGCACGCCGGTCTCATCTGCAATCCGGGCCGCCAGCGCGTGATCCTCTTCACGGTCGGTGAAGGAATTCAGAACGACATCCGCGCCCGCGCGCGCCAGTTCCCAGGCCACGCCCAGCCCGATTCCCGAATTCGACCCGGTGATGATTGCAGTCTTCCCCTTCAGCGACATGACAGTTCCCCTGCTCCAATAGTTGATCCCGCGCAAAATGCCATGCTGCACCTGCAAAGGAAACGGTAAAGATCGACCGGGTCCGGTTACGGAAAATTAACCAGGTTGCGGCACAAGCACGAAACAGACGCGGCCAAAAAAAACGCCCGCGCGAAGCGGGCGTTGAGTTATTGAGGCAGGTTTCATACAGGCAAGAAACCTATCGAGCAGTGATCTTGTTATACGCAATTCCCGGCCGACGTCCAAGCTAAAAGTTTGAAAAGACATGTATCCCCAGATATCCTGTGGCCAAGCAAAACAAGGCCAGAGCAGGATTGTTGCCAAAGTGCGACTAGTTTTTTTTCGCCGCGCGAGCGCGGTCATCACCGGATTCGCCATCCAACTCACGGCCATTCATGCGTCAGCGGAATCACCGCATGGCATAGCTATGTATGGCTCTCCGGCTCTACCACCTGATTTTGTGTCCCTGCCCTACGCCAATCCGGACGCGCCCAAAGGCGGGCGGGTCGTGTTCGGCAACACCGGCGGTTTTGATTCCCTCAACCCGTTTGTTCAAAAAGGCACAGCACCGTGGCAATTGCGCTTCTGGGGATACGAATCCCTGATGGGGCGTTCCTGGGACGAACCGTTCACACTTTACGGCCTTCTGGCCGAATCGATTCGCACCGCCCCGGATCGCTCCTGGGTAGAATTCACCCTGCGCCCGGAGGCGCGGTTTTCCGATGGCAGCCCGGTCACCGTCGACGACGTGATCTGGTCCTACGAGACACTCGGGTCACAGGGGCATCTGCGCTATCGCGGGTTCGCCAGCCAGATCGAAAGCATCGTTCAGACCGGAGAGCGCAGCGTCAGGATCAGTTTCAACAGCGACGATCGCGAGCTTGCGCTGCTTGCGGGACTGCGCCCGATCCTGAAAAAGGCACAGTGGCAGGATCGCGATTTTACCGGCTCCGGGCTCGACAACATCCCAATCGGGACCGGCGCCTATGTGGTCAGCGATTTCGAAGCGGGGCGGACTGTAACCTTGCGGCGCAATCCCGACTACTGGGGCAAAGATCTGCCGTTTCGACGCGGCACACAGAATTTCGATGAACTGCGCATCGAGTTCTACGGCGACGAGACCGTCCTGTTCGAAGCGTTCAAGGCCGGGAAACTGACCGCGCTGCGTGAATTCAACGCCGAAAAATGGGAAACCCAGTATGGCTTTCCTGCGGTGCTGCGCGGGGATGTGATCAAATCGGAGATCCCGCATCAGCGCCCCTCGGGGATGACCGGCTTTGTGATGAATACGCGGCGCGCGCCCTTTGACGACTGGCGCGTCCGCGAGGCGATGCTGCTGGCATTCAACTTCGAATATATCAACGATACGATGACCGGTGGCGCGCAACCGCGCATTACGTCCTATTTCTCGAACTCCGAACTTGCGATGCAGCCCGGCCCGGCAACCGGCAAGGTGCTCGAATTGCTGCAGCCCTATGATGATGTGCTGTTGCCCGGGGCGCTCGACGGGTATGCTCTGCCAGCCGGCGACGGCACCGCCCGCAATCGCGGCAACCTGCGGGCCGCGATGGCCTTGCTGTCCGAGGCGGGCTGGACCGTGCAGGATGGCGAGTTGCGGGATTCGCAAGGCGCACCGTTTGCCTTCGAGGTGTTGTTGCGCCAGGGCGACGGCGGCAACCAGACCGTGATCGAGATTTACAGCCAAGCTCTTGCACGTCTGGGCATCCGCACCGAGATCAGCACGGTCGACGATGCTCAATATGCCGCGCGCATCGATCAGTACGATTTCGACATGACCACGTTTCGACGCGAACTCTCGCTGTCACCGGGCAACGAGCAAAAGCTCTACTGGGGCAGCGAAGGCGTCGAGTCGCCCGGTTCGCGTAACCTCATGGGGGTCGCATCACCCGCCGTGGACGGTTTGATCGACCGCATGTTGGCGACAGAGTCGCCAGAAGACTTTACCGCCACCGTGCGCGCGCTTGACCGTGTGCTGACGACCGGGCGCTATGTGATCCCGATCTGGCAATTCGACGTCGGACGCATCGCCCATGCCCGGCAGTTGCACTATCCCGACAGGATGCCGATCTATGGTGACCGTACCGACTTCATGCCCGACGTGTGGTGGTACGAAGACGACTGAGTCGCCTCTCAATAAGCCCGGCTCGTCCGATGCGGTCTGACATAAAGGATTTCAATGCGTTGGCCATTGCCGGATACGTTGGGTTTGCTGGCAGACGGACCGGCCGTCACGGTCTCGGCCAATGTTCTTGCGACGAGATCAATCATATCGCTCCGGACGATCCGTTTCCGACTGTAACAATCATGCGACAGATCGCCACGTTTCTCTGCTTTCATGCGTCGCTAGTCTGAAAACGGGGAGGCATTGAGATGTCAAAGGGGGCGCGCAAATGACCTGGACAGATATGATTGCCGATTGGGCGGTCTGGTATCGCAGACTGCAAAACCGATTTCCAAATCTAGACGACGGGGCGATGCCCTTTGCCAAGATCGACCGGGGCGGGTTCGAGGCCTATCTGGCCGAAACGCACAACCTGTCCCTGACAGAGGCACAGGAAGAAATCGAGGATTTCCTGTTCGTCGAGTCGCTTATCCTCGAAAACGGCGGTGGCCACGAAGCGGCCTGACACCGCCACGACCTGCGGCCCGATTGGCAACATGCGTCAGGTCAGCGACGTCACCCACAGGATCGTCGCATCGTCTTCGCTTACCGACACAACATTGTGGCCCATCGCGGCGTCGTAATAGGCGCTGTCGCCCCGGCGCATTTCAATGGGTTCGTAAAACTCGGTGTAGAGCCGCACCACACCGGTCAGCACATACATGAATTCCTCGCCATCATGGCGGACCCAGCCGTCAAATTCTTCCATAGAGCGGGCGCGCACGCGGGCGCGATACGGCAACATCTGTTTTTTCGTCAGCGTCTCGGCGAGCAATTCATGCTCGTATGTCGCGGTTGCGTGCTCCGTTCCCTCGCCGATGCGGGTCACCGCCATGCGACCATTGACCTGCCCGTTCCGGGGTGCCGTGAACAGCTGAGGAACCGAGATGCGCAATCCCACCGCCAGTTTCTTGAGCGCGTCATAGGTCGGTGACATCTGACCGTTCTCGATCTTGGACAGGGTCGAGCGCGCAAGGCCCGCATGCTGCGCCGCCTGTTCCAGGGTCAAATCCTGTGCCTTGCGCAACTCGCGCACCCGCATCCCGAGATCCAGAGGCTCGACAGCGATGTCCTCGCCCGTATTGCGGGCAACGCGGATGATAGATTTGGGATCACTCGATGTCATTGCATTTCTATATGAGTGGCGCGCATGGCTTGCAACGTTTCGCAGGCCGGGCTAGCCACAAACCATGCTGTCGATATTTGACAACGGGCCGCCACCGCCCTGCCCCGAACCGTTCAACCTCGCCGCGCATGTGCTGGCGCGCGCAGGCCTGCGCCCGGACAAGATCGCACTGTCGGTCCTCGGAGCCACAGGCTCGGTGGACTGGACATATGGCGAGCTGGAAGCCGCGGTGCGGGCAACCGGAACCGGGCTGTTGCAGTCCGGGTTGACACCGGGCGACATCGTGCTGATGCGGCTGGGAAATACCGTGGATTTTCCGATCGCCTATCTTGGTGCTATTGCCGCCGGGCTGGTGCCGGTGCCGACCTCGTCGCAACTGACGGCACCGGAAACCGCCAGAATCATCGCCGATCTGTCACCTGCCGCCATCCTGCGCGATCCTGCGGTCGCAAGCGCGGGGCACCCCCGCGAGATCGATCTGGCAACCCTGCGCGCTATGCAGGACAACCTGCCCTGCGACTGGAACATGGGCGACCCGAACCGCCTGGCCTATGTGGTTTATACATCCGGCACCTCCGGCAATCCCCGCGCTGTCGCCCATGCGCATCGCGCGATATGGGCGCGGCAGATGATGGTCGACGGCTGGTATGCCCTGAGACCCGGAGACCGGCTTTGCCATGCGGGCGCGTTCAATTGGACCTACACGCTCGGCACCGGGCTGATGGATCCCTGGACCATCGGCGCAACCGCGCTGATCCCGGAACCCGGCACCGAACTGGCGGACCTTCCCGGACTGCTGCGTCGGCACAAGGCGACACTCTTTGCCGCCGCACCGGGCGTCTATCGCAAGTTTCTCGCGAGCGACACGCCCCTGGACCTTCCCGATCTGCGCCACGGGCTATGCGCCGGCGAAAAGCTCTCGCCGCATCTGCACCGGATGTGGACCGAGGCAACCGGATGCGAACTCTACGAGGCCTATGGTCTCTCGGAATGTTCGACCTTCATCTCGTCCAGCCCGGACAACCCGGCGCGTGGCGCAGCACTCGGACATCCCCAACCGGGACGCCGCGTGGCAATCGTCGGTGCCAACGGTCCGGTGCCGCAGGGGCAGGACGGGGTGATCGCCATCCACCGCAGCGATCCCGGCCTGATGCTCGGTTATCTCAACGCACCGGAAGAAGCGGCGGCCCGCATGCAGGGCGAGTGGTTTCTGACCGGGGATCTGGGCGCGATGGCGATGGATGGCCAGATCACCTATCTGGGCCGCGATGACGACATGATGAACGCAGGCGGATACCGCGTGTCGCCGCTCGAGGTCGAAGCGGCCCTGTCGGGCCACCCCGGCATCACGCAGGCAGGCGTCACGGAAATCGAGATCAAAGAGGACACGCGGATCATCGTCGCCTTTTACACCGGCCCCGCGCCACTGGACGAAACCGGGCTGGCATCCTATGTCGAGGCCAAGCTGGCGCGCTACAAGCAACCGCGCGCCTATGTCCACCTGCCTGCACTCCCGACGAGCGCGAACGGCAAGCTGCTGCGCCGTGCGTTGCCAGCATATTACGAGGCGCAGACCAAATGACCGACCAGACCATATCGCTCGACATTCTCTCCGACCCGATCTGCCCGTGGTGTTATATCGGCAAGGCGAACCTTGACGCGGCGCTCGCCGCGATCCCCGACCATCCCTTCGTGATCCAGTGGCACCCGTTTCAGCTGAACCCCGACATGCCCGCCGCCGGTATGGGGCGGCGGGAATATCTCGAAGCCAAATTCGGTGGCAAGGACGCGGCCGCCCGCGCCTATGCACCCGTGGTCGAGCGCGCCGAGGCGGCGGGGCTGATTCTCAATCTCGAAGCGATGACCCGCACCCCCAACACACTCGATGCGCACCGGCTCATCCACTGGGCCGGGATCGAGCACAGGCAACTGCCTGCGGTCGATGCGTTGTTCAAGGCATATTTCGTCGATGGCCGCGACATTGGCGATCACGAGACCCTGGCCGACATCGCCGACAGCATCGGAATGGACGCGTCCGTGGTCCTGCGCCTGCTGGCCTCGGATGCGGACCGGGCGAACATCATCAAGCGTGATACCGACAGCCGCGAGATGGGCGTCAACTCGGTCCCGACCTTCATCGTTGCGGGCAAGCACGCCGTTCCCGGCGCCCAGACGCCCGAATTGTGGCAGAAGGTCATCGGGGAACTGATGGAACAGTTGAACGCGCCCGCCACGCCGTGAAACAAATCAGCCCCTATACAGTCATCGCAACGCTGATCGCGATCGTGATTTCCGCGACGATCTTTTTCCGCCATGTAGAAGGCTGGAGCTGGCTGGATTCGTATTTCTTCACCGTGGTGACCATCTCTACCGTTGGCTACGGATCGCTGGTTCCCGTCACCGCGATTGGCAAGATCGGGGCCACGATCCTGATATTTTTCGGGCTGGGGGTATTTGCCGTCGCGATCCAGCAATTCGCGCTTTATAACATGCTGAAGCACAAGGAACACGCCGAGTGGCTGATCGCGCGGCTTGGGCATAACGGGACTGGCGAGGCACATCCCGCCGCGAACCGGGATGATCAGCCCGACTCTGACAACGCGCCGAACAGACCCTCCTGAACATGGCCGGCCCGACCGGCAATGCGCCCTTGGGTGGACGGACTGCGCGCCTGCCCTGATCTGCACGTCATCTGTGCATCACACGATATGGTGTACCGACCGTTCATGTGTTAACGGCATCCGGTAGCGCGGAGTACCAATCATGAAAAATCCCATGTCACGCGGCGAATTCATCGCGCTGATCGCGATGATGTTTGCAACCATTGCATTTTCCATCGATGCGATGTTGCCGGCCATGCCCGACATCGGCGCGGAACTCAGCCCGGATGACGTGAACCGCGCGCAATTGATTCTGACGTCTTTCGTGCTGGGACTTGGCATCGGCACCTTCGTCACCGGCCCGCTGTCAGACAGTTTCGGGCGCAAGCCGGTGATTTTCGCAGGTCTGTCGCTCTACATGGCTGCCGCAGCGGTGGCGTGGTACAGCACCGCGCTCGAATGGCTTCTCGTGGCACGTATCGTACAGGGTATCGGGGCCGCCTCCCCGCGCATCGTCGGTATCGCGATCATGCGCGACCTTTATGTTGGCCGTGAAATGGCCAAGATGATGTCGATCGCAATGATGATATTCACCATTTTCCCCGCCTTTGCACCGATGATAGGCGCCATGATCATTGCCTTTGCCGGGTGGCGCAGCATCTTTCTCGCCTTCATTCTCTTCGCGGTGATCATCATGCTGTGGATCTCCATCCGCCTGCCGGAACCGCTCCCTCCGGAGAGACGACGCCGCTTCCGCGCGCCGCTGCTGCTGGACTCGGTGCGCGAAATGCTGGTGCATCCGACGGTTCGCCTGTCGATCCTGGTGCAGTGCCTCTGTCTTGGCATGCTGTTCACCCTGCTGAGCCAGGTGCAGCAAGTCTATGACATCATCTTTGACGAGGCTGACAGTTTCCCCTTCTGGTTTGGGGCCATCGCGCTGATTTCCGGCGGCGCGAGCATCCTGAATGCCGCCGTCGTCGGGCGCGTCGGAATGCGACGCATGGTGACCTGGTCTCTTGCCGCACAACTCGTTGCATCGGGCATTGTGTTGCTGATGGCCGAAATCGGCCCGTCGCGGGATGTGATGTTCGTTCTGTTCGTGATCTGGCAAACATCGGTCTTTTTCATTGCTGGCACCACGCTGGGCAACCTCAACGCAATCGCGATGGAACCGATGGGGCATATCGCCGGCATGGCGGCCTCGGTCATCGGCGCAATCGCAACCGTGTGCGCTGTCCTCATCGCCGCTCCGATCGGTCTGCTCTTTGACGGCACACTCATTCCGCTGGCCGCCGGGATATTTGCCTGCGCCCTGATCGGATTCGTCCTGATGCTGCAAATGGGTCGCATCGAAAAACGCAGCATCGCCTAAAGCGTTTCGCGATTGACCTGAAACATCTGGTATCACTTAACGCGTTGAAATCTTTGATTTCAGGCAGCGTTGAGTGATTCAGCTTTATCGCGAAACGCTATAGGTTTCTCTCTCTGATTGCGCCATTCTGTCGGCGTGACGCCAAGAGGGAAGACGTGTATGCCGGATGACTATTACGATCTGGGCAGTCACAGCTGCCCGGTGACCACCAGTTCGCACGAGGCGCAACGCTGGTTCGACCGGGGCCTGATCTGGACCTACGGGTACAATCACGGCGAGGCCGTCGCCTGTTTTCAGCGGGCGCTGACCCATGATCCGGACTGCGCGATGGCACATTGGGGCATCGCCTATGCGGGTGGGCCGAACTACAACATGCCGTGGGAGGTGTTCGATGACGCGGGCCGGGCCAAGGCGCTGGCGCTTGCCCATGACGCGACCCAGGCGGCAATCGCATTGGCCGACCGCACATCTCCCGCTGAACAGGCGCTGATCCGCGCCCTGCCCGCCCGCTACCCGCAGCGTGAACCGATCAAAGACATGCATGCCTGGAATCACGATTTCGCCGATGCGATGCGTGCGGCCTTTGCCGCCGCGCCAGACCATCTCGACCTGCGTACGATCTATGTCGAGGCGCTGTTGAACCTGACCCCCTGGCAGGTGTGGGACCTCGCCAGGGCGCAGCCCGCGGAAGGCGCGGCGACACTCGAAGCCCAACGCGCATTGGAAGACGCGATGGCCCATGCGCCCGAAGCGATGCGGCATCCGGGGCTGCTGCATCTCTATGTGCATCTGATGGAGATGTCGCCCTTTCCCGAGAAGGCGCTGAAGGCGGGGGATATCCTGCGGACATTGGTGCCCGATGCGGGCCATCTCATCCACATGCCGACCCATATCGACGTTCTGTGCGGACAGTATCACGACGTGGTGCACTGGAACCAGCGCGCCATCGAAGCCGATCTGAAATATTTTGACCGCGAGGGGGCTTTCAATATCTACACCGGGTATCGGCAGCACAATTACCACTTTGTCATCTATGGCGCGCTGTTTCTCGGCCAGATGCAACCCGCCCTCGACGCGGTGCGCGGCATGGCGCAAACCGTTCCCGAAGACATGCTGCGCATTCAGAGCCCGCCCATGGCGGATTACTTTGAAAGCTATATGGCGATGGAGCCGCATATCCTGATCCGGTTCGGACGTTGGCAGGATGCAATCGCCCTTATCCCGCCGGACGATCCGGACCTGTATCGCACCCTGACCGCCACCACCCACTATGCCCGCGCGGTCGCCTTTGCCGCCCTTGGGCGCGTCGCCGAAGCCGAGGCCGAAGAGCAGACCTTTCTCGCGGCGCGCGCGCGGGTGCCGGAAACCCGGCTCATGCACAACAATACCGTGACCGATCTGCTGGCCATCGCCGCGGAAATGCTGCGCGGTGAGATCGAGTATCGCAAAGGGAACTTTGCCGATGCCTTTGCCCATCTGCGCCGCTCGGTGGAGCTCGACGATACGCTGCCCTATGATGAACCCTGGGGCTGGATGCAGCCAACCCGCCACGCCCTTGGCGCGCTCCTCTTTGAGCAAGGGCATGTTGCGGAAGCCGAGATCGTCTATCGCGAAGACCTGGGCCTGGGCGGCCAGCGCAGCCGCGCGACCGTCCATCCCGACAATGTCTGGAGCCTGAAAGGGTTGCACGATTGCCTGTTGGCGCGGGGGGACGAGGTTGAACGCGCCCTGATCAAACAACGGCTCGACATCGCGCTGGCGCGGGCCGATGGTGACGTGGCGGCATCATGCTTCTGCGCGCAAAAGGCGATGAAGGCGGCCCCTTAGCAAGAGCCGCCTGTTTCATAAGAATCACAATCCGCCCTGTCAGAGCTTGCGGCTGTAGGTCCAGGTCGGCACTGCGGTATCGCGCGCGAGGCAAAAGCTCTCGGCGTCTCCGAGATATTCAAAACCGCAATGAATCAGCACCCGTGCCGAGGCCGGGTTGTCCTGGAAGACACTGGCGAACATCGTGCTGCTGCCCAGAGGGTTGGCCTGAACCAGCGCCTCGACCGCCTCGGACGCGAGCCCGGTGTTCCAATAGATCGGCGCGACCCAATAGCCGACTTCCGACTGGTTGCGATCAAGCCGGTTCAGGGAAATCACGCCCTTGAGTTCGGAGCCGCCCGATTTCGTTCCATCCATCGCCCAGACGTCTTCGGTTCGGTCATCGGACATGACGCGCGCAATAAATCCTTCGATCAGACCGGGCGGCAGCGGATGCGGAATGGACGTGGTCATCCGGGCGACGCGTTCATCGCTGCCGTAGAGTTCGATCAATCCCTTGTCTGAACGGCGCAGGGGTCGCAAATCGAACCGCTCCGTTTCAATCACCGGCTGATTGATGATCTGATCCAGTTTCATGCGCCTGTCCCTCCTCCGAACATCACAAACTACGCGGACATCATGGCGACAGCAGCCATTATCCTTGAATTGGGCGTTCCGGGCGGCCGATTCAACATTTGCCGCGTAGGACCCGCCGAAGAAAACCTGAAAAGAACAGTATCGCCGAACATCTTAGCGGAATTGAGGCGATTTTCAGACACGCTGTGCCCGGCTGTCCCGAACAAGAAAAAGGGACCGGCGGTGTCCGCCGATCCCTGGTAAACTTGACCTCCGAGGTTCGGCTCTACTCGGCTGCCTCTGCCACGGGCATCACCGATACAAAGGTGCGCCCCTTCAGACCCTTGTGAAAGGTCACGGCGCCGTCGACGGTTGCAAAGATGGTATGATCCTTGCCCATGCCAACGCCTTCGCCCGGCCAGAACTTGGTTCCGCGCTGACGCACGATGATGTTGCCCGAAATGGCGGCCTGACCGCCATAGAGTTTGACGCCAAGGCGGCGACCCGCGGAATCGCGACCGTTACGGGAGGAACCGCCAGCTTTCTTGTGTGCCATTCTCTCTCTCCTTAACCTTTGGCCAGTTCTTTGGCCTGTTCGATCCAGCCTTCACGCTCGATCCGGCCCTTGAACGACAATTGCTCATCCATAGCAGCAACGTCTTCGTCGGTCCATGCCGCAACCTGTGCAAAGGTCGTCACGCCGGCAGCGTGCAGCTTTTTCTCGAGCGCGGGGCCAACGCCGGACAGTTTTTTCAGATCATCGGCACCTTCCGCCGGCGCCGCTTTTGCAGCTTCGGCTTTCTTGGCGGGCTTTTTGGCTTCGCTGGCCGCAACCGCGACTGCCGCGACGGATCCAGCTCCGACAGCGGCCTTCACGCCGGACTTGTCGGCACCCGACGACAAGATGTCGGTGACACGAACCAGGGTCAGCTTCTGACGGTGACCCTTGGTGCGCTTGCTGGAGTGCTTCCGGCGGCGCTTGACAAAGTGGGTGACCTTTTCGCCCTTGATCTGATCAACGACCTCGGCCTGAACGCCGGCACCTTCGATCAGGGGCGCACCGACGACGGTTTCATCACCGCCCAGCATCAGGATCTCGTTGAACTGAATTGTTTCGCCAGCGTCAGCAGCCAGTTTCTCAACGCGGAGCATATCGCCCGCCTGAACCTTGTACTGCTTGCCGCCGGTCTTCATGACCGCAAACATGCGTCTGTTCCTTTGTCTACCGCGTCCTGTGGTCCCCGTTCCCGGTGTTCATGGCCCGGTATGCCCGATGCCACCGCAGACAGCGCGCCCATCTCCGGGCGATATGATACATAAACCCGGCACGATGACTCGGGCCGGGTTGCGTGCTTATGGCCAGACCGGAACAGTCTGTCAACCGTATTCCCGCTCAAATGTCGCTGCCATTCATCGCCTGGGCAACGGCAATCCCGAGTTCATAGAAGATCGCATTGTAAATCCGGTCAAACCCGGTGAACAGCGCCGCGTTCAACGCGCTGCCCGCCGACGACGCGGAGAAATCGGAATAGGCCCGCAACGTCTCCCGCTCCAGCGGTTGATAGGCCATCAGCAGGAACCCGTAGATCCAGCCGGTTGTATCCGCACGCAGTTCCTCTTGCTGCGACAGGACCTCGGTCAGGATCTCGTCCTCGGTCATCCGTGCGCCGCCGCCATCCGCAAGTCCGCGCAGGAAATGATAATTGGACTCCAGCGCCGAGGTTACATTGCGTTCGATCAGGTCGTTGATCTCGACAAAGCGCATGACCTCGGCCAGATGCCCGTCATCGCCCCCCGCTGACGCAAGGTATCGCGCACGCGCGAGTTCCTCGACCGCAGGATCGGCCATTGCAACCCGACCGGCGTTCTCGAGCGTCAGGATGCGCTGCCCCCGATCCGTGCCAAAGAAAGCGATCACCGCGCGCATCTGATCGTCATCCAGGGTCTCGGCCAATGCGCCGAGCAAGGCCGCCCGCATGCGGCCCGGATCATAGAGCGCTGCAACACGGTCCTGAAAATAGCGACCGCCGCGCCCGCCCAGCATGTCGGCTTCGATATCGGCCCCGTGGCGCAGCCCCTCGTCCCGCAGGATCACCGCGACCTCATCCAGCCGCAGCACCCGCGCCACGTCATCCTCCAGCGGTTCGGCGCAAAGCGCGACGGCCAACAGCAGCAGCGCAGCGATCGCCGCACCCATCCTGCGCCATATCATCTCAGATGTCCTGCCCCGGGTGCAACTCGCTCATGCGGCCCGCCAATACCTCGAAACGGTTGGCCATGATCTCGTATTGCACAGCACTCAGCAGTTCATAGACCTGCATCATTTCCGGCTCTTCGAGGGCATCGGCATAGGCGGCAATGTCGTCATCGGAAAACGAACGATACGTGTATGCCGCTCCTGCAAGAGCGGACCGGCGCAGCAATGGCAGCAATTCCGGCTCCTGCGCCTTAAACATCAACCTCAGATCTTCCGGGTCCATCTGCAGTTCGACGACGCCCGCCGCCGACGCAGCCATGAGAAAGCGGAACTGGATCTCCTGTATCGCGCGCAGGCTGCCGCCCGAGGCGTCGATGGCCTTGTTCATACGCTTGAACATTTCGAGCCGCGGGCTCCCGGTGGCGACCATCTCGGCAACGAGCTGTTCTCCCGCGCGGGCGGTGTCCTCGTCTTCGTTCATGTGGCTCTTGTTCTCGACCACCACCAGCCTCTGCCCCAGATCGCTCGCATAGAAATCGACGGCATGCGACAATGCGGCGTCGCTCAGGGTCTGTTCGAGGATCTGCAACGCCATGTCATGCATCACACCGGTGTCGAAAACCTCCGCCGCGAGCCTCTCCCAATCCGCTCCGAAGGTGTTTTCATCGATGCCCAGCATATCCGGCGCGGACCCGGCAGACAGCGCGATGCTGTCCAGCGCCACGTCAAACCCGGTGACTTCGAGAAACGCCTCGATCCGATCCCGGTCTGCAGCCCGCGCCGCCCCCGCGTACATCAAAAGCAACACGCAACAGGCAAGCGCAAAAGCGCGTGGCAGGAGCGAACGAAACGGGATGAGAGCCGAAGGATGGGACATGTTTCAAATCGTAAGCCATTTGCGGATGACTACAAATGAAATTCGCGAGAACCGGCGACGATCTATTGCCGCGGTCGTGGACGTTCTGGCAGCGCACGACCGCCAGTACGGCGATGCACCGCACCTGGTCTGTGCCGGCACAATCCTGACGTGCATCACGCCACAGTGAATTTCCTGTCGCGTGAAATTTCGGATCATGTTATACTGTTATGATTGAAACGAAATTTTTTGAGTTCGAAAATTGAGTATTTCCATTACGCCGATCACCAGTCGGGTTGTACAAAAGGTCTTGGAGGTTCACCCGCTGGAGGAATACGTCACACGTGTCAATTGCGTCTCGCCACCTGAAGTCTGTTCGCTGGATGAGTCGATCTGCCTCTCGGATCAACCTGATTGCAGAATCCGGAGCAAACACGGCAATGCCCCAAATGGTCACTTGTCAATGGCGAGAGAGCGCGTGATGACTTACAAGTCTTTGGCTGGCCGGGATCACGTCATCGGTCCGCGGTCACGCCCTGCACACACTCCGGAACCGGACGAGGCCGGTGCATCCCCAGCACACCCTCAAGAACGCGCAGCATCGAGGCCCTGAGGCAAATGGATCTATCGAGTTCCAGGGCATCGCAGTTCGAAGACGTCGTGCCGTTCTGCCAACTTCCCGTCACAGGCTCCGAAAGCGAGGTCATCGCGCGTCTGCTCCGCGAAGACATCCGGTTACGCGGCGACAAGTATCAACGCAGATGCCGCGACTGGTTCGAGAGGCACCTGGGCAGCGGATGCGCCCTGCTTACGCCATCGGCAACGCATTCGCTCGAAATGTCGGCCCTGCTCCTTGACCTGAAAGAGGGCGACGAGGTCATCATGCCCTCCTACACCTTTGTTTCCAGCGCGAATGCCTTTGTGCTCAGGGGCGCGCGGATCGTATTCGTCGATGTGCGGCCGGACACGATGAATATCGACGAAACCATGATCGAAGCCGCGATCACCGAACGAACCCGCGCAATTGTCGTCGTACACTACGGCGGTGTGGCCTGTGAGATGGACGCGATCCTGTCGATTGCAAAGACGCGGGGCATTGCGGTGATCGAGGACGCGGCGCAAGGCATGATGGCCACCTGGCGCGACCGTCCGCTCGGCACCATCGGCAAGATCGGCGCATACTCGTTTCACGAAACCAAGAACTTCAGCGCCGGCGGCGAGGGTGGCCTGACCATCGTCAACGATCCCGCACTGGCAGACCGCGCCGAGATCATCCGGGAAAAAGGCACCGACCGCAGCCGCTTCCTGTCCGGCAAGATCGACAAGTATACCTGGGTCGATCTGGGCAGTTCCTATCTGATGAACGAAATCAGCGCGGCCTTTCTCTGGGCGCAGATCGGGCACCGGGACGAGATCCAATCGCGCCGCATGGCATTGTACGCCACCTACCGCACCGAGCTTGCCCATCTTGTCGCGGACGGCCGGATCGAGGTGCAGGCCCATCCGGAAGGGACGGCACACAACGCGCATATCTTCTATGTCAAACTGCGCGATCTGGATGAACGCGATGCGATGATTGCACATCTCAAAGCCAACAGGATCAAGGCGTCTTTCCACTATGTGCCATTGCATTCGTCACGCGCGGGACAGCGGTATGGCCGCTTCTCGGGGGTCGATCGTTTCACGACCCGTGAAAGCGACCGGCTTCTCCGGCTGCCCCTTTTTTTCAACATGACCGATGCGCAGCAGGCACGCGTGATCGAGGCTTTTACCGCCTTCTGGCGCTAGGCGAAGGCTGCGTCGCCCCGCCCCGGCAAAGGGGGCGAGGCAGTTTTCACCGGGTCAAAATCAGTTCTTGGAAGGCACCAGCCCGCTCCAACCCCTGATTTCCAACGGCCGCCCCTCCGCGTCGACAACCGGCTTGGGCGGCACCGCGCGCTGTGTCGCCAGCGACACCACGACCATCAGGACAACCGACGCGATGACGCCCCAGATCGACCCGATATAGATCGCATCCCAGTTTGCCCAATCCTCGTATACCCCATCGACGCCGGGGACGATCCCGGTATTGGCTTCGGAGGTGATCGGCAGGTAATAGTAATAACCCGCTACCCAGCCCAGAAAGCCGCCGATCATCGCGGCAAGAGCACCGGCAGAGTTCGCCTTTTTCCAGAAAAACCCACAGGCATAGGGCACGAAATTGGACACCAGAAGCAGCGTCCAGGCAGCGACCATCAGGTTATAGATCACTTCGAATTTCAGCGCGATCAGCAGCGAGAGACAGGCCACGACCGGCACGAAGATGCGGGTCCAGCGCAACGAGTCCGCATCCGAAATATCCGGGTTCACCATCTTGCCGCCGTTATAGCCCACGATCGAGGCACCGGCGAGTGTCGCCGCCGCAGCCGACGACATCAGCGCCGCGACAAGGCCGCAAACAAAGATGACGACCAGCCCTGCCGGCAGGTAATCGGCCGCCATCACCAGCAGCATCTGGTTCTGCACCACCTCAAATTCGAGATCCGGATAGAGCTTGAACGCCGCGACCCCGAGGATCACCGGGATCATGCCAAGGACGATATAGACCACGCCCGACACGATGGCCGACGCCACGCCGACATTCTCTGATTTCGCCGACATCAGGCGCTGGTTCACGTCCTGTGCCGCGATCGACCCGACACCGACGGCCATTATAGCGGCCAGCCAGTAGAACCAACCCATATGACCCGTGTAGTAGTTGAAGCCCGCATTGCCCAGTTCCGCATCGGCACGTGCCTCGGAGGTCGGGAAGAAATCCCACTGGTTGATCCCCATCCAGTTGTGCGACGGATCATTGGCAAAGATATAATCCCAGCCGCCAACCTCGGGCAGGCTCATCACGATGACAAAGATCGCGATCATCGAGACGGTGACCACCGCAATCTGGACACTGTCGGTCATGGTGACCGCGTACATGCCGCCCATGAACGTGTAGACGATCAGAACCAGTGTCGAGATGCCGATACCCCAGGCCAGCGAAACGCCGGTAAAGAAGGTGATGATCGATCCGAAACCGACCAGAAGCGCGCCAATCCAGCCCATTTCGGCAATCAGCATGACGAAGGCCGAAAGGCCCGCGACCTTGCTGTTGTAGCGGCTTTCGAAGAAATCGACGAGGGTCATGAATTTCGAACGCCGGACGACACGCGCGAAGAACACACCCAGCAGGACAAGACACAGGGCCGCCCCAAACGGGTCGAAAACCACCCCCTGCACCCCGAAAAGATAGGTGGCTCCGGACGCCCCCATCGTGGTTCCGGCTCCGAACCATGTCGCCACCAGCGCACCAACCATCAGCGGCAGGCCCAGACGACGCCCGGCGACAAGAAAATCGGCCTCGTCGGTCACCCGTCTGGATGCCCACCATCCGACAGCCAGCAGGATCATCATGTAAATGCCCAGCCCCCCGATCACCCAGCTCCCATATTCGTAAGTCTGTTCCATGCGTACACTCCCTAGCGCATTCGGGCATCGCCCTCGGCCCGCCCATCGACAGTGCGAATGTGCATTGCTGCATCGTGACGACGAATTACGAAGTCAGGGATTGTTACACCGACAATTCTAGAAGTTACCGCAAAGGCGTTTTTCGACCGCCTGCCCCGCAACGCGGGCAGCCGCCCGGCGCGGGGCGGCTGAAACGATCCGTCCGGAAAGACGCGCAACCGAGATCAGGTTCCGGACAGGATATGTTTGACGCCGAGGTAACCCGAGAGCCCCCACGGGCCAAGTTCGCGACCGATGCCGCTTTGCTTGAACCCGCCCCATGCGCTGTCCGGATAGACGATCTGCGGCGTGTTGATCCAGACCTGCCCCGCCTCGATACGGTCGGCGATGGCCTTGGCGCGCGCCCAGTCTGCGCTGACAACCGATCCGACCAGCCCATAGCAAGTGTCATTGGCGACGGCGATGGCCTCTTCATCCGATGAAACCGTGGTCGTCGCCAGCACCGGCCCAAAAATCTCGTCGCGCCAGATGGCATGATCATAAGGCACATCCCGGAAGATCGTCGGGCTGACGAAATGTCCCTCGCGATCAATCGCCCCGCCGCCGATGATGCAATCCAACCCGTCCGACTTGGCCTCTTCGATCATCCAGAGCACCTTGTGACATTGTGCGCTGGTGGTGAGCGGCCCCATTTCGGTGCCGTCTTCGAACGGCGAACCGACCGTGAGCGCACGGGTCCGCTCCACCAGCGCCTCGATCAGCTTCGGTTCGATCGACTTGTCGACGATCAACCGCGAAGTGGCAGAGCACATTTGCCCCGCATTGAAGAAAATGCCGCCCATGATGCACTCGACCGCCGTATCGATACCGGCATCGGCGGTCACCACGATGGGCGATTTCCCCCCAAGCTCCAACGACACCGGCAGGCACCGCGAGGACACCGCCTCCATCACCTTGGCCCCGATCATGTTCGAGCCGGTAAAGCTGATCTTGCGGAATTCCCGGGCGCGGGTCAGTGCGACACCAACCTCGGCCCCGCCCGTGATGATGTTCAGAACCCCGGCAGGCAGACCGATTTCCATCGCGATATCGCCATAGACCAACTCGTTCAGCGGAGTCATCTCGCTGGTTTTCATGGTCGCGGTGCATCCTGCGGCCAATGCCGGTGCGATTTTCCAGGCACTCGTCACCAGCGGAAAATTCCACGGAACGATCATCCCGACGGGGCCAACGGGATCATGACGCACCAGTCCGAAATGTGCACCGCCCGCGTGATCGACGCGCGCGTCCTGATCTGCATCCAACCCCTCGGCAAGCGTGGCATAATATTCGAAGGTCGCGATCGCGTCATCGACATCGATCTCCGCCTCGACGCGCGGTTTGCCGTTATTGTGCATCTGCACCCGGACAAGGATGTTCTTGCGAGACGCAAGCCCGCGCGCGAACCCGCGCAGATAGTCGGCACGTTTGGCGCCTGGCGTGCGTTTCCAGCCGTCAAAGGCGCGCATCGCGGAACGCGCCGCCTTTTCCACGTCTTCGGCGCCACCGGCCTGCACCCGCGAGAGAATGCTTCCGCTGCTCGGGTCGATAACCTCAAGCCGCTCGGCCCCGCGCCCGGTTTTCCACTGACCGCCCACAAAGACGGTGTTCTCTCGTTCCAGCAATGCCTCGGCCATGTAATGTTCCCCGTTTGCGTCTGACAGGACCATGCCCGACGACCCGCGTGGGAAGAATGACGAAACTTCGTCGTGTTGCTACGATGGTTGTCGTGGAAAACGGTACCGACCATCCGCTATGCCAGAGAAACCCCGACAATCCTCGCGGTAACGCATAGGCGGGTGGTTATTTTAGCAGGTCGGCCAGACCGGCAGGATGCCGGAAACGAGATCAGATGTGAGAGAAACGATGAGCTTTGCAACCGGTGCCCTGAAAGATGTGACGTTCTTCCCGTTCTGGCTGGACAATGACGCCGCGCCCGATGTGATGCCGCAGCATATCGGCCATACATCGGCTGATCTGTTGATTGTCGGCGGCGGTTTCACCGGACTCTGGGCCGCGATACAGGCCAAGGAGGCCGATCCGGATCGCGACGTGATGCTGATCGAGGCGGGCAAGGTCGCCTATGGCGCATCGGGACGTCCCGGCGGCGTGGTATCGACATCGATCATGCACGGGCTGCACAATGCCGAACGGCTGTTTCCCAACGACATCGCCGAACTCGAGCGGCTTGGCCAAGAGAACATGCGAGGTTTTCTCGACACGCTCGAACGACACGAGATAGATGCCCACAACACGTGGGGCGGCGAATTGACCGTGGCGATCGGTGATGGTGCCCTGCCCGACGTTCAGGCCGAGTACGACCTGCACCGGAAATACGGTCATAACGTGGAACTGCTCGACAAGGCGGCTGTTCAGGCACAGATCAACTCACCGATCTTCTCTGGCGGTTGCTGGAGCAAGGATCTGAGCGGCACCGTGCACCCCGCGCTGCTGGCCTGGGGGCTGAAACGGGCGGCGCTGAGCCTTGGCGTGCGGCTGCATGAACTGACCCCAATGGAAAAGATCGACCGTGAAAACGGTGTGCTCAGGGTCACGACCCATGACGGTACGATCAAGGCCCACAAGATCCTGTTGGGCACCAACGCGTTCGCCGCGGGCCACAAACATATCAAGAAGCGCGTTGCCGGCATCCGGGACCGCATCATAGCCACCGAACCGCTGAGTGACGAACAACTCGACAGGATCGGCTGGAGCAACCGACAGGGAATTTATGATACCCGGACCCAGCTCAACTACATGCGGATGACCAAGGATAACCGGATCACGTTTGGCGGGCGGCTGACCTATTATTACGACGGCACCAACAACACCGATCCGGCGGGCGAGCGGGTGGTTGACCCGTATCTGAGGCTGGCCGATGCCTTCAACCGCACCTTTCCCCAGCTGGACGACATCAGGTTCACCCATGCCTGGTCGGGCCCGATCGCACTGACCACACGGATGGCGGTGCATTTTCAGGACTACATGGATGGCGATATGGTCTGGGCCGGTGGCTATTCGGGCTTTGGCATCTCGACCAGCCGGTTCGGCGCGCGCCTGGGGCTTGCGAAACTGGACGGGGCGGACCTTCCCGAACTCGGGATGGATTTCGCCACATCGATGCCCAACACGATCCTGCCCGAGCCGTTCCGATGGATCGGCTCCAAGATCACGCTCTATGCGCTGGACACCGCCGACGAAAAGGGCGGCTGGCGGCACGGGTGGCTGAAACTGGTTCAGGCAATGGGCTTTCCGCTGTCCTGAACAGGGTCCGGATGCGCGGCACAGATGGCGTCGCGCACCGCCTGCACGCGGCGTTCGCTGGCGGTGTCGTCCCGCGCCGCGAGGCTCATCGGCAATTCGTAGAAATAGGTTTCCGGATGAATGGCCCGCATCCTGTCACGCGCAACCCACGGGGCCGCAAGATGTTCTGGCAGATAGCCGATATGGGTCCCGGCCAGCACGAAATGCGCGACCCCTTCCATGTAATGCGACACCGCCGACGCCACGGGAGGATGGGCAAAATGGATCGTCTGGGGCAGTTCATAGGCCCGCGCAACCCAATCCGCCGTTTCGAGTTCTTCCGGGGCAATGTCATACGGCGCACGCGCAAACAGCGGGTTGTCGGCACCGCAATAGACCTGATGCCGTTCGTGAAACAGCAGTTCATAGCGCAAGCTGGGAGTCAGCGAGTTGAACCAGCCCAGTGCCAGATCGGTTTCCCGCTTCAACAGGGCGGTCTCGATCCGACCCGGCGCCATTTGTCGGACTTCCAGTTGCAAATAGGGGTTTTCGCGCCGCAGGCAGGCCATGGCCGTGGGAAACCGGCAGCCCGGATGTGACAGGATATTGTCGATCAGGAAGATCCGCACCGACCCGACCAGATCATCCTGGGTGGCTTCGATCGTGTTGACGAATTCTCCCAGGTCGCGCAGCAGCTTGTAGGTCGAGGTCAGGACAATTTCACCCTGATTTGTCAGGGAAAATCCCGCCCGGCCGCGCGCGCACAGCCGAAAACCCAGCCGCGTTTCCAGATTGGAGATCTGTGTGCTGATGGTTGATGCGGCGACGTTCAACCGATCCTGCGCCGCCGCGAACCCGCCACATTCCGCAACCGCCACGAATACCCTGAGAAGGTGGATATCCGCATCCCTGACCTGGTTCAGCATGGGTTCACCGCTACTTTTATCGCGCCAATGCCCCATTGCATTCATGATTTTAGCGGGCAGGCAAGCTCTTTAACCCGTACCACATGAAATCAAGAGCGTCAGGGCGGCCCGGCCTTCCAACGACGCGACACGCTGAAATGGAGCATGATACCGATGACCTCAGTTCTCAAGATGACCCCCGATGGCGCAGGCGACCTTCGGCTGGAACCCTGCTCGGTGGTGCCGCCGGAAACCGTGATCGACGGCACACCGCAAGAGCAAGGTACCGTGATCTCGGACTCCGGCGACGGAAAATTTGTCGTCGGCATCTGGGAAAGCACGCCTTATGCCGAAGCTTTCGATTCCTATCCCGGCGATGAGTTCTGCCAAGTCCTGTCCGGCAAGGTTGCGCTGACCGACGAGGATGGCAACGTGTCCACCTTCTCGGCCGGGGACAGCTATTTTGTTCCGAAAGGGTTCAAGGGCACCTTCCGGGTCGTCGAAACCATGCGCAAGTACTATGCTCTTTACATGGGCTGACGTCAGGGCACGGCACGACAGGTAACGGACAAATCGGGAGATCGACATGGCATTCAACCAACCGCTTGGCGGAAATGAAATGCCCCGCTTTGGCGGGCTGAACACGATGATGCGGCTGCCGCATCAGGAAACAGCCGAAGGATTGGATGCCTGTTTCGTCGGCATCCCTATGGATATCGGCACCTCTCACCGCTCCGGAACGCGGTTCGGTCCGCGCCACATCCGGGCGGAAAGCGCCATGATCCGCCCCTACAACATGTGGACCAGGGTATCGCCCTTCGACTCGCTTCAGGTGGCCGATATCGGCGATATCGCCATCGATACGTTCGACCTGAAACGCTCGGTCAGGATCATCGAGGAACGCTATGACGAAATCCTGCGCCACGACGTCATCCCGCTGACGCTTGGCGGCGATCACACGCTCAGCTACCCGGTGCTCAAGGCGATTGCCAAGAAGCATGGCCCGGTCGGATTGATTCACGTGGATGCCCATGCAGATATCAACGATCTGATGTTCGGCGAGAAAATCGCCCATGGCACCCCGTTCCGCCGCTCGCACGAGGACCAGTTGCTCGATCCTTCCCGCGTCTGCCAGATCGGGTTGCGCGCCACGGGCTACGAATCCGGCGATTTCGACTGGCCCCGCGAGCAGGGCTGGCGCGTGGTTCAGGCCGAGGAAATCTGGTACAAATCGCTTGCCCCCCTCATGGCGGAAGTCCGCGCCCAGATGGGCGACGGGCCGGTCTATGTGACCTTTGACATCGACAGTTTCGACCCGGCCTATGCGCCGGGCACCGGAACCGCGGAACCGGGCGGGTTAACCTCGCATCAGGGTATCGAGCTGATCCGCGGCCTTGCCGGGCTGAATATCGTCGGCTGCGACCTTGTCGAGGTCTCGCCGCCCTATGATCCGACCGGCGCAACCGCGGTGCTTGCCGCCAATATCCTGTTCGAGATGCTGTGCGTTCTGCCCGGAGTAAGGGCGCGGGACTGAACCGGGTCTCTCCCGCGCCGCATACACTCAGCTTTGATGCCGATACCGCAAGCAGAACCCAAAGCGTTTGCGCAAGATCAAGGACTCTCGCCACCATGCCGTGTCAGCGTGCTCCAGAGACAGCGAACCGGAGAAAAAGTCATGCTTGAGATTTCCCCGCGCAAGGTGGCCCAGGTCATCCTGATGTCGCGCGAACTGCATCGGGCCGAGGGCGAATTGCGCGCGTTTATCGACCGGCTGAGCGAGGATGAGCAAGCCGAACTGGTGGCCATCATGTGGATCGGGCGCGAGAGTTTCGACGCAGAGGATCTGAACGATGCCATCGCGACCGCCAAGGCAGAAGCCTCGATCCCCTGCGCCGATTATCTTCTTGGCAGCCCGCACCTGTCCGACCATCTGGAAAACGGTCTGGATGCGCTCGGTATCTCGGCGACCGCAGCGGAAGACGATCTGATGTGACCGGCTGCGCGCCGCTCGGATCAGTGCTCCACGATCTCCAGATGCTGCGCCAGCTTGCCGACCTCTGCCATCCAGCGGTCAACGAGCCGGGGATCGCTGGGCGCGGCATGCACGCCGGCACCGATTTCACCATCCAGCACCGCCTCGATGGCAAGCGAGACCGGGATCGACACCAGGCGCGCCATGGCCGTACCGCGGGCGTCCCCCCATGCGTCCATCACGTAGGTCTTGTGCCAGACGACGGCCCCGTCCTGTTCTGCCTTGAGGCTGACGCACAACACAACCCTGTCCGGCTCGCCATCGTCATACGCGTGCTCGGCCCAGAACTGATCCGACATGTCCTTTAGACGGGCATCGCCCTCGGCACCCGACAGGGTTTCAACCTCGGCGAACACGTCCTTCCAGGCCTCGGCCCAGCCGTTCAGCCGCAGGGTACCGCGCACGAATTCCCTGACCGTCCAGTCCGCGTCGAACCCGTATTGCGCCATGAACGGCAGGCTGTCGCGATTGGGATAAACTTCGAATGTTTCCGGCACAGGCAACGGGGCGTCATAGCTGCTGATCGCGTCCCACGGGCGCGCGACCTGCAATTCGGTGTAAGAGCGGATCGACCGGCTGGGCGAGCGCAGCGCCTTGAGCACGCCGAGCGGCGACCAGCTGAATTTGTAGCGGAACGCGTTCGCCCGCTTGGGCACGCCGCCGCAATAGGAAATGAAGCTGAGGTGATTGGCGGCATCAAACCTGTCCGATCCGCGATAATCATCCATCAGGCTGTGCGCCATCAGGTGGTCGATACCCGGATCGAGCCCCACCTCATTGACCAGAGCCACCCCGGCGGCGCGTGCCGATTGATCCAGAGCGCGCATCTCCGGCGCGATATAGGACGAACTCACGAAATGTGCCCGATGCGCGATCGCCAGTTCTGCCAGCGGCACATGCCAGTCACCGGGCAGCATCGATACGATCACGTCGCCGGCGGCAAGCTGCGCCTCCAGAGCGGTGATGTCAAACGCGTGGATCCGTTGCGTCAGGTCGCCCACCGCCGCCTGCGCCTTGTCCGTGGTACGGTTCCAGACCGTGATATCGTGCCCCGCCTCGAGCAGACGGCGCAGGCCGGGAACAGCGGAAAGACCCGTGCCACACCAGTGAATTGTCATCTCTCAAAGTCCTCGTATGTGATCGTTGAATGTCGCCCTGGCACGGCCCCAGACACCGCCTTCGAGGTCATCAAGGCTCAGCAGCGACGGCAGCAATTGCCGCGCATAATCCTGCGAGCTTTCGACCGGCAGCAGCGACGGCAGGTTGTCGATCGCGGTGACATCCAGCACCGGCACATCCTGAACCCGCAGCGCCGGTTCGTCCCATGTGGTCGTGCGATCATAGACCTTGATCGGAGAAAACACGCTGTCCGGATCACAGGCAATGTCACCGATCACGCTCAGCCGACGCGGCGCTGTCTTGGCAATGGCGGGCACAAATACCGGCGTGTCGGGACGTGCGAGGATGCAGTTCAGGAAAATATCGTGATCCAGAACCTCGGGAAACGGTCCGCCATGGCTGGTTTCCTGCATGTCCCACTTGGTCACCTCGACGTCCATCGCTGCACACAGATCGGCGGCGCCCGTCCCCACCCGACCAAGGGCGCCGATCACCAGCGCCTTGGGCCGTGACGTCCCGATTGCCGCAAGCTCTGCCGACAGTTCATCGCGCAAGGCCTGCGAGCTGGCATAGGTCGATACCGGACCTGCAATCCCGCCGCGCCGCTGTGCCGCCCAGCATTTGAGCGCAACCGCCGCACCGGCGAACCCGGCCCAATAGCCGAACGCCGCCACGCGCCGCCCGCTCTCGTCCACCAGATATTCCAGATCATAGAGCGTACCGCCACCGGCCTTGAACCGTTTCAACAGGACCCGCCCGGCAGGCTGGCCCTTGAACGCGTGACCGAACAGGATATGCCGGTGCGTCAGCGGCGTGCCGTCATCAGGCAGTTCCTTGAGACCGAATATGATCGCGTCAGCGGGCGCGCCGGGCCAGCTGTTCTCTGCCGCGATCTCGCAACCGGCATCGCGATACCCTTGGATGGGGATGGCGCGAAACGAACTTTCCTCGACCGTTACCTGCATTCCCGCATCGATCAGCCGCGCCGCGCCGTCCGGTGTCAGACCGACACGTTCCTCGTTATCCCGTTGTTCGGCCCGCACCCACAGATGTGTCATGACAATTTTCCCTCAGATCATACCTTTGGCGCGCGCGTCCTGCACCGACGACCGGGCGTTCATGGCCTGCATGAATGCCGTGATCCTGTCATAGCGCAACACATCGACCCCATCGCCATTCAGCCACGAACAGACCACGAAAAGATAGGGGTCGGCGATGCTGAAGGCCTCGCCCAGCACATAGGGACCGGCAAGACCATGTTGTTCGATATAGTCCGCGCTCGCCGTCATGGTGTCGGGAACCTTGGCGGCCATGTCGTCAAACGACTCCTGTCTCGTGGCCCAGCGGCTGCCGCGCAGGCGATGGGCATGATTCACATGCATGGTCGACGCCAGATAGAACATGACCTCGCGCATTTTCGCCGCCAGAAACGCATCCTGCGGAATCAGCCCGGCCGCCGGGGCGCGCGCCGCGACATATTCCAGCAAAGCGCCGGTTTCGGTCAGGACACCCTGTTCGGTGACCAGCGCGGGCACCCGCCCCTTGGGGTTGATACCGAGATAATCGGCCCCGGTCTGCTCTGCGGTGGCGAAATCCACCTTGACCGCCTCGAATGGGAGTTCTGCCTCATGCAGGGCGATGGCCGTTGCAATCGAGATCGTCCCCGGCGTGTAATAAAGCTTCAGCATCCTCGCTCTTTCTAGAAGTGGGTCTGGGCAAACTGCCGGTCAGGTGTATCAAGATGCGGAACGGCGTTGAACAGCACCGGGCTGAGATGTGCGCCGATCGGGAAGAGACGATGCATCGACGTGTTCATGATCGCGAGCGCCACGCGGGCGGTTGCCGACATGTTGAGCTCCAGAAGCCGGCGCAGGGCGATGGCGATCAAGCCGCCCGACGTCACCACGAGCGCCGGCCCACTGCCATCGGCGATGTCGCGCAGGGCATCGGCGACACGCGCCTCAAAGGCCGCAAATCGCTCCGGCGCGCCTTCGAGCTCGTCTTGCTCCCAGGCTGTGAAAACCCTGGGCAAATGGCTGATGAACCCCTCGCGCTCCTGCGGGATGTCGACCCCGTGCTGCTCTTGCAGCAATTGCGACAGCGTGAAGTACTCAAGCTCGTTGAGCCGTTCGTCCCGCACCGCATCGCCCAGGTCCATATCCTGCGCCGTTTCGATGTGACGGGTCAGTGTACCGCTGTAAAGTCGCGGGTGATGGCTGCCGCATGATTTCAGGTAATCACCCAGCCAGACGGCTTGCTGATGTCCCAATTCACTGAGCCGGTCGTATTCGGCTTCATCCCGCGCGCCTGTATTGGCCTGACCGTGACGAATGAGAGTGATGTGGGACATGTCGACTGCTCCTGCTGCTCCCCCTCTTAGGCGAGAGCGCCAGCAGGTGCCAGTGGCAGTCGGCGAATTTCAGTCGGGTTTGTCAGGAACGATTTGTCCGGTCGGGCGCTGCCTGCGTCGTTCATGGTCGAAAACCGCCTCTGCCGAGCCACCGCTTCGCAACAAGCCTGATGCCCCTGAGGCTGCCTGACATCAAAGGTTCAACGCGGCAGATCATGCTGGATGTGTCAGGTCCGCCACCCGTCGGTGCAAGGCAGGGCCAAGAGCAGCAAAGAGCGGAAATGAAGCAACCGGCGTCAGGGGCAGCGCTCTGGCAACTTGCCAAGACGGAGAGCTCCGGTAATCACGCGCCCTTGGAGTTCGCCCTTCTACGGCAGGCCCGACCTACACCGTTTCTGCCTGCCGTTTCAGTAGATGTACCGGATCTGGTCCGTCCAATACCTCTCGACACGCTTGAGCGACGTGGTGATGCCCTCGATACCGTCGGCATCGATCACCCCGCGCCCTTCCAGCCCTTCGGCATGGCGCGCGAACAGGGTCGCCACGATTTCGCGCACCTCCCGGCCACGCGCCGTCAGCTTGACACGGACCGAGCGGCGGTCGATTTCGCAGCGTTGATGATGCATGTATCCCATTTCGACCAGCTTCTTGAGATTATAGCTGACATTGCTGCCCTGATAGTAGCCGCGTGTTTTCAATTCGCCCGCCGTGACCTCGTTCTCGCCGATGTTGAACAACAACAAAGCCTGAACCGCGTTGATCTCGAGAACACCGACACGTTCGAATTCATCCTTGATCACGTCGAGCAACAACCGGTGCAGCCGTTCGACCAGCGCCAGCGCTTCCAGATATCCGGTCATGAACCCCTTTTGGGCAACCGGGCCTACATGCATTTCCATACTCATCCGTCTCTCCGACTCGAACTGCTTGGGTCAGAGAGTGGCGATAAAACCCGAATAATCTGTTAAACCGAATTTGCCTCAGTTCTGAAAGGTTTGCGCTATTTCACCGACAAGATCCGCGAATGCCGGCGGCGTCGCGGCCTGCCCGGTGACCCATTGATAGAGGTCCTGATCGTTCTCTTCGAGCAGCGCATCGTAGAGATCAAGCTGTTCCGTGCTCATATGCGCGAGGCTGGACGCTGCATAGGCGCTCAGGATCAGGTCCATTTCCTTGATCCCGCGCCGCATCGAGCGCATCCTGAGACGCCTGATCCGGGTCTCGCGCAGCTCGGTCATCGACGGTCCTGCACAAGCTGGCGCAGCCTTTTCTCCAACCGCGCGGTGCGTTCGGCATTGGTTCGCATCACGGCGCGAATTTCCCGGAGTTCCGCCAGAACGCCGGCGAAATCGTCACCGACCGTCAGTTCATCCGGTGCCGACGGGCCTTCGCCCTCGCCCGTCAGCAGCCATTTGATCGAGACGTTCAGTAAGCCCGCCAGCATCGACAGCCGGTTCGCACGCGGTTCGGAGATGTCATCTTCCCAACCGATCAATGTCGCTTTCTTGACGCCCAGCCGCCGCGCCAGCTCTGCCTGGCTCATGTCGGCCGCCTCGCGCGCACCGGCGACGCGATCACCGAATGTCGCTGAATCGGGGCCATACCAGTCGGTGTCTAGATCGTTCATTGTCGCTCTCCCATGAGTCGCGTTGAAACCTGCTTGATCGGCTGTGGGGCGCAACCTATGACAGTCGCGACAAACATTCAAACCGAGGCCGCCATGAGTTTCCTGTCTGCGACATTGTCGCGTGTCAAACCATCTCCGACCATCGCCGTCAGCAACAAGGCACAAGAGCTGAAGGCCGCCGGGCGCGATGTCATCGGTCTTGGTGCGGGAGAGCCTGATTTCGACACGCCCGAGAACATCAAGGCCGCCGGTATACGCGCGATTCAGGAAGGCAAGACCAAATATACCGCCGTTGACGGGCTTGCAGATTTGAAACAGGCCATCTGCGCCAAGTTCCTGCGCGACAACGGGCTGACCTATGCGCCAGAGCAGGTCAGCGTCGCAACCGGCGGCAAGCAGATCCTCTACAACGCCCTGATGGCGACGCTGGATCCAGGTGACGAGGTGGTGATCCCCGCGCCCTATTGGGTAAGCTATCCGGACATGGTTCTGCTGGCGGGCGGCACTCCGGTGATCGCCGAAGCGTCGCTGCAAAACGATTTCAAGCTGACCCCGGATCAGCTCGAGGCGGCGATTACCCCCAGGACCAAATGGTTCATCTTCAACTCGCCCTCGAACCCGACGGGCGCGGGATACTCGCGCGACGAACTCGGGGCCCTGACCGATGTTTTGATGCGTCACCCCCATGTCTGGGTGATGACCGACGACATGTACGAACACCTCGCCTATGACGGGTTCGAATTCTGCACCCCTGCCGAGGTCGAGCCCCGCCTCTATGAACGGACCCTGACCTGCAATGGCGTCAGCAAGGCCTATGCGATGACCGGCTGGCGGATTGGCTATGCCGCCGGTCCCGCGCAGCTGATCGCGGCCATGCGCAAGATCCAGAGCCAGAGCACGTCGAACCCCTGCTCAATCAGCCAATGGGCGGCCGTCGAGGCGCTGAACGGGCCACAGGATTTCCTTGCCCCGAACAACAAGATCTTCAAACGCCGCCGCGATCTGGTGGTGTCGATGCTCTCGGAGATCGAGGGCATCACCTGCCCCACCCCCGAAGGCGCGTTTTATGTCTATCCGTCCATTGCCGGGCTGATCGGCAAGACAACCCCCTCGGGCGTGGTGATCAAGGATGACGAAACCTTTGCAACCGCGTTGCTGGACGACGTGGGCGTCGCCGTTGTTTTCGGAGCGGCCTTCGGTCTCAGCCCGAATTTCCGGGTCAGCTATGCGACCGCGGACGAGGCTCTGAAAGACGCCTGCACCCGCATCCAGACCTTCTGCGCCTCCCTGACCTGACCGGCTTGCGCGGCGACGCTCAGAGGTCGTACAGGTCCGAGAACTTGCGCTCGAGATAGTCCAGCAGCGGTGCCTCGGACGGGGTCATGCCGCTGGCTTTCTCGATCACTTCGCGTGGGGCATAAAGCCCGCCGTGGCGTTGCACCTGAGCACGTAGCCACCCGGTCGCGCCCGAGGTGTCGCCCGCAGCCAGTTGCGCATCGAGATCGGGGACGGCGGCGCGCAACGCCTGGTGAAGGCACCCGGCATAGACATTGCCCAGCGAATAGGTCGGGAAATAACCGAACAGGCCCACCGACCAATGCACATCCTGCAAACACCCGTTCGAGGGCCTGTCGACCGCATAGCCGAAATCCGCCAGGAACCGGTCGTTCCACGCGGCTTCCAGATCGGACACCCTGAGGTCGCCCGACATCAGCGCCCGCTCAAGATCAAAGCGCAGCATGATGTGCAGGTTATATTGAACCTCGTCCGCCTCGGTGCGGATATAGCCATTCTCGACGCTGTTGACAGCGGCATAGAACGCATCGGCATCGGCGATCCCGAACGCCCCGAAGATCTCGACCATCCGCTGGTATAACCAGCCGGTAAACGCGCGCGAGCGGCCGATCTGGTTTTCATAGATGCGGCTCTGGCTTTCGTGCACGCCCATGGACACACCCTGCCCCAGCGGCGTCAGCGCATAGTCCGGATCAATCCCCTGTTCATAGCCCGCATGACCGACTTCGTGGATCGTCGAATAGATGCAGTTGAACGGATCGGTCGCACTGGTGCGGGTCGTGATACGGACATCCGCACCGCTGCCGGAACTGAACGGATGCACCGCCTTGTCGATGCGTCCACGGCTCAGGTCATAACCAAACACCTCGGCCAGCTCGCGGCTGAGCCCCATTTGCCGGGCCTCGTCAAACGTGCCGGTCACACCGCCGGGTCGGGGTCGTTCGAGAACTGCGGCCCGCAGATCGACCAGACGCGGGCGCATTGCATCGAACATGGTTGCAATCTGTGCGCCGGTAGTGCCGGGCTCGTAATCATCCAGCATGGCGTCATAGAGATCGCCGCCATCCGCGAGCGCGGCACCTTCCTCGCGTTTGAGCGCGACGACCTCATCAAGGACCGGAAGGAACGCGCTGACATCCTCGTCCGCCCGCGCCGCCGCCCATTTGCCCTGTGCTTCCGACGTCACCCGCGCAATCCGCGCGGCCAATTCCGCGGGAACCTTGTTCGCCCGCTCGTAGGCGCGGCGAATCTCGCGGAGCTGGGCGGCATCGACGGGGCCCTTTGCCTCTGCCTTCGCCAGCCATTCGCCGACCTGCGGGGCAGAGCGGCGGGCATGTAGGATGGCTTCCATCGCGCCCATTTCGACGCCGCGTTGTTGTGCTGCGCCGCGTGGCATCATGGTTTCCTGATCCCAGCCCAGTCGCCCGGCAACCTGCGCCAGTGCGGACGTGTCACGCTGAAACGCCATCAAAGAGTCGAATGCGGTCATTTCGATTATCCTCTCACCGATGTCGCAATGGGATAGGCGGTCAGGAAGCGGGCGCGCAGGATCAGCGTCCAGACGAGGACCGCCGCAAGCTGATGCAGGATCGCCACCTGCCAGGGCGCACCGTACAGGACGGTCACGATACCCAGAACGACCTGAAACGACAGCGCCGCAAAAACCGCGTTGAACGCAAATCTCGTGGCTTCATGGACGCTTTTGCGCCCGCGCAGCCAGACAACGACGGTAAACAGGAACAAAAGATAACCTGTGATCCGGTGCATGAACTGCACCAATCCCGGATTCTCAAAGAAATTCCGCCACAGCGGTTCGAACAGGAACGGGTTGGGCGGGATAAACTGCCCCCCCATCAGCGGCCAGTCGGTATAGCTGCGCCCCGCATCGATCCCCGCAACCAGTGCCCCGATCAGGATTTGCAGAAAGGTGAAATGCAGAAGCCCCGTGGACAACCCGAACAACCGGACCTCCCTGGCGCGCCGCGCCTGCATCAACTCGCGCTCTTCCCGACCGAGCAGGAGCACAAACCAGCCGATCACGCCGAGAATGACAAAGGCCAGCCCCAGATGCACCGCCAGCCGATAGCTTGCCACATCGGTCATGCCTTCGCCCTGCGTGACGCCCGAGGCCACCATCCACCAGCCGATCGCCCCCTGCAATCCACCAAGGACACCAACAAGAAACAGACGACCCGTCCACCCTGCCGGGATCTGCCGCGCGGCGAGGAAACCGAGGAAACCGACAGCCCAGACCAAGCCGATCACGCGGCCAAGTTGCCGGTGGCCCCATTCCCACCAGTAGATCTCCTTGAAATCCGACAGGTCCATCCATTGGTTCTGAACCCGGAATTCGTCGATCTGCTTGTACTTGTCGAACTCGGCCTGCCAATCCGCCTCGGACATCGGCGGCAGCGCCCCGGTCACAGGACGCCATTCGGTGATCGAAAGACCGCTATCGGTGAGACGCGTGAGACCGCCGACCGCGATCATCAGGACAACCAGCGCGAACAGGATCATCAACCACAGCCGAATGCCCTTGCGCGCGCCCCTGCGTCCCTTGTCGATCAATCCGGGCTGAACGGCGGGCCGCGCCGCCGCCTCGCCGGATACCTCTTCGAAAATGCTCCGTTTTTCGCTCATCTTCGCCTCGCTCGCGATTTGCACAGACCCTAGGTCGCTCCGCCTTTGCCGTCCAGCGGCATCACCCGTCCCGCTCTTTCCAGCGCACCATCTGGCGCAGGATCCCGTGCAGCATCTGCACATCCGCCTGTGTCAATGGCATCCGCGACCACAGGTTGCGCAGGTTGACCTTCATGCTGTCCGCCTTGGTCGCCGGGAAAAAGAACCCCGCCTCTTGCAGGCGTGTCTCGTAATGCTGCGCCAGCTTTTCGACTTCGATACCCTGCGCCCAGCCGGATTTTCCCGGATCGTCGATCTCGGGCGTGACCTGTTCGGTCTGTCGCCGCCATTCATAGGCCACAAGCAACACGCATTGCGCCAGGTTGAGCGAGGGAAAGTCTGGATTGACCGGCACCGAAATCAACGCGTTGGCGCGGGCTATGTCCTCGTTTTCGAGCCCGGCGCGTTCCGGTCCGAACAGAACCGCCACCTTTTGTCCGGCCGCGATCTTTTCGCCGGCCATCTGCATCGCGCGTTCCGGGCTGACCACCGGCTTGGTCAGATCCCGTGACCGCGCCGTGGTCGCAAAGACAAAATTGCAATCGGCGATCCCGTGGGCGACATCATCGCAAAGCTGCGCCTCGTCGAGCAACCGCCCCGCGCCGCTGGCAAGTGCCGTGGCGGCCGGGTTCGGCCAGCCGTCACGCGGCGCGACAATGCGCATCCGGTCGAGGCCGAAATTCCACATGGCACGCGCGGCCGAGCCGATATTCTCGCCCATCTGGGGGCGCACGAGAACAAAGGCGGGCGGCGGGCTGTGGTCTGGCATGTGGCTCTCCGAAATCCGGCTCTGCCATACTGCTCCCCCCGCGCCGGGGCAAGACATCGCCGTCGCGGCTGCGCGGATATGCCCACGCGAACACCTGCGCGCGCGTTAACGCTTTCAACGCAGCAGCGTGGTATCATTCGTGTACCGGTGGCTCTGCACCTGTGAAACGGCGACGGCGCGATTGAGGGAAGCGCGATTGAGGAAAGGTTGACAAAATCGCGCCCAAATTGGGCCAGCATTTCGCGACACTGTGAAATCGAGGGTCCGTTGCGCAGCATCGCGGCTGACAGATCACCGGGAAGACTGACCAGGCCGGAGGCAGGCACATCGCCCTTAAAGACGTGAGTGAGACAGTGTTCAGAATTCTAACCCTGGGCCGGGAAACCAGAACGCATCTGGCGCTTGCGGCGGACCTGCATGACCGCAAGCAATCGGACATGCGCGAACGTCAGGGCCGCCGAAGATTCCAGCAATGGGCACGCGATACCCGATATGCCGAACTGATCGCCAGCTTTGCGCAGATGGACAACGCCGCGGCGCGGTTGGGCTCTGACGATCTTCCCGACAGGTTTCTCGCCTGCACCGCGATGCAGGATTTCATCGGCTTTGTCGACCGTGAAGCCTCGGCGAACTGGACGGCGGATTATGACACGTCGGTCGCCGACGCGATTTTTTCAGGCTTTGTCGCCGAAGCAATCGCCGAGAGGAAAGCCGAGGACACAGCCGGGAACGATTAGGCCGTGCGGCGCCGGACGCGGTTTGCCATGACAGCCGCCGCGACATCCAAAACTCATGATCGCGGCGTGATGCGCAGCCAGATTCCGTCCCTGGCCCGCACGGTCAAATGCGCAACCGGCACCGGCTCGCGACCTGCAACCGGCTCAACCCGGAAATCACGCAACAGTGTCGACAGCAGCAGCGGCCCCTCGATCATCGCAAAGCCCGCCCCCGGACAGACCCGCGAACCGCCGGAAAACGGCAGATAGGCGCTGCGCTGGCATTGCCGGCCATTCTCGGTATTCCAACGATCCGGGTCGAATGCGTCCGGACGCTCCCACAGACGTTCATGGCGGTGCAGGTGCCAGGGGCTCAGCACGATCTGCGCGCCACGCGGGACGTCGCGATCACGGAACCGCTCGGGACATCGTGCCTCGCGCACCATCATCGGAACCGGTGGATAAAGCCTCAGCGCCTCGCGGAACACGTCCCGGCTCAGACGCAGCCGGCCCATGTCGGAAAAGGTTTCCGCCGCGCAATTCTGCGCTTCCTCGGCCACGCGATCCTGCCAGTCGGGTGAAATCGCCAGCAAGTACAGCGCCCAGGCCAACGCCGATGCGCTGGTTTCGTGTCCGGCGAGGAAAAAGATCGCGACCTGATCGACCATTTCGCCGGCTTCAAAGCGCTGGCCCGTTTGCGGATCCGCCGTGGTCATGATCTTGGTCGCCAGATCATCCGGTGCCGTCCCCGCCTCGATCCGGCGCATTCTTTCCCGCGTGAGCTCGGTGATCAACGCACGAATTTCGCGCGCGGTCTGCCGTGTGCGCCGGCTGAAAAACCGGGGCATCCAGCGGGGCACAGGCACGAAGGCGGCAAGGTTGAGGATCGGCTGACTACGTTGATAATCGCGGAACAGGCGGAACACGCGCGACGCCGTTTCATGTTCGATGGGAATCGAAAACAACGTCCGAAAAATGACATCCGCGGCCATATGGCTGGCCATCGGTTCGATATCGATGCAATCCCCCGCTCCGTGCCGCAGGCGCAGCGCGGCGGCCTCGGCGGCGGCTTGCATGGCGGAGAACACATCGCGCAACCGCCCTCCCTCGAACGCCGGATCGATGATCCTGCGCTGCCTTTTCCAGGCCTCGCCATTGGTCAGGAAAACCGAATTTCCCAGGAGCGGGCGCAACCCTTCGCTGATGCGATCGGATTTCGGGAAGTCGTCGGGCCGCTCGCGCAAGATCGCCCGCAACAGTTCGGGTTGATTGATCAGATAAGAGCGAAAGAATGGCGTGCGAAACTCGGCCATCCATGCCCTGTAGAGACGCGCGGGCTGGGCCGACAGAATGTCTTTGCGAAACAGCCGTCCATATTGCCAGAGCGAAACGCGGTCCGGGCGCGATGGCGGCTTTGGCGGGATCATGACCGCGACATTCCGGTGTATTTCGACACCGCGCGTTCGATCCGCGATGGCGAGCCCTGGCGACCTGAGAACCGGCTTGCCAGAGTGAGCGGGCCGGCGGTGACACGAAAATAATCATACTCTCCGGGGTGATCGAAGGCACAGAGATACTGAAAATGCAACCGGAAGAAACGCCAGCGCATGGCCTTCCAGCGTTCGGGCGACAAGGTTCGTGTGAACGCGGCGGACAGGACAAGCGGCCAACGCTTGTCTTCCGGCGCGACGCCGCTGACCGCAACGGGATCGCACAGCGCAAAGGCACAGCCGTCACCGGGGGCCGTGACATCGACCCAGGCGATCCTGTCCTGTGCCGACAGGTCATGCAGGTCCGCCCGCAGCCGATGCGCATCAGGCAGAAAGGACTGCATCGGGATCGCCTGCCCCAGCGACAGGAACCCGAGCGCCGGGCGATCCTGTGACAATCGGCCCGCGCGCAACAAATCCGCAAGCAGGGACACGCCCAGATGCGCGCCGGAGGAATGACCGACCAGCAGCACCTCATCCACGTCTTGCTGCATGGCGTCGGCCAGCAGATCGGCAAACCGCGCGATCCGCGCCTCGAGCGCTGGCGGATAGGCGCCGTTTTCCTGTGCCGCATAGGCATAGTCATGCATCAGGTAATAGGCAAAGACGCGACCGTCCAGCGCCCGGAACCAGCGCAACAGGGCCAGCGCAACCAGAACACCGGCAACGAAGGCCGCCAGTTGAATCGCGACGACCGCGATCTCGCGATGCGGCAACGGTCGCAGGCCGCGTTCAAGCTCGTTCAATCCACAGGACAGGACCGAGCCAACCGCCCAACCGAACCCGACCGCCGCCAGAAGTTGCAGCAGCAATATCCCCACCGGGTAGAGCGCCGCAATCACCGGCCCCTTGCGAAGTTGCATCAGGCGCCACAACGCCCCCGAGGCGATATAGGTCCACGCCGTCCGCAAGAGGTGGCGGTAGGTGGTCAGGATCGATCCGTCCATGCTTTCGCGCACGAGATCGGACCAGACCAGGACACTGAACCGGGTCTCGATCTCTGCGCCATCGATGGTGGCGTTGACGGTCCAGCCAAACGGACCGGCCCCCTGCGCCGCTGACAGCCGCAATTGATAGCCCGATATCCGGGCCTGTTCGGCACCTTCCTTGCGGTAAAGCTCGCGATAGCGGCGCGGGTGGGAGGGATCGTAACCGGGCACATAGAACACCCGGCGGCGATAGACCCGCGGCTCTGGCTCGCTGCTCATGTGCATCCTCTTGCCTTTTGAGGCAGCTTAACCGGTCAGCCGAGCGTGGCAAGCGCCGGGAAACGTTCGAGAAGCCAGTAAGAAAAGCTCGAAAAGCCGCCGGTCAGCATCAGCAACCCGATGGTCCACAGCAACAGCCCCATGACGCGCTCGATCTGTTCCATATGCCGCTTCATCCAGCCCATCAAACCGCCCAGCCGTGGCAGAAATGCAGCAACCAGCAGAAACGGTATACCCAGACCGGCGGCATAGACCGCCAGCAGAGCGGTGCCGCGCAGCACCGAGGCCTCAGAGGCGGCAAGGGACAGGATCGCGCCCAGTTGCGGACCGATACAGGGCGTCCAGCCAAAGGCGAAGGCAAGACCGAGCACATAGGCACCAAAGGCGCTACCGCCCCGGTCGCCGGCATCGATACGCAACTCGCGGTCAAGAAAACCGATCCGGTAGACCCCGACAAAATGCGCGCCAAAGATCATCACCAGAATGCCGGCAATCGTGTTGAACCATCCCTGGTATTGCAGAAACATCGACCCGATTGCCGATGCCGTAAATCCCAGGAGCAGGAACACCGTGGACAGGCCCAGCACGAAAAACAGCGCCGGGACGAGCGCCCGGTTGCGCGCGCCCGTGTCACTGCCGAGATCCTGCAATGACACGCCGCTCATATAGGCGAGATAGGGCGGCACGATGGGCAGCACACAGGGCGACAGGAAACTGATGATCCCCGCGCTCAGCGCCACGATCATCGCCGGCAGCAAGGCCGCGTCAAAGATGTCTATTCCAAACATGCCACCGCCATAGGACATCGCGCAAACAAGGTCACGGGTGCAAATGCGCCGTCCCTGTCACAACCCTGTGGACAGGATGAAATATCCGCAGTAACTGCCGCGTATGACCGAAGTTTCCGACACCCTGGATGCCACCGGGCTCTTGTGCCCGCTGCCCGTACTGAAAGCCCGCAAGCGATTGAAATCGCTACCTTCTGGCGCGGTACTCAGAATGCTCGCGGATGATCCTGCGGCCCTGGTGGACGTGCCGCATTTCTGTTTCGAGGCCGGGCACACTCTGGTTTCACAAAATGACGAGGGGCCGCATCAGGTTTACCTGATCAGAAAGGGCGGCGCGACACAGGCTTCCTGAATGGCGGGCCTTAGCATTTCGCGATAAATCTGAATCACTTAACGCTGCCTGAATTCAAGGATTTCAACGCGTTAGGTGATACCAGATGTTTCAAGTTAATCGCGAAACGCTTTAAAAGCGCGAAACAGGCGCGTGCGCCTGTTTCGGAACATTGTCACCGGTCCCCGCTTTGCACCCCGCTCCCCTACCGCCCGACGAACCGGCGCGACAAGAGAGCGGCGCTCTTTCTTCAGCTTCCCAAAGACCACCAGCCACGCCGCTTCGGCTTGGCCGCTTCTGCGGGGGCCGCAATCTCTTCCGGTTCGACGGATTGCTCGGGCACCACCGGCTCGGGGTCGGCAACCGGCTCTGATATCGCATCGTCGCTCGGGTTCGACTCAGTCTCCGGGTCTGCCGCGACCGCTTCCTGCGGGATTTCGGCAACAGCCGGTTCCGGCACCGCTTCTGCCGCAACGGCGTCGGGCGCAGCGTCGGCATTCGCGGGCGCCGTCGGCTCGTCTGCGGCTGGTTCTGCTGCCGCTTCCGGCGTTTCGGGCACTGCGTCGTCGGCATCAGCCTCGGCCTTGGCTTCCGTAACCGCTTTGGGCTTGCTCTTGCTGCGGCTCGACCGTGTGCGGGTCGGCTTTGGCTTGGGCTTGTCCTCCGTGTCGGCATCGTCCGCCGTGGCGGCTTCGGCTGCGCTCTCGGATGCCGCAGTTGCGTCTTCGGCATCTTTCGACTTGGGCTTCGATTTGGACTTGGACGATTTCGATCTGGACGATTTGCTGCGACTCGACCTGGAAGAGGTCTTGGCCTCTTCATTATCCGTGGCCTCCGCTTCGGCTTCGCTGTCGTCTTCGGCCTTTGCCGCCGGCGTTTCAGCCTGATCTTCCGAACTGTCGTCCGTGGACTCGCCGCTTGCGTCCTGCGCCTCGTCATCCGTACCGTTGGAATAGCTTCCCGATTTGCTGCGACGGCGACGGCGGCGACGCTTGCGCTTGGGCTTGGTTTCCGATTCGTCCGCCTCTGCCGCCGAAACCTCTTCGGCCTCGGCCTCCATCTCGTCATCCGCATCCACCTGATCCATCAGGGAGGTATCGACCGACACCACCGGTGAAACAGCGGCCGGCACGGCCCGGCTTGCGGTCTTGAACTTCTCGATGGCGAAATCCGGGCTGACCAGATGCGGATCACCTTCGATCCGGACCGACAGGCCATAGCGCATCTCGATCTGCGCCACATGCTCGCGTTTCTGGTTCATCAGGAAATTCGCGATGTTCACCGGACATTTGACCAGCACTTCGCGGCTTCGGCGGCGCACGCCTTCTTCCTCGATCTGGCGCAGGATCGACAACGCCATGTTGTCATCCGAGCGGATCAGGCCGGTGCCATGACAAATCGCGCAGGGCTGTGTCGTCGCCTCGATCATCCCCGGTCGCAGGCGTTGACGGCTCATCTCAAGCAAGCCGAAGCCGGAGATCCGGCCGACCTGGATGCGCGCTCGATCCGTCTTGAGCTTTTCCTTCAGGCGCTTTTCAACCGCGGCGTTGTTCTTGCGCTCGTCCATGTCGATGAAATCGATCACGATCAGGCCCGCAAGATCGCGCAAGCGCAACTGGCGCGCGACTTCTTCAGCGGCCTCAAGGTTGGTTTTGGTCGCCGTTTCCTCGATCGACCCTTCCTTGGTCGCCCGCCCCGAGTTGACGTCGATGGCCACCAGCGCCTCGGTCACGCCGATCACGATATAGCCGCCCGATTTCAGCTGAACCGTCGGGTTGAACATGCCGGCGAGATAGCTTTCCACCTGATAGCGCGCGAACAGCGGCATCTGATCCGCATATTGCTTCACGTTCTTCGCGTGCGACGGCATGATCATTTTCATGAAGTCCTTGGCGATGCGATAGCCGCGCTCGCCCTCGACAAACACCTCGTCGATCTCGCGGTTATAGAGATCGCGGATCGAGCGTTTGATCAGATCGCCCTCTTCGTAGATCTTGGCAGGCGCGATGGATTTGAGCGTCAACTCGCGGATCTGTTCCCACAGCCGTTTGAGATAATCGTAATCCCGCTTGATCTCGGTCTTGGTCCGTTTTGCCCCTGCGGTGCGCACGATCAGCCCCGCCCCCTTGGGCACGTCGATCTCTGACGCGATCTCCTTGAGCTTCTTGCGGTCGGCCGCATTGGTGATCTTGCGGCTGATACCGCCGCCGCGCGCCGTGTTGGGCATCAGCACGCAATAGCGACCGGCCAGGCTGAGATAGGTGGTCAGTGCCGCGCCCTTGTTGCCGCGCTCTTCCTTGACGACCTGCACCAAAAGGATCTGGCGAACCTTGATGACTTCCTGGATTTTGTAGCGTTTGGGGCGCGGTTTGCGCGGCGGCCGGATATCTTCGACATCGTCGTCATCCGCCACGGATTCAATGCTGTCGTCCTTGGCGGCGGCATCACTGCCTGTCTTGGACCGCGGCGCGTCCGCGTCGTCAGTGTCGGATTCCGAACTGTCGTCTGAGTCATCTTCGCCGGCGGCGTCGTCCTCGCCCGCTTCGCCCCTGTCTTCCACCGGTTCAGCGTGATCCTCGGCGTCCTCGTCCGCCGGTTCTTCGACGGGCGTTTCCGCGACCAGTTCCATGGGCGAGGTCCCCTCGGGCGTCTCGACATCCGCAGCCTCTGCGGGTTCGTCATCCGTCAGGTCAATTGTTTCCATCCCATTGATCTCGGACTCGACCTCCTTGGAGACCCTGGCGTCGTCCGACACCGTCTCAGCAGCCTTGGAGCGCGAACGCGAGCGCGACGATGAGGATGATCGGCGCGACCGGCTGGGCTTGCTTTCCTCTTCTTCGTCACGTGCTTTCATCGCCTCGGCATAGGCGCGTTCTTCCTCCATCAACGCCTCGCGGTCGGCGATGGGGATCTGGTAATAGTCCGGATGGATCTCGGAAAATGCCAGGAAACCGTGCCGGTTTCCGCCATAATCGACAAAGGCCGCCTGAAGCGACGGCTCGACCCGGGTTACTTTTGCGAGATAGATGTTGCCAGCAAGCTGGCGCTTGTTTTCGGATTCAAAGTCGAATTCCTCGACCTTGTTTCCATCAACCACCACAACGCGGGTTTCTTCCGCGTGGGTGGCATCGATGAGCATTTTCTTTGCCATGTTTCCTTGGTGCACAATCGCATTGGCGCCCGCCCTGGCGGGCCGGCACGCATGGGAGAGTGTCTTGTCAGGGCGATTTCGGACGCGGCGCGGCAAGGTGTGGGCCTCAGCCCCCCTGCATCATCTCTCAATGTTCGCGCGCGCGTCATCGCGGTTCTTCTCCGACAGATCCGAGATGCCCCCGGCCTGCCCATTTTATCCCCGTCCCCCGTTTTCGGGTACAGGAAGGTATCTGCCCCTACGGGGCACAAGCGGTCTGTTCAGTCATTCGGAACGGTATCGCCAACGCCTGAAACAGAAAAACTCCTAATCGGACCTGTACGTCGCAATGCGTAGCGTCCGTCTGGTCAACATAATGGCAGTCAACAGGCAATTACAATGGGGTTTCGTGAACCGGGGCGAATTTCCCCGGGTCACGTTGATCGCTTCACGCGCATGCGTCCCGCGTCACAGATAATCCGAGCGTTGCAGCCCGTACTTGGCCATCTTCTCGTTCAAGGTCCGCCGGGGCAGGCAAAGCTCGTCCATCACCGACGCGATCGATCCCTTGTGACGCCGCATCGTGTTGTCGATCAGCATGCGTTCGAACGCCTCGACATATTCCTTGAGCGGTTTGCCCTCGGTGGTCATCACCGGTTGCATCTCTTCATGATCCGACATCAGCAACGACGCGATGGTTCCACTGCCGCGCCGCGATTGCAGGACCGCCCGCTCGGCGACGTTGATGAGCTGCCGCACGTTGCCCGGCCAGGGAGCCTGCAACAGCTGTGCCGCTTCCTGTGCCGTGATCTTCGGCGCGTCGCAGCCGTATTCCTCGGCAAATTGCTCGGACAGCCGCGTGAACAGCGACAGGATGTCTTCGCCGCGCTGCCGCAGCGGCGGCACCGTGATCCGCAGGGCGGCAAGGCGATAGAACAGGTCGGGCCGCAGCGCATCTTCGCAGGTGCGGCCCGCCTCCTGCAGGTTGCTGATGCAGATCAGCCGGGTTTCCGCCGGCGTCCCCTGTTCGTTGATGGCACTCAGCAGCCGCGCCTGCAGGCTTTCGCTCAGAGCCTCGATATCCTCGAGCACAAGGGTCCCGCCCCGCGCCTCTTCCATGGCCGGAAGCTGCTCGTCCTCGGGCATCATCGGACCGAAAAGCCGCTTGGCCAACACCTCTTCTTCCAGCGCGGCGCAGTTGACGAGGACGAATTTCTTGCCCGCCCGGCTGCCAGCCGCGTGCAACGCATGTGCCACAAGGGTTTTGCCGGCACCGGTTTCGCCGTCGATCAGGACATGCCCGTCCGCCTGGCCCAGATCCAGAACGTCTTCTTTCAGACGTTCCATCACCGGGCTGCCTCCGATGAGCTTGTTCATCAACTGGGTTCCGTCGCTGAGTTCGCGTCGCAGCGCCCGGTTGTCCAGCGTCAGGCGGCGCGCGCCTGCCGCGCGCTTGGCCAGTTGCGACATACGGTCGGGATTGAACGGCTTTTCGAGAAAGTCAAAGGCCCCGACACGCATCGCCTCGACCGCCATCGGCACGTCGCCGTGACCGGTAATCATGATCACCGGCAGCGCGCTGTCAGAGCCCATCAGCTTTTTCAGGAACTGCATACCGTCCATGCCCGGCATCTTGATGTCGGAAATCACGATGCCCGGATAGTCGGGACCCAGCACCTTGAGCGCCTCTTCTGCGCTGGCAAAGGTCTCGGTGTCATACCCGGACAATGCCAGCCACTGGCTGATCGACTGGCGCATGTCCTGCTCGTCATCCACGATCGCAATCTTCATGGCCTGTGCCATCACTTGTTCCTCGTCATTCCGCCGCCTCGATATCATCTTCAAGGATCGGCAACTGCATCTCGAATACCGCGCCCCGTTCGCGGGCGTTGCGGGCAATCAGCCTGCCGCCGAGGTCGTTCACGATCCCCGACGAAATGGCAAGCCCCAGGCCGACGCCATCGCCGGGCTGCTTGGTAGTGTAAAACGGCTCAAACAGCGATTCCAGATCCTCGATTCCGGTGCCGTTGTCACGCACCGTCAAGGTCGCCGTTTCGCCCGCGGCGAGAATGATCTCGACCTCGGGCTCGGACACCGATTTGGTCGCATCCAGCGCGTTTCGCAACAGGTTCACCATCACCTGTTCGATCCGCAGCCGGTCACCCATGACCCAGACATCGTGATCCGGCAGGATCCGCGTGATCTGGACCTGCCGGTGGCGAAGTTGAGGCTCCATCATAGACAGGGCGGAGGCCAGCGCATCGCCCATGTTTACAGGCGCAAAAGCATCGCCTCCCTTGCGGGCATAGGATTTGAGCTGGCGTGTGATCGCACCCATCCGCTCGATCAGGTCATCGATCCGTCCGAAGGACGATATCGCCTCTTCCGGGCGGTTCCGGCGCAACAACAGCCGCGCCCCCGCGAGATAGGTTTTCATAGCGGCAAGCGGTTGGTTCAACTCGTGGCTCACGGCCGCCGACATTTCCCCAAGCGCCGCGAGCTTGCTCGACTGTGCCAGCGACTGTTCGGTCACCGCGAGGGTTTCCTGCACACGTTTGCGCTCGGCAATTTCCCGCTGCAACCTCGCATTCAGTGCGCGAAGCTCTGCCGACTCGCGCTGAAACAGCGCCATGCGCAGCGCGGTACGGCGGCTCAGTGCGTAAAAGACCAGCGCCAGAAATATGGCGAATGCCATGATTTCAAGTGCCAGAATGCCATTCACCCGTTCGCGGATCGATGCATAGGTCGTGAAGGACGTTATCCGCCAACCATAGACGGGCATCCGCAGTTCCATCCGCATCACCGCCTCGCCGGCGAGATAGGCCTCTGCCGGTTCCGCCCCCCAGTCGGACGTGGCGCTGATCGCACGCTCGATGGCACTATGCGGCGTTTCCCGCTGCAACGCCTCTTTCTCGCTCAGCCCGCGCCAGCGCGTCTCGGTCGACAGGATGATCGTGCCGGTGCTGTCCGTGACCATCACCGCGTCCGAGATTCCCCCCCAGGCGCGCTCGAATTTCTTGAGATCGACCTCGACCACGATCACCCCAAGCACGTTGGCGCCGCTTTCGACCCGTCGGGCATAGAAAAACTGGTAACCGCCGGTCTCCAGCTCCTTCACCGAGAAGATCGTCGCATTCGACCGGATCGCGTCGACGAAATAGGATTCGCCGCCCCGCTGGGATCCGAGCTGATTGCGGTCGGTTGCTGCAACGATGCGCCCGTCCAGATCGAGCAACAGCAACGAGGCCGCGTCGAGATCCTCGACGAACGAGATCAATCGCTGGGTCGACTGGCTGTAATCGCGTGAATTCAACGCCCCGATAAGTGTCGGGTCGCGTGCCAGCAACTGCGGCATGCTGCGATTGCCGCGCAATTCGCTGACCAGGTTGCCGCTATACAGCGCGAGGCGCAGCTCGGCCCGGTTGCGGGTACTTTCGGTAAACCGGTCGGTCATCAGACGATTGGTCACCCAGATCGTCGCGGCGGCAATCACCAGCAGCAACACAAGCGCAAGCCGCACCCGCCACCCGATGTTGTCAGAGCGCGGCCAGCCTGAGAGTCGTTGGTTCGTCCGGACCGGAAGTTTCATTGTAACAGGCTAAGCCTGTCGCGCGCGCCGCTCAAGTCATGCTGGCGTCAACGCGCCCATCAATCCGCGGAACATTGCCACCCCGTCGGTGCCCCCATGCCCGGCATCGGCCGCCCGCTCGGGGTGCGGCATCATACCGAGCACCCGGCGGTTCTCGGAGAGAATACCGGCAATGTCATCCACCGATCCGTTGGGATTGTCCGCATAGGTAAACGCGATGCGATCGCTGTCGCGCAATTCGTTGCGGGTGGTTTCATCCGCGTAGAAATTGCCATCGTGATGCGCAATCGGAATGCCGATCACGTCGCCGGCATTATAGGCCGAGGTAAAGGCGCTGTTGCTGGTTTCCACTTTCAGATCAACGACCTTGCAGATATACTTCAATCCGGCGTTGCGCAGCAGGGCACCGGGCAGAATGCCGGTTTCCGTCAGCACCTGAAAGCCGTTGCACACGCCAATCACATAGCCACCACGATCCGCATGGGCCTTAACCGCCTGGCAGATCGGCGATTGCGCCGCAATCGCGCCGCAGCGCAGATAGTCACCATAGGAAAACCCGCCCGGCACGCCGACGATATCGACACCATCGGGGAGCGTGGTCTCCTTGTGCCAGACCATCGTCACCTCGGCCCCCGCCTCGCGAAAGGCCACGGCAAGGTCGCGGTCACAGTTGGAGCCGGGAAAGACGACGACGGCGGCACGCATCAGGACATCTCCACCGTGTAGGATTCGATCACCGTGTTCGCCAGCAGCTTTTCGCACATGGCGGTGACGTCCGCTTCGCTGGTGCCCTCTTCGAGGTCGAGCTCGATCACCTTGCCCTGCCGCACGCCGGCGACCCCCTGAAAGCCCATGGTCCCGAGCGCATGGCGCACCGCCTCGCCTTGCGGGTCCAGAACTCCGTTCTTCAGCATCACATGCACACGTGCCTTCATGATGTCGTCCTTTGTACGTTGCGCACGGATCATACCGTGCGTGTCTCAGTTGATCAGCGTCGGCTTGGTCACCGGGGCCGAATTCTTGGGCATCACCCCGAGGCGGCGCGCCACCTCGGAATAGGCGTCGGTAAGACTGCCCAAATCACGGCGGAAAACGTCCTTATCGAGTTTCTGGCCGGTTTCGATGTCCCACAAACGGCAGCTGTCGGGGCTGATCTCGTCCGCGACCACCAGGCGCTGAAAATCGCCGTCATAGACGCGGCCGATCTCGATCTTGAAATCGACCAGCCGGATACCGACCGCAAGCATGACACCGGACAGGAAATCATTTACCCGCAACGCGAGGCTCAGGATATCGTCCATGTCCTGCTGGCTGGCCCAGCCAAAGGCGGCAATGTGCTCTTCGGTGACCAGCGGATCGCCCAGAGCATCATCCTTGTAGCAATATTCCACGATGGGGCGCGGCAACTGGGTGCCTTCCTCGATGCCAAGACGGCTCGACATGGTCCCGGCCGCAAAATTGCGCACGATGATCTCGAGCGGCACGATTTCGCAACTGCGCACCAGTTGCTCGCGCATGTTCAGACGGCGGATGAAGTGAGTCGGAACACCGATCGCGTTCAGACCGGTCATGAAGAATTCGCTGAGCCGGTTGTTCAGAACGCCCTTTCCGTCGATCACATCCTTTTTCTGGGCATTGAACGCAGTGGCGTCGTCCTTGAAATACTGGACGATGGTTCCGGGTTCCGGGCCCTCATAGAGGATCTTCGCCTTGCCTTCGTAGATTTTCTTGCGACGCGCCATAATCAGCCTTTCGGGACTATCCGGTCCGGACTCAGTCCCGGACCCTCAGCCGCCGCTATAGTGCAAGGGCCGCAGTGTCGCAAGCCGCGCACCGCCCCTTGCGCCGGGGCGCGCGTGACTGCATATCACTCTTGACAGTTGAAACCGGAGGGGTCCGACCCATGTCTACATTCGATGATCGCGAACGCGCCTTTGAAAACAAGTTCGCCCATGACGAGGAAATGCAGTTCAGGGCGGTCGCGCGACGCAACCGGTTGCTCGGTCTCTGGGCCGCAGAACTGCTTGGAAAGTCGGGCGACGAGGCCGAGGCCTATGCCAAGACGGTCGTGATCGCCGATTTCGAGGAAGCAGGACATGAAGACGTTGTGCGCAAACTGGCCGCCGACCTGGGCACCAGGGCCGATGCGGACACCATTCGCGCCAAGATGGACGAGTTGATGCCGGTCGCCAAAGGCCAGATCATGCAGGAAGCCAAGTAGGAACACGTTTCATCGCCGAGGGCGCGGAGCGCTCGGGCAGCGGTCCGCGCGCATCGGCGGCTGGTCAGGGTCGCCGCGCGGCCCTGCCTGACGTGCATAACTCCGTCGATTTGACCCGGGGTCCATCCAGCCTCATAATCAAGATGAGAAATTCCGGTTTGCCAACGGCGCATCCCATATGCAACACGCAGGCAACGCCGCGATTGCGCCCGTTCGTACGGCCTCAGAAACCAGGACACCCCACCCCATGACCAACAAGCTGCAATCCATGCTCGACAGCCACGACGTGCTTCTGGCGGATGGCGCGACCGGCACCAACCTGTTCAACATGGGATTGATGTCGGGTGAAGCGCCGGAACTGTGGAATGTCGATCAGCCGGGCAAGATCACCGCGCTCTACAAGGGGGCGGTCGACGCGGGCAGCGATCTGTTCCTGACGAATACGTTCGGCGGCACTGCGGCCCGGCTCAAGCTGCATGACGCGCAAAACCGTGTGCGCGAACTCTCGCGTGTGGGTGCGGAACTGGCCCGCGAGGTGGCAGACAAGGCCGAACATCCGGTCATCGTTGCGGGATCGGTCGGACCTACCGGCGAAATCATGGAGCCGGTCGGCACTCTCAGCCATGCACTGGCTGTCGAGATGTTCCACGAACAGGCTGACGGTCTCAAGGAAGGAGGCGTGGATGTGCTGTGGCTCGAAACCATATCCGCGCCCGAGGAATATCGCGCGGCGGCAGAAGCCTTTGCGCTTGCCGGGCTGCCGTGGTGTGGAACGATGAGCTTTGATACCGCCGGGCGCACCATGATGGGTGTGACGTCGGCCGACATGGTGTCGATGGTCGACGGGCTTGACAATGCCCCCCTCGGTTTCGGCGCGAATTGCGGCACCGGTGCATCGGATCTGCTGCGCACCGTGCTGGGCTTTGTCGCGCAGGGGACCGAGCGCCCGATCATTGCCAAAGGAAATGCAGGCATTCCCAAATTCGTCGACGGCCACATCCACTATGACGGCACACCCGCGTTGATGGGCGATTATGCGGTGATGGCACGCGATTGTGGCGCCCGGATCATCGGTGGCTGCTGCGGCACCATGCCGGAGCACCTGCGCCACATGCGCGAGGCTCTTGATACCCGTCCGCGCGGAGAGGCTCCGACGCTGGACCAGATCACCGCGTCGCTGGGCGCGTTTTCCTCGGCGAGCGACGGAACCGGTGACTCAGAAGCGAAACCCCGCGCCCGTCGCGGTAGGCGCCGCGCATAAGGCTGCCCGGTCGAGTTCTAGTCAACCGGCTTGCGGGCGATGAAATCGACCAGGGCCGATTGTCCGGAATGACCGCTGCCCTCGTGCAACTCGGCATCGTAATCGGCAAAGCGCCTCACGTCGAAACCGGCAAACGCGTCGCGCAGCATCGTCTCGGTATACATATGCTCTTGCCGCCCCGGTCCGCCGGTTCCGTAAGCGACCTGTCGCGGGGCATAGCCGTGCAGCATCAGCAACCCGCCCGGCGCAACGGCCTGCGCCATCCAGCCAAAGAACCTGTCCCTCAGGGCGGGAGGCGCAAATTGCACGAAGATCGCGATCACCGCGTCATAAGGTCGGGACCAGTCCCAATCCTCGATACCCGAGTGCCGATACGCCACTGTCACTCCGGCTTCGCGCGCCAGGCCACGCGCCTTGGTCATCGCAACGCCCGACGCGTCAAAGGCGGTGACACGATGCCCCTGCCCGGCCAGCCAGACCGAATTGCGCCCCTCTCCATCCGCCACGCAAAGCACGTTCGAAGCCTCGCCAAGGTGATGGGCGTTGCGCGTAAGAAACTCCGACGGATCGGTGCCAAAGCGAAAGCCCGCACCGGCATAGCGCGAATCCCAGAAGTCCGCGCCCCACATCCTTGTCTCCGCCGTCATCGCTCCGTCCCCTTTTCCGCCCCGCAGGTTTCAGAACAGGGATAGCTGATCCCCGACCCGCTTTGGAACCCGGAACAGATCACGACGCAGGGGCGCGGTTGGCGTGTCCAATCCCAGCCGTCGCGCTGCGGCGCTGAATCTCTGCGCCACCATCTCGGCATAGGTGCCTTCACCGCGCATGCGGCGGCCCCACCGGGCATCATACTCCTTGCCGCCGTGCATGTCGCGCAGACGCGCCATGATCTTCGCCGCGCGCCCCGGTTCGTATTCAGCCAGCCAATCCTGCCACAGTTCGGACACCTCCATCGGCAGGCGAAGCATGATCCAGCTTGCCGCATCCGCGCCCGCATCGCGCCCGGCCTCAAGCAATCTCTCGATTTCATGATCGGTCAATCCCGGAACGATGGGCGACGTCATGATGCGCACCGGAATGCCCGCCCCGGTCAGGCGCGCCATTGCCTGCAACCTGCGACGGGGGGCCGGCGCGCGGGGCTCCATGCGCCGGCTCAGGCCGGCATCCAGTGTCGTCAGCGATATTCCGACCCGCACAAGCCCCTGTTCCGCCATCGGACCAAGGATATCGATATCCCGTTCGATCATTGCCCCCTTTGTCACGATCGCCACCGGATGCCGGTATGCCGCCAGCACCTTGAGACAGGCGCGCATGATGCCATGATCACGCTCGATCGGCTGGTAGGGGTCGGTGTTGGTGCCGATCGCAATCGGGGCGACCCGATAACGCGGCGCACGCAGTTCGCGCTCAAGCACCTGCGCCGCGTCCGGCTTGGCCACCAGACGGGTTTCGAAATCCAATCCCGGCGACAGACCCAGATAGGCATGCGTCGGGCGGGCAAAGCAATAGATACACCCGTGCTCACAGCCGCGATAGGGATTGATCGAACGATCGAACGGCAAATCGGGCGACTTGTTCCAGGTGATGATCCGGCGCGGCAGTTCGGTCGTCACCTCGGTGCGCAGGACTTGCGGATCATCGCAGATGTCCCAGCCGTCATGTATCTCTTCCCGGGTCAGATCATAGCGTCCGCTGGCATTGCCAAGCGCTCCGCGCCCACGGGGCTGCTGCCGCCGGTTTCCGACATTTTTAACCATGAGTCATGGATAGAACAAATTGGGAACATTAACAAGATCCCCATGATCTCCATGTGTAAACTTCATTATCAATCCGCCGGATTCGGCGATAGAAGTCGGTTGCAGGGCCACCAGTGTCGCAATTAACCGAGTCTGCCCGCGACCAAATGGCAATAACGAAGCAATAGGGCCACGGGGATCGCCCCCAGCAAGGAAGTGTGCGCATGTCGGAAGAAGATGACATCATCCTGTCGGAACTGGACGACGAAGAGCTTGTCCAGCAAATGTTTGACGACCTCTATGACGGTCTCCGCGAAGAGATCGAAGAGGGTGTGAACATCCTGCTCGAACGCAACTGGGAACCCTACAAGATCCTGACCGAGGCGCTGGTTGGTGGCATGACCATCGTGGGTGCCGATTTCCGGGACGGTATCCTGTTCGTTCCCGAAGTGTTGCTCGCGGCGAACGCGATGAAGGGCGGCATGGCCATTCTCAAGCCATTGCTCGCAGAAACCGGCGCGCCACGGGTCGGCAAGATGGTGATCGGCACCGTCAAGGGCGACATCCACGACATCGGCAAGAACCTCGTCGGCATGATGATGGAAGGCGCCGGGTTCGAGATTGTCGATCTGGGCATCAACAACCCGGTGGAAAACTATCTCGAGGCGCTCGAACGCGAAGATGCCGATATCCTGGGCATGTCCGCGCTGCTGACGACGACCATGCCTTACATGAAGGTGGTGATCGACACGCTCGTTGAACAGGGCAAGCGTGAAGACTACATTGTTCTGGTTGGCGGCGCGCCGCTCAACGAAGAATTCAGCAAGGCAATCGGGGCGGACGCCTATTGCCGCGACGCCGCGGTTGCGGTGGAGACCGCCAAGGACTGGATCGGGCGCAAGCACAATCGCCTGAGCGCCTGACCGGGCCAGGAATGCGAAACACCGGCCCGCCCCACGGCGGGCCTTTTTCGTCAGGAGACGCGATGGATCAGATCAGCGACCGCAGCCTGACCGACACCGGCCTGCCCGCATCGGGCACCGGGCGAATCCTGCTGATCGCCTGCGGAGCGCTGGCGCGTGAAATCCTCGACCTCAAGACACGCAACCGCTGGGACCATCTCGACCTGACCTGTCTTCCGGCCAAACTGCACCTCTACCCGGAAAAGATCACCGAAGCCGTGACCGAAACCGTGGCCAGACATCGTGGCGCATATGACGACATCTTCGTGGTCTATGCCGATTGCGGCACCGGCGGCCTGCTGCGGGCGAAATGCGACGAACTGGGGGTGCAGATGGTCGAGGGCCCCCATTGCTATTCCTTCTTCGAAGGCAACGCGGCCTTTCAGTCGCGCGCCGAGGACGAGATCAGCGCTTTTTACCTGACCGACTTCCTGGTCCGCCAGTTCGATGCGTTTGTGTGGAAACCGATGGGGCTGGACCGGCATCCGGAGTTGCGCGACATGATTTTTGGCAACTACACCAAGCTTGTCTACCAGGCACAGACCGACGATCCTGCCCTGCGCGCCAAAGCCGAAGAGTGTGCCGCGCGCCTTGGTCTGGCCTTTGAATACCGTGCCACGGGCTACGGAGATCTCGAAGGCACGCTGGCCTCCTGGGCGGGTCGTCCCGCTCGACAAACGCCGGGCTGAGCGGTAGCGATTGAAACGATGCAAACAGGACGGGCAGCCACCGGTGCACTGGCAAAATCTCTTCCATCTCTGCTCGGCACTGCTGTTCCTGACCCTGTCCGCATGCGCCGCTTCAACCGGATACCAGGCTGAAGACACCCAACGCCTTGCCGACGCGATCCGCGCCCTTGGTCCGGGTGTCGATCCCGGCGAAGCCGACCGTGCGGCACGGATCTCCTATTCCCACGCACGGGAACTGGCGATTGCCTATGAAATCAGCGACCCGCCGCTGGTGCACAACACCAAGGTCAACATGGGCCTCAAGCCGCGCGGGCTGTGCTGGCATTGGGCGGAGGACATGCAAAAGCGGCTGGATGCCGAGAACTTCCGTACCCTGGACATTCATCGCGCGATTGCCAATGCCGACAACCCTTTGCGCATCGATCATTCGACCGCGTTGATCAGCGCCCGGGATCAACCCATGCAGAGCGGGATCGTCCTTGATCCCTGGCGGAACGGAGGCCGACTGTTCTGGGCAAGGGTGCCAGAGGACACGCGTTATGACTGGCAGCCCCAAAGCAGGATTCTGGCCAGGAGGTACGGGGTGACGCCGGTTGGCGAGTGACGGGATCAGCCCGCCTCTGCCGCGACCTTGCGGATACGCTCGATCATCGCGCGCAAACCGTTCGACCGTTGCGCCGAAAGATGATCGTTCAGACCCAGCCGAGCCATTTCGGCGCGCGCATCCACCGCCGGCACATCGGCCACCGGCAGGTCGTTATAAAGCGCCCGCAGGACGGCGATCAGACCGCGCACGATCATCGCGTCGCTTTCGCCATCGAACCGGAAAACACCACCCTCGATGACCGGGTGCAGCCAGACCTGGCTGGCGCACCCTTCGACCTTGGTGGCCGGCACCTTGAGCGCATCGGGAAGCGGTTCCATCGCCTTGCCCTGTTCGATCACGTAGCGGTAGCGATCTTCCCAGTCTTCCAGGAACTCGAAATCCTCGACGATGTCTTCAAACGCGGGGCTGGCCATGTCTCGCTCCTCAGAACTGCATGCAGCCGAGGTATGTCGCGACATCGGTACTGTCCACCCCCGCCTTGAACCTTTTCAACGGCGGCGTGATGCGATAACCCGATGCAAGACAATACAAACGGCGCATCAGATGAAAAAGACCCTCACAGTCCTTCTTGCCGCCAGCCTGATCCTCTCAGGTTGTGGCCGGCGCAGTTGGTTCGGCGGTGGCGATGCGCCGCCGAATGCGGATCTCACGGCGATCGAAGCCAACAACCCGCTGATTCCCACCCGACGTGACGGTCTGTTCAGGCGACCCAAGGCGGCAGACAGCACCGTCCTGATCGCCAAGGTCACCAAACTGCAGATTGACCGAACGCCGACAGGGGCGATCATTTTGGCCGAGGGTGTGGCGAGCAGGCAGGGCGCCTTCGCCGCCGTTCTGACGCCTCCGGGCGGCACCCTCATCCCCGAGGACGGCATCCTGCGTCTGGATTTCCGCGTCGCCTACCCGGTTTACGATACGATCATCGGGTCGGAACAATCCCGCAAGGTCACCGACGGGCTCGCGCTGTCCAGTCAGGAACTGGCGGGAATCAACCAGGTGATCGTCACGGGGGCGCAGAACGCGATGCAATCGCGCCGGCGCTGATCGGGCCGCTTTTTCCCGGATTGCATCCGGTTCAGGATCGTCGCCCGCATAGGCTCACGCAAGACGGGGCGCCCGCCCCGTTATGCGTCGGATTGTTGCGTTACCAACTCATACTTTGCCACGCTGGAAACTGTTCGGGACGGGATCATGCAACAGGTAGCGCAGCCCCTGCTGCGCGATAATTTTTATTTAATTTATAATATTTTAAGTGTAAAAATTAAAGCTCTACAACAACCACGGATTGCCCCTTGGCCGCCAATCCGATCTTGCCCTCGCAGAGCCGCAGCGCATCCGCGCCAAACACCTCATGCCGCCAACCGGACAAGGCGGGCACGTCGCGCTCACCCGCAGCGATCTGATCCAGCTCCGAACTGGTGGCCATCAACTTTGCCGCGACGCCGGAACTCTCGGTCTTGGACTTGAGCAGAACGCGCAGCAGATCCGCAAGCGCCGGGTTGACCTGCAGCTTTTCACGCGCCCGGTCGGGTTTCGGCATCTTGTCGGGCGGACAGGTCACGCCCCGTTCGACCGCGGCCAGTATGCCATCGGCAATCGCGCCGCGCCGCGCTTCACGCTGCAACAGCCGCAACCCCCCGAGATCCGAGGCCGAGCGTGGTTTGGCCGATGCCAGCTCAACCAGCGCATCATCCTTGAACACCCGGTTTCGCGGAATGTTGTTGCTCTGGGCATAGCCTTCGCGAAACGCCGCCAGTGCCTGAACGATGGCGAGAAACCTGGCGGAATTGGTGCGCGTCTTGACGCGTTTCCACGCCTCCTCCGGCTCGATCTCGTAAGTGGCCGGATTGGTCAGGGTCTGCAATTCCTCGGCAACCCAGCGGGATCGATTGGTTTTCTTCAGCTCGGCGTCCAGATATTCGTAAATCCCGCGCAGATGCGTGACATCGGCCAGAGCATATTTCTTTTGCGCCTCGCTCAGCGGACGGCGCGACCAGTCGGTGAAGCGGCTCGACTTGTCGACCGAAGCCCGCGCGATCTTGCGCACCAGGGTTTCATATCCGGCCTGCTCGCCGAATCCGCAGACCATCGCAGCGACCTGCGTGTCAAAGAGCGGCTCTGGAAAAACCTTGGCTTCGACCCAGAAGATTTCGAGATCCTGCCGGGCCGCGTGAAAGACCTTGACGATGCTGGTGTCGCGAAACAGGTCATAGAGCGGTTCAAGCGACATGTCATTGGCGAGCGGGTCGACCAGAACCGCGTTTTCATCTCCTTCGCCCGGCAGCGCCAATTGCACGAGGCACAGCTTGGAATAATACGTCCGCTCGCGCAGGAACTCGGTGTCGACGGTGACATAGGGCTGGCCATGGGCCTCCTTGCAAAAGGCAGCAAGGTCTTCGGTCGTTGTGAGGGTTCGCATATTTGGGCTGTCGTCTGCTTGTTTGTTGTTGTTCTTGCGCGGTGGGCGCATATGACGCGCCGCCTTGTTCAACCCTTAGATCAATCCGCGCAAATTGCAAACCGGATGCCGCAGCGGACTATGGCAACAAAAGCGGTTCGCGGTTCCCATCGCAGAATCGCCGCAGCACCGCCGGATAGAGCCTGTGTTCCTGCACCAGAACCCGGGCGGCCAATGTCTGCGGGGTATCGTCAGAGCGCACAGGCACCCGAGCCTGCCCGAGGATCGGCCCGTCATCCAGTTCGGGCGTTACTTCGTGCACGGTACAGCCATGCTCGGCGTCGCCCGCATCAAGGGCGCGCGCATGTGTGTGCAGGCCCCGGTATTTCGGCAGGAGCGACGGGTGAATGTTCAACATACGCCCCGTCCACTGGCCGACGAAACCGGCGGTAAGCACGCGCATGAACCCCGCGAGACACACGATATCGGTCCGTGCCGCGATCAGCGGCTTGACGAGCTCCGCTTCGAACGCCGCGCGGTCTGCGCCAAACGGCTTGTGATCGATGACTGCCGTCGCCACCCCGCGCTCCGCCGCCCTGGCCAGGCCACCCGCACCGGCGTCATTGGACAGGACCAGACAGGGGCGCGCCGGGTGATCGCCGGTCATGCTGCCCAGCAGCGCGACCATGTTGGAGCCGCCGCCGGAAATCAGGATCGCAACGCGCTTGTGACTCACGCCAGCGTGCCCCGGTACTGCATGCCGGGAGTGCCGGTAACCGTGCCGATCCGGTGCACAGTTTCCCCCGCCCCACCCAGCAGGGCAGCCAGTTCCCCGGCCCTTGCAGGATCGCAAACAAGGATCATGCCGATGCCGCAATTGAATGTCTTGAGCATCTCGGCCTCAGCGATGTTGCCAATCCCGGCCATCCATTCAAAGACACCCGGCAGTTGCCAGGCCCCGAGGTCGATGCTCGCCCCCAGCCCCTCCGGCAACACCCGAGGCAGGTTTTCCGTCAGCCCGCCCCCGGTGATATGGGCCAGCGCGTGTACGCCACCGGCACGCACCGCCGCCAGGGCCGGTTTGACATAGAGCCGTGTCGGCGTCAGCAGCGCCGCCCCCAGGGTGCCGTTGCCGAACGGACAGTCCGACGCCCAGTCAAGCCCCGACATCCCGACCAGCTTGCGTACCAGCGAATACCCGTTCGAATGCACGCCATCGCTCGCCAGCCCCAGCAGAACGTCGCCCTCGGCCACGCCATCGGGCAGCGCGGTGCCGCGCTCCATCGCGCCGACGGCAAATCCCGCAAGATCGAAATCCCCCGCCGGGTACATGCCCGGCATCTCGGCGGTTTCGCCACCGATCAGAGCACAACCCGAGCCCTCGCATCCCGTCGCAATACCTTCGATGATCCGCGCGGCGGTTTCGGTCTCAAGCTTGCCGGTGGCAAAGTAATCCAGAAAGAACAGCGGTTCCGCCCCCTGGCAAACCAGGTCGTTGACGCACATCGCAACAAGATCGATACCCACGCCGTCCACATGACCGGTGTCGATCGCGATCCGCAACTTGGTGCCGACGCCATCGGTGGCGGCAACCAGCACCGGATCGTCGAACCCCGCCGCCTTGAGATCGAACAACGCCCCAAACCCGCCAAGACCGCCCGCCACGCCGGGTCGCGCGGTGCGTTTGGCCGCAGGCTTGATCCGCTCGACCAGCGCGTTGCCCGCGTCGATATCCACCCCCGCCTGGGCGTAGGTGATGCCATTCTTGCCGTTTGTCATGCGCGCTGTCCCTGTGCTGCCTGCGCGCGGGGTAGAACATTGCGTTGCCGCTTGCAACATATCCTGACGAACACGCACTTGACGCGCCCGCTCATCGTGATACGCAACGCAAAGGCGGGCCTGTAGCTCAATTGGTTAGAGCAGAGCGCTCATAACGCTTTGGTTGCGGGTTCAAGTCCTGCCGGGCCTACCAATAGCCACTTTTTTTTCAAATAAAATCATCAAAGGTGGCCCACGAGATTATCAATGTGGGCCACCTTTGGCCATTGAAGGCCGCATCCTCCCCGCCGAATCCCGCTTTTCGCATCGCGAGCACGCTCACTGGTGTTTGTCCTTGCGCTTCTTGCCGTGATCGCGCGACCTTTCGAGGGCGTCTTCAAGACGATCCGCATAGGCTTGACGCTCGTCGTCGGTCATGCGACCCAACTGCTCGATCAGCACCGTATTCGCCATCGCCTGCCAGGTCTCGCGCCGCTCGAACTGTTCCTTCAGCAGCATCTCCAGCGCAGCCCTATCAAACGGGCTCTTGCGTATGAGGGCGGCCACCTCAAGTGTCGCGGCCTTGCGACCCGGACCGGGATCGACCGACCGCTCGCGCATTTCCCGGCGCACCGCCTTGCGCTCTTCTCGCGGCAACTCGCGATACAACATCGCACCGAGCACGGGCGGCGGACGACGCGCGCCGTCCGGGCCGCCGAACCGCAGCGCCGCCCCGACCGCAAGCCCGATCACCAGCAGGTTGAGCGCGAGCGAGGCACCCAGCAGGAGGCGAAGCCACAACCGGCGCCTTGGTGCGGGTTTGTCCTGTTGCATGTTCATCTATCCTTCCTCGGCCATCGCAATGACCAGGCTGTCCTCATCCAGAAACATGGTGTCGCTGACAAGATACTGCGCCGGATCGGGCAGCGTCGCAGGGGGCGAAAACCCGAGCCACACCCCGGCCGCGCAGGCCGTTGCCAGCCCACCGATCGCCGGCCAGCCCCCGAGCATGTCATAGAGCTGCCGCCAGCGCCCGGGGCGCGGCGCGGCGGCAGGTATCTGCCATTCATGCTGCACCCGGGTGGCATCCGCCACGATCCGGCGCTCCAGATCACCCGGCAAGACCGTCGTCTCTCTCCGGGCGGCGTCAAAAAACACGTCCAGATCAACCATGTCTCTGTCACTGTCAGTCATCGCGATACCCCAGTTCGTACTTTCGCCCGGCCAATGCCCGGCTCAATGCGCGTTTGCCACGTGCGGTCAGGCTCTCGACCGCCTCGGTGCTGATCTCCATGATCTCGGCGATTTCCGGATTGGACAGCCCCTCCAGATGCCGCAGCACCACGGCCTCGCGCTGCCGATCCGGCAACAGCCCCAGCGCGGTTTGCAACGCATCCGCACGCGCAGCCTGCTGCAGGTGTTCGGCGGCGCCCTGCCCCGGATCCGGCGGGTCCGGCACATCGTCGAGCCGTGCCATGCCACCGCGGCGACGGCGCTTGATGTCGAGACACAGGTTCAGGGTGACCCGATAGAGCCAGGTGCTGACCTTGGCGGAACCCGGCTGCCAGTCCGGCGCCATGCGCCACAGGCGCATCATCGCCTCTTGCGCCACGTCCTCGGCCTCGGCACGATCGCCGAGCACCCGCATCGCCACGCCATGGGCGCGCGGTGCAAGGCGCTCGGTCAGGTCTCGCGCCGCGGCCTGCTCGCCATTGGCAAACAGGACCAGCAGCGCGTCATCCGAAGGTGCCGCACCGATCGGGATCACCGCAGCCGACCTGCGCCGATCCCCGGATATGAATCCGCCTTCGGGCACTGGCTCAGTTCTTGCGCCACTTGCCTTTGCCGTGCTTGTCCATCTGCGCTTGCGCCTCGTCGAATTCCGCCTTCGAGATGCTGCCGTTCTCGTCCTTGTCCATACGGTCAAAGACCTTGCCGGTACGCTTGCCGTCGCGGGGTTTCGGCATCTCGTCCTGCGACAATACACCATCCACGTTTGCATCAAAGCGTTCGATCATCCTGTCAACGCGATCCTCGACCTGCTTGACAGCAGCGCCAAGCAGTTCGTCACGATCCAGCGACCCATCGCCATTGGCATCCGCTTCGTTGAACCGCGCCTGGTGGCGCGCGGCGAATTCATCCTGGGAAATCTCGCCATTGCCATCCAGATCCACCTGTTCAAACGAGATCGGCGCCCGATGCATCCCGTCGGGTTTCTGGGCCATCGCGGAGCCCGCCGTTAAGGCGACGCCGCCCGCGATGATCGCAAAGATAAAGCCTGTATGTTTCATCTGTCGTTTTCCTTCATTGCAACGGCCCGGTGCCGTCAACCATGTCTACAAAACGCGGCGCCGGTCGCTTTCCGTCGCTGAAACTGCATTTTTTTCGATCACGGCGTTTGCGGCGCGCCGCCGACGGCAGGACGCAAGAGAGCGGGCACGTCGCGACATCCCGACGCAATTGCATGATGTGCCCTTTCCGTCGCGCCCGATCGTCCCCATCTTGGTGCAGGGAGAACGGAAAAGACATGACTGACGATTCGCAAAACCTGACGGCGGACGCCGCACATTCATCCGACCGCGACCTGTGGCCGGCCATGGCGCGCGGATGGCGTTGCAAATGCCCGAAATGCGGCAGCGGCCCGCTGCTGCACAGCTATCTCAAGGTGAACGAGAGCTGCACGGTCTGCCGGGAAGAGTTTTTCCATCACCAGGCCGATGACGGGCCGGCCTATCTGACGATCCTGATCGTCGGGCATATCATGGCACCGCTGCTGCTGTTCTGCTTTACCATGTGGCGGCCGGAACCGTTGACACTGTTCACCATTTTTGCGGTTGGCTGCGTCGGGTTGTCGCTCTATCTTCTGCCGAGACTGAAAGGGGCGATTGTCGGGTTCCAGTGGGCGCGACACATGCACGGCTTCTAGCGCAGGCATTCAAGAAGCCGGCCTGCCCCGTGTCGGCAGGAGAGAGCATGACCATCGACAAATCCGCAATCCGCAATGCCGCCACGGTCATCGTGCTGCGCGACCGTCACGACGATCCGTCGATCCTGATGGGACAGCGCGGTGCCAAAGCGGCGTTCATGCCCAACAAGTTCGTCTTCCCCGGTGGCGCGGTCGATGCAGGCGACGCCCGGATCCCGCTGGCCCGCCCCCTGCCCGATCTATGCCGTGATCGTCTTTGCGAAGATGCGCCGGAAGAACTGCAGCAGGCGCTTGCCGCCGCCGCCATCCGCGAGCTTTGGGAGGAAACGGGACTGATCCTTGGCACACCCGGCAAATGGCATGGTCCGGTGCCCGAGGATTGGCAGGGCTTTGCCGCAACCGGCCACCTGCCGTCTGCCGACGCCTTGCAATTCGTCTTTCGCGCGCTGACGCCGCCGGGCCGGCCACGCCGTTTCGATGCAAGGTTCTTTCTGGTCGATGCGGATGCGATCCAGGGTGATCTTGACGATTTCACCCATGCAAGTGACGAGCTGTCGCATCTGCAGTGGATCAAGCTGAGCGAAGCGCGCCGATTTGATCTGCCGTTCATTACCGAGGTGGTTCTTGCAGAGGTCGCCGGGCGCGTGGATGATCCGGCGCCGCCGGCAAGCGTGCCCTATTTCCGCAACAGTGACGAGGCCAGCCTGTTCCTGCGCCTGCGTGGGCGCGCCATGCCGGAGCATGATTGAGACAGTATGACGTGATGGGGGCGCTGCCCCCGCCGCCTGACGGCGGCTCCCCCGGAGTATTTGCCCAAAGATGAAGCTGCGACCGCTCGGTCCGGTCTCAGATCGCGAGTACGAGCAGCACGATCGACACACCCAGCAAGGCCATGCCAGCGATCTCGCGCCCGGTGATCGTTTCCTTGAAGAACAGCGTGGAGGCAAGCAGGCTCAGGACCAGTTCAACCTGTCCAAGCGCCTTGACATAGGCGGCGTTCTGCAAGGTGAACGCAAGAAACCAGCAGAACGATCCGGCCATGCTGAATATGCCGACCCAGACAGCCACGCGCCGGGTGGACCAGACGGCCTTCAGTTCGGCCCGGTCGCGCAGCCCCAGCCAGACCGCCATGACGACGGTTTGAATCGTGACCACCGCAGCCAGCGTGATGGCGGCGCGCAGCGCCGGCTCGGTCTCGCCCAGTTGCAGTGATGCGCCGCGATAGGTCACCGCCGATATGGCGAACAGCACCCCCGACCCCAATCCAAGCATCGAGGCGCGGTTTGTCAGCTGCTTCAGCCAGGAGCCGTTTGCGCCCGGCGTGCGGGACAACAGCGCGACGGCGAGCAGGCCGATCAGGATCGCGGCAAAGCCGCCGGCGCTGACCCCTTCGCCCAAAACAAGCAACCCGACCAGCGCGGTCTGGATCACTTCGGTTTTCTTGAATGTGATGCCCACAGCGAAATTGCGTTGTTTGAACAGCGCCACGACACACATCGTCGCGAGAATCTGAGCCAGCCCGCCCGCCACCGCAAAGAGCCAGAAGGCAGGAGACAACGCAGGCAGGTCGCGACCACTCATCACCAGATAGAGCGTCAGCAATCCGAGGATCAGCGGCGCGGAATAGGCAAATCTGGCAAAGGTTGCGCCCGTCGCAGACAGTTGCGTCGTGCTCAGGCTCTTTTGCAGCATGAAACGCAAGGTTTGAAAGGCAGCGGCGGCGAGGGTAACGGGGATCCAGAGGCTCATGCCTCCTAGTGACCTGTTTTCACTCGCGAGGCCAGAGCGGATGTGCAACCGGGTCCTTGCCCCGCCAGAGGTAACGTCGAAAGACCTCGCCATAGGATCGATAGACATAGCCGTCATTGATGGCGAGATACCGGGCCCGCCCCTTGCGATAGATCGCGGGCAGCCGATACCACGGTATGGTGGGGTTCATGTGATGCACCACATGCAGGTTATTGTTCAGAAACAGAAAAGCCAACACACCCCGATCTTCGACGACGACCGTCCGGCCCCGCACGCGATCATGCGCCCGATGCTCAAGAAAGGTCCGGATCCGGAGCACGGCGAGCCCGAGATAGGCCGAAACGAGGTAGGCCCAGATCGGCATGGGCGAAACCGCAACGATCAGCAGGACAACCGCAGCGCCCGCCAGATGCAGGGTCCAGGCCAGCCAGATTGCGCGATCGCCGCGCCGCATGCCCCGCAGTTCATCGCGCAGGAAACTGATCTGCCCGATCAATGGCCCGATGAGCATCCGGCCGAACAGGGTGTTGTTCAAACGATAGATCAGTTGCAGCCAGCCGGGCAGTCGCCGCCACACCATCGGATCCAGATAATTGCTCTCGGGGTCATCGTAGGGATCGGTCAGGTTGGCATCACGGTGATGCGCCAGGTGCAGGTCGCGAAAACGATTGTAGGGAACGCTGAGGTTGAGCGGGAGCGCCATCAGGAGTTCGTTGGCGATCCGTGATCGAAACGGGTGCCCGTGCAACGCCTCATGTGTCAAGGAACCGTGCAGCGCCACGAGGAAGGCGGTCGCCGGCACGGCAAGCAGAACAGGTGTCCGGAACAATACGACAACCCACGCCCCATAACATCCGACGATCAGCAGGAATGTGATCCATTCGACCTGCTGAAACGATCCCTGCCGCTCAGACATCATGCCTCCGTCGCGATAACGCTGACAATGGCCATCATCGACAGGCCCATCAGGTCTCAGCTTACCGCCCCCACGCGTGCGCACCGCCTTGTCTCCATGCTGTCCAATCCCTCATCGTGCATGCCCGTGCTATGGTATGAAATCGCGCGTGAGAATTCCGAATTTAATTAACAACAATCACCATATGTGATAATAATAAACAAATGCCGCATAATATGGACAAGCGCCTCCGCGCCGATCACTTTCGTACCCGCCTGTCGCGCACCATGCGCGAAACAGGCACCAGCCAGAGCGCCTTGGCACGTAAGATCGGGGTTGATCGTTCGACGATATCGCAGCTCTTGACCGATGAGGGTGCCCGCCTGCCAAATGGCCATGTCGTCGGCGCATGTGCCGCAGCACTCGGGGTGTCGGCAGACTGGTTGCTGTCCCTCTCCGACCGGCCGGAATGCGCGGCCGACCTTCTGGCCAACAGTCTCAGCCTCAGCGAAGCGCCGCGCGCTCTGGTCGACGAACGCATCTTCGAATGGCATCGCGAAGCCGCCGGCTACAAGATCCGTCACGTCCCGGCGGCGTTGCCCGATATGCTCAAAACCCGTGCGTTGCTCGAATGGGAATACGCCCCGCATCTCGGGCGAACCGCAGACCAGGCGATCGGCGCCTCCGAAGACCGCCTCAAATGGATGCGCAGCGCGCAATCAGACTACGAGATCGCCATGCCGCGCTACGAGTTGGAGAGTTTTGCGCAGGGCGTCGGGTATTACGAGGGCCTGCCACTGGACATCCGGCGCGAACAGCTCGACCGATTCATCGAACTCGGCGAACAACTCTATCCGCGCATGCGCCTCTACCTCTTTGACGCCCAGCGACTCTACAGCGCCCCGGTGACGATTTTCGGGCCGTTGCTCTGCGTTTTCTATGCGGGCGGTCACTACATCGCCTTCCGCGATCGCGACCGCATCGAAACCTTTACCCGCCACTTCGACAGGCTGGTACGCGAATCGACCCTGCCTGCCCGCGATCTGTCCGCGCATCTGCAAATGCTGCGCCAGACCTGCTTCATGAGCGTCTGACAACAGTTGAAATATCGCACATCGAAATCCCGGATCGCCCAGCGATGTGGTAATGCTCGCATCAGGGAACACCAAACCGATCTTCAGCTTTGGTCAAATACTCCGGGGGAGTCGCCCGTCGGGCGACGGGGGCAGCGCCCCCGCAGCCGCATCATCATTCTCCAACCGGCTTATCCTGGGCGACGGATCGCCTGGCCCGCGCCGTCCGGATAGGGCAACCCTGCCTGCGCCAACCGGATCCGCTGCATCGCAGCCTCTATCTCTGCGGATGGCGCGCAGGGCCGCCTGCTCTTGAGATCAACATGCAGAAGAAAACTCTCACCGGTCGCAAGCAGCCGTTCCCCCTCATACATGCTGTGAAACAGATGCAGTTTCTTGCCCTCTCCGACCAGCATCTGCGTCCGTACCTCGATACGCGCGCCGGCATGCACCTCGGCAAGATGACGAATATGGGTCTCGGCGGTAAAATAGCTGCCGCCGGAGGCAATATATGCCGCGTCGCATCCGATCATTTCCATGAACCGGTCCGAGGATGCGGCGAATGCTTCCAGATATCTGGCCTCGTTCATGTGGCCATTATAGTCGGTCCAGTCGAGCGGAACCGCGCGCGACAGGGTGAGAATCGGCTGGGAGAGGTCCCCGACCTGATCCACACCGCCCGACAGCGCGGTGCTTTCACGCAAACGCGCGTCCTGCTGGTTCAACACCGCACCCGCACCCCAGTCCTGTCCCTTGAGCGCCCGCATCATCGCCACGAGGTTGTTGTCGCGAATGCGTTCCAGTTCACGGATCGAATAGGCCCCCGACTGGGCATCCGATTGCCCCGAGATCAGGTCGACAAGGTCGTCGGTGAACTCCGGCACGTCCATCAGCCTGGTCCAGGGCCACTTCAGCGCCGGGCCGAACTGGGCCATGAAATGCTTCATTCCGGCCTCGCCCCCGGCCACGCGATAGGTCTCAAACAGCCCCATCTGCGCCCAGCGGATGCCAAAGCCCATGCGGATCGCCTCGTCGATCTCCGCGGTGGTGGCAATGCCGTCCTTGACCAGCCACAAGGCCTCGCGCCAGACCGCTTCCAGGAACCGATCGGCGATATGCGCGTCGATCTCCTTTTTCACATGCAACGGAAACAGGCCCAACCCGGTCAACACGTCCGTCGCCCGCCCGATCATATCCACGTCATTCGCCGCAGTCGTCACCACCTCGATCAGGGGAAGCAGGTAGACCGGGTTGAACGGGTGCGTCACCACGATCTGGCCGGGCCAAAGCGCGCCCTGTTGCAACTCGCTCGGCTTGAATCCCGAGGTCGACGACCCGATGATCGCATCCGGGTCACAGGCCGCCTGCACTCCGGCGAACACCTTGTGCTTGAGCTCCAGCCGCTCCGGCACGCTCTCCTGGATCCACGCGGCACCGGCAACCGCTTCGGCGATCTGCGCGTGAAAACTCAGCTGCCCTTCCGCAGGCAGCGGCGCATCGCTCAGCCCTGGCAGGGACCGGCGTGCGTTATCCAGCACCTCGCCGATCTTGCGCTCGGCCTCCGGATCCGGATCGAACACCCGGACATCCCACCCATTCAGCAGAAATCGCGCGGCCCATCCGCCGCCGATCACGCCACCACCGATGATTGCTGCCGTTCTCATGACATACCGTCCCTTTTCCCGCGCGGGTCATTGCATTGCAGACGCCAGAGCGATTGCAGCTTGCCCGCCAACCGCCCCCGGAGCGCTCTATTTCGTCGCCGGGGCGCGCTTCACCAGGCCCAGTTTTTCGCGCACCTCATCCGGCCCGATGACCCGTGCGCCCATGTTCTCGATGATCGTTCCGGCCCGTTCGACCAATTGCCAGTTCTCGGCCAGAACGCCCTTGTCCAGCCACAGGTTGTCTTCCAGGCCGACCCGCACGTTGCCGCCGGCCAGAACCGCCGCCGCGACATAGGCCATCTGGTTGCGCCCGAGCGCGAAGGCCGAAAAGGTCCAGTCGTCAGGCACGTTGTTGACCATCGCCATGAAGGTATTGAGGTCATCCGGCGCGCCCCACGGCACCCCCATGCACAGTTGCACGAGCGCCGGACTGTCCAGAACGCCATCCTTGACCAGTTGTTTGGCGTACCACAGATGCCCGGTATCAAAGGCCTCGATCTCGGGTTTGACACCAAGAGCGGTCATCATCCGACCCATCGCCTGCAACATCCCCGGCGTGTTGGTCATCACGTAATCGGCTTCGGCAAAATTCATCGTGCCGCAATCCAGCGTGCAGATTTCCGGCAGGCATTCGGCCACATGCTGCACCCGCTCGGCGGCACCGATCATGTCGGTACCCGCTTCTTGAAGCGGCAGCGGGCTTTCCGTCGATCCGAACACCATGTCCCCGCCCATCCCCGCCGTCAGGTTCAGAACCACGTCCACATCGGCATCGCGGATACGCTCGGTGACTTCGCGGTAATAGGCCAGATCGCGGCTGGGCGTGCCGCTGTCCGGATCGCGCACGTGACAATGCACCACCGCTGCGCCTGCCTTGGCCGCCGCAATCGCGCTTTCGGCGATCTGCCGGGGGCTGCGGGGGACATGCGGGCTGCGATCCTGGGTTCCGCCCGAACCGGTCACGGCACAGGTGATGAACACGTCCTTGTTCATGGTGAGCGGCATCGGCTGATCCTCCTGTTTGCTGGCGGAAAGATGACGCGACTTGGCAAGACAGAATTTACAATTTAGGCAGTATTCTTGATGAAATCCGCAATTAACATTCTCGAACCCACGTCACGGCCCCTGAATGTCGCCGTGCTGGTTCTCGACGACAGCAACACGCTCAGCTTTGCCGCAGCGGTCGATCCGATGCGCGCCGCCAACCGGATGTCGGATCGCCGCCTGTTCGACTGGAGCTATGTCACCGCAACCGGGAAACCCGCGCGGCTGACCTCCGGCCTCGCGGTGCCCGGTCCCGCGCTGAGCCGTCTTCAGGGATGTGATCTTCTGGTGGTCGTCGCCGGGTTCAATCTCAGAGCACATGATACCCCCGCGCTGCGCGCGGGCCTGCGCCGGATCGCGGCTGACGGTGCGACGCTGGCGGGGATCGACGGCGGTCCGTGGCTGATGGCGGAAGCTGGTGTTCTGGATCAATTCAGCGCGACAACACACTGGGAAGATTTGGAAAAGTTTGCGCGAAAATTCCCCGAGGTGACCACCCTGCGCAACCGGTTTCATGTGGATCGCACCCGGATGACCAGCGGCGGCGCGACACCGGCAATCGACATGATGCTTCACCTGATCAAATGCCGCTACGGCGCGGAATTGTCCGCCCGCGTCGCCGGGGCCTTCATATACGACAGCGCGCCCGATCCCGCACGCGCCCAGAGCCGTAGCGGCAATCCGGGGCACACCGCCCTGACCGCGCGGGTCAGCGCGCTGATGGAGCAGACTCTCGATGCGCCCCTGTCGATCCCCGACATCGCCCGCCGCGCGGGCACCGGGCCGCGCACGCTGCAGGCGCAGTTTCGGGCACGGTTGAACACCACGCCCAAAGCACACTACCTCTCACTGCGCCTTGCCGAAGCCATGCGGCTGGTGCGGGATACCGACATGCCCCTTCTCGATGTGGCGCTGGCGACGGGGTTCGGATCGGCCGCCGCCTTTGCGCGCGCCTTTCAACTGGCGCATGGCCGATCCGCCCGCGCCATCCGGCGGGCGCAGCACTCCGCGCCCTGAGGCGAATGCCCTAATAGGGCATCGGATGGGCGCGATGGGTGGTGTCGATATCGGAGAGAACGTCATCACTCAACGTGACATCCACGGATGCAAGGATGTGATCCAGCTGATCCAGATGGGTCGCGCCAAAGATCGCCGACGCCATGAAGGGGCGCGTGCGACACCAGGCCAAAGCCATGTGCACCGGATCGAGTCCGTGGCGTCTGGCCACGTCGAGATAGGCCGCCACCGCCTCGTGCGCGCGCGGCGTATCACGCCCGCCCAGGTTTGACACCAGCGACTTGCGCGATCCGTCGGGCACCGAACCATCGGCGTATTTGCCCGTCAGCAGCCCCGCCGCCAGCGGAGAGAAGGCCAACAATCCGACATCCTCGTTCACGCTCAGCTCGGCAAGATCGGTATCATAGAGCCGACACAGCAGCGAATATTCGTTCTGTATGGATGCCACGCGGGGCCAGCCGCGTCGCTCGGAGACGCGCAACCATTGCGCGGTGCCCCAGGCGCTTTCGTTGCTCAGGCCGAAATGCCGGATATTTCCCTTGTCGACCTGTTTTTGCAGCGCTTCGAGGCAATCCTCGATATTGGCGAGCGTGTCCTCGCGGTTCTGGCCTGACGGATCGTAGGTCCAGTTCTTGCGAAACATGTAGCTGCCGCGGTTCGGCCAGTGGAACTGGTAGAGGTCGATATAGTCGGTTTGCAGCCGCCGCAGATTGCCTTCGATCGTGCCCGGTATCGTCGCCGAGGAAATCGGCGCGCCGTCACGCACATGGGCCAAACCCTCGCCCGAATGCTTGGTCGCCAGAATGTAATCGCCCCGCCGTGCCCGGTTGGCGGCGTTCCAGGTGCCGATGATCTCTTCGGTCCGACCGATGGTTTCCGCGCGCACCGGATTGACAGGATACATCTCGGCGGTGTCCAGGAAATTGACTCCCGCCGCCAGCGCCTTGTCGATCTGGGCGTGGGATTCGCGTTCATCTGTCTGGGTGCCGAAGGTCATGGTGCCGAGGCACAGCTCGGAAACGGACAGGCCGGTCCGGCCCAGTGGGTTCATCTTCATTACAACATTCCTCGCTTGCTTGGCGTGCAACCTACCGATTGCGTGGCGGATGACAATTCGCTTCCCGGCCCGACCCCGGCCACGACGGCATCGGTTTCGCCAGCGCCATCCGTTCGAATACCCACCCCGAAAGTTGCCGCCACCCGTCCGGTAACGCTTGCAGTCACCGCGGCAAGGGCATAGCCATGGCCCAACTATCTGCAAAAACGACTTGTTTTTGTCGAGAAATGCCAAGCCCGGCTCGGCCAGCCAGCCAGATTGATCGCATCATGCGCCTTTTGATTTCCTCTGCCGCCCTCTTTCTCTCTGTCATTCTGCTGCAACTGTCCTCTGGGGGCGTCGGTCCGCTGGACGCTCTCTCGGGGATCGCCCTTTCATTTTCCACCACTGAAATCGGCCTGCTGGGGTCGGCGCATTTCTTTGGGTTTTTCATCGGCTGCTGGTGGGCGCCGCGCCTGATGGGCAGCGTCGGCCATTCCCGCGCCTTTGCCGCCTTTACAGCCACCGGCGCGATCGGGTTGCTGGCTCATATGCTTGTGATCAACCCCTACGCCTGGACGGTGATGCGGGTGATGTCCGGGCTTTGCGTGGCGGGCTGCTACACCGTGATCGAGGCCTGGTTGCAGGCCAAGGTCACCAATGAAAGCCGGGGTCGCACGATGGGTGTCTACCGGGTCGTGGACATGAGCGCGTCGCTCGTTGCGCAACTCATGATCGGTGTGCTCGCGCCCGCCAGCTATGTCAGCTATAACATACTGGCCATTCTGTGCTGCGCGGCGCTGCTGCCCCTGACCCTGACAACGGCGAGACAGCCCGAAACACCCGATGCCCCGCGTCTTCGTCCCAAACTGGCGATCCAGATGTCACCGCTTGCCGCGGCGGGTGTGGTGGTGGCCGCGCTGTCCTCGGCCAGTTTTCGCATGATCGGTCCGGTCTACGGTCAGGAGGTCGGGCTGACCGCCGGGCAGATCGGCTGGTTCCTCGCCACCTTCGTGCTTGGCGGCGCGGTGGCGCAATATCCGGTGGGCTGGCTGGCGGATCGGTTCGACCGGCGATGGGTGCTGATCTGGCTGTCGGTCGCGGCGATTGCCAGCAGTGCCATGACCATGGGAGCACCGGATTTCGGAGTGACCGGCGTGATGGTGAGCGCCTTTATCTTTGGCGTGACCACCTTTCCGATCTACTCGGTCGCTGCCGCCCATGCGCATGATTTCGCCAAGAGCGAGGAACGGGTCGAACTGTCGGCGGCACTGATGTTCTTTTACGCGCTTGGCGCCATCGCCGCCCCGGCGGTCGCCTCGCTCCTGATCGGGTGGTTCGGACCGCATGCCATGTTCACGATGATTGCGCTCGGGCATGTCGCGCTTGTCGTATTCGGGATTGCCCGGATGCGGATGCGCCCCACCAGCAGCACGAAAACCCCGTATGTCTACACGCCACGCACGTCTTTTACCGTGGGCCGGCTGTTCCGCCGCCAGCGGGATCCGGAGTGACGCACCGGGGTAGATAAAAGACGGGGTGACGATCCGCCTGCCCTGCGCTACACAGCGCCCAACTCAGCGCGGACGGATCAATGGCACGCATACTCATCACTTCGGCTATTCCCTACATCAATGGCATCAAGCACCTGGGCAATCTCATCGGCAGCCAGTTGCCCGCGGATCTCTACGCCCGCTACATGCGCTGTCGCGGCAACGAGGTGATGTTCCTCTGCGCCACAGACGAACATGGCACACCCGCCGAACTGGCCGCCGCCAAGGCCGGCAAGCCGGTGGCGGAATATTGCGCCGAAATGCACGAGGTCCAGTCCGATATCGCCCGGCGCTTTGGTCTCAGCTTCGATCATTTCGGGCGCTCGTCCAATCCGCAGAACCACAAACTGACACAGCATTTCGCCGGCAAGCTGGCCGAGAACGGGCTGATCCGCGAAGTGTCCGAGAAACAGGTCTACTCGAATGCCGACGGACGCTTTCTGCCGGACCGCTATATCGAAGGCACCTGCCCCAATTGCGGCTATGAAAAAGCGCGGGGCGATCAATGCGAGAACTGCACCAAGCAGCTTGACCCCACCGACCTGATCGATCCGCGCAGCGCGGTGTCGGGCTCCACGGATCTCGAGATACGCGAAACCAAGCATCTCTATCTTCGGCAGTCAGCCCTCAAGGACGATCTGGACACATGGATCGACAGCAAGACCGACTGGCCGATCCTGACCACATCGATCGCCAAGAAATGGCTGCATGACGGCGACGGCTTGCAGGACCGCGGTATCACCCGCGATCTCGACTGGGGCGTGCCGGTGAAAAAGGGCGATGCGGACTGGCCGGGAATGGAAGGCAAGGTATTCTACGTGTGGTTCGACGCCCCGATCGAATACATCGCCTGCGCCGCCGAATGGGCCGAGGCCAACGGCAGGACGGACGCCGACTGGGAACGCTGGTGGCGCACCGACAAGGGCGCGGATGACGTTCAGTACGTCCAGTTCATGGGCAAGGACAACGTGCCCTTTCACACCCTCAGCTTTCCGGCCACGATACTCGGTTCGGGCGAGCCGTGGAAAATGGTCGATCACCTGAAATCCTTCAACTACCTGAATTACGAAGGCGGCCAGTTCTCGACCAGCCAGGGGCGCGGCGTGTTCATGGATCAGGCACTCGACATCCTGCCGGCGGACTACTGGCGCTGGTGGTTGCTCAGCCATGCGCCCGAAAGCAGCGACAGCGAATTCAGCTGGGAGAACTTCCAGCAATCGGTGAACAAGGATCTTGCCGACGTGCTTGGCAATTTCGTCAGCCGCATCACCAAATTCTGCCGCAGCAAGTTCGGCGAGGCCGTACCCGAAGCCGGTGACTATGATACGGCAGAGCAGAGCCTGATCGCCGATCTGACGCAACGCGTCCGTGCCTACGAGGCGCATATGGCGGCGATGGAGGTGCGTAAATCGGCGCAGGAATTGCGCGCGATCTGGGTGGCCGGGAACGAGTATCTGCAAAACACCGCGCCGTGGACCACTTTCAAGACCGACCCCGATCGCGCGGCCGCGCAGGTTCGGCTCGGACTGAACCTTGTGCGGCTTTACGCGGTGCTCAGTGCGCCCTTCATCCCGGATACCAGCGCACTGATACTCGCGGCATTGCAGACCGACGACGACACCTGGCCGGACGACGTGCCGGCCGCGCTGGCCGCTCTTCCCGGCGGGCATGCGTTCACCGTGCCCGATGTGCTGTTCGCGAAGATCACGGATGAGCAGCGCGAAGAGTGGGAAACGCGGTTTTCAGGGGTGCGCGCATAATTGAACGCGCGACAAGCCGGATCACCGTGCGCTACCCGAGATCGGAGAGCCCTACGCGCTCAACAACCTGCGACGCGCCTTGGGCATTCGAGCGACAGGTCAGCCGGGCGCGATTGTTTCCAGAGTTGCGGGCTGACCGGCGAGTCTCAGGACGCGATCACTCAGGCTCGCCGCTTCTTCGCGGGAGTGGGTGACAAAGAGCGTGGCCGGTCGTACCTCTTCGATCAGGGCGCGCGCGAGTTCGATCATTTCCGACGCAAGATCCGGATCGAGCGATACGAAGGGTTCGTCGAGGATCAACGCCTGCGGCCGGGCGGCAAAGGCGCGCGCAAGGGCCAGACGGCGCTGCTGTCCCAGTGACAGTTGACCGGGAAACAGGTCGGCCTTGCCGCCAATCCCGACACGAGCCAGCGCCGCGCGCGCCCGCTCCTCGCCAAGGCCCGGATGCACCAGCGTAATGTTCTGAAGCGCGCTGCGCCACGGCAGCAGCGTTGGCTCCTGAAACACCATGGCCAGCCCGTCGGGACGGTCTATCCGGCCGTCGAACGCACGGTCTATTCCCGCGATCAGCCGCAGCAGCGTGGTCTTGCCAATGCCCGATGGGCCCTGCAATGCCACGGTTTCCCCCGCCGCGACGACAAAATGGATGTCGCGCAGGATCTCGCTCTCACCAAATCGTTTGCTTTTGACGTCAACGGTGATCATGCGCGCCTCCAGCGGCGGGCGCGGCGTTCCCAAGGCTGCAACAGCAGCCACTCGACCGCCAGCATCACCGCGATGAAGGACAGTGAATAGACCAGCACATGCGCGACGTCGAACAGCTGAAAATACAGGTGTATCTGAAACCCGATCCCGCTGGATCGACCAAGAAACTCCGCCACCAGCACGATCTTCCAGATCACAGCGACTCCCGAACGCGCCGCCGCGGCGATGAACGGTGCAAGCTGCGGCAAGATCACGTGGCGCAGATAGCTGCGCCGGGACATGCGATAGACCTGCCCCATCGCCCTGAGGTCGGGATCGAGCGCCCGTGCGCCCTCGCGGATGATCGTCGTCACATTCGGTATCTTGTTCAGGGTCACGGCGACGATGGCGGCAGTCTCGTTCAATCCGATCCACAGGTAGCACAGCACGATCAGAACCAGCGCCGGTAGGTTGAGAAACACCACCAGCCACGGGTCAAGCCACTTGTCCACGCGCGGGCACAACCCCATCACAAGACCGAGCGCCAGCCCCACCGACATGGCCAGCACAAAGGCCCAGGCAACCCGGATCAATGTCATGGCAAGATGGTAGGGCAGCGCGCCCGATGCGACTTCGGCCCGGAACGGCCCCAGCAGCGCGCCGGGCATGGGCAGCACCTCTGGATCATTGCCGATCCACGCGGCAATGATCCAGAGTGCCAGAAGGCCGATCAGGGACGTCAGGCGAACGATCACGGTATCATTGTATCTGCGCGAACAATCCGGGCGGCAATGTGGTCGCATCGCCCACCAGTTTCTCGCCCCCGAGTTCCGCCATCAACCGCAACAGCTTGTCCGCACTCTCCGCGTTGACCGGCCCCCTGGCCGGAATGCCCGCCCTGAAATCATCGCGCAGCGCCATGAATTCGCCGTCAGAACGCACGTTCATCGCCGCACGCAGCGGCTCCCACGCGGCATCATCCGTGGCCAGCAGCGATTTGGCTGCGCGGGTCGCCTCGTAAAATGCCTGTGCCAATTCCGGGTTCTCGGCCAGATCGCTTTCCTTCATCACATATCCCAGAAGCGGCACATCGGGGTCCAGCCCCAGCGCGACCGACGCCTCGAAAACCGACAGCAACTCACGCATGCCCGCAGCCTTCATCTTGGCAAGGAAATGCCAGAAGTTGATGGCCCCGTCGGTGTCTCCGGCAAGGGCGCTCTTGTAGATCAACGGTGGCGCGCCATAGACCTGCTCGGTGTCCTGCGCCAGATCCATGCCGAATTCACGCGTGGCATAGGCCCGCAGGATCAGCCAGCTCTTGTCGAGCGGTCCGCCCGCGATACCGATCTTGCCACCGGCGAGGTCCCGTAGCGTTTGAGCGGTGCTGTCAGCGGGCACAACCAACCCGCCAACAGCCTTGGAATACGGGATGAAAACGTAATCCTTGCCCGCCGCACGCTGTCGCGCGACCCAGATCCAGTCGACCACGGCAACATCGGCGTCACCCCCCTCGAAAGCGACACGCGTCGCGCCGTTATCGGCATAGGGCAGCGCCGCAAGCTCAAAGCCGTTTGCCTTGTCGAACCCGTTGCGCCGAATGGTATCCAGTTCCCAGTTGACCGTCCCGATCTTGAGCACCGCAACCCGGACCACCGGCATCTCCTGTGCGCCCGCAACGGTTGCCAGACCGGCGCAGCACATCGCCAGCAGCACGCGGATACAGTTGATCAGTCTCATCACATCTCTCCCCGATGCCATTGGCGAACGATGCAGCCCCGCACGGATCGCCCCCCGCCTGACATGCCGATCCTGCCGCAAGCGACGGGGGCGCGAAACCGGGACCAAAGGCGTATTGGCGACCGTCGGCCCGGGTCACAACCAGAGGCCCGACATCGCAATCCCGAGTCCCGCAGCGGTAAGGGCGAGTTTCCCCGCAATTCCCCGCACCCCGATCAAACCATAGCTCAGCAAACCCAGACCGATCGCCACGCGGCCCATCGCGAACAGCGCGGAAAGCGGCGCATCGACAAGGTTCAGAAGGTTCGGGTTCGCGATCATCGCCAGCGGGATCACGTACAGGCCCACACCAAGCGCCATCGCGGTCAGCGCCACCTTGACCCAGCTTTCGCCGATCATGCCCGCAGCGATGAACACCGCGCCGCAAACCGGCGGCGTTATGGTCGAGAGCAACGCGAACCAGAATACGAAGAGATGCGCCTGCAAGGGCTCCAGACCCTGTTGGATCAGGGCGGGGCCGGCGACCGAGACACAGATCACATAGGCCGCGGTCGTCGGCACCTCCATCCCGAGCACGAGGCAGGCCAGCGCGGTCAGAAGCAGCGACGGCCAGAGCAGACCCCCGGACGCGGACAGGATCAGAGAGGTGATCTTGACCCCAAGACCGGTGATCGACAGCACCCCGATGATGATCGAAGCGCAAAAGATGATGGACGCGATCATCGCGATCTGCCGGGCCGCGTTGAGCAGCGCCGACGAGAACCGTTCGGCCACCTGCGCCCCGTCGAACCGTCCGGTGCGATTGAAGAACAACAGGATGGCACCCGCCAAAATCGACAGGCTCGCGGCATATTGCGGCGTGAACCCTGGCCCGAACATGCCCCACAAAAGAACCGAGAACGGCACGAGGAAAAACGCAGATGTGATCAACACGTCGCGCCGGGCCGGGCGGTCCGCCTTGTCGATGCCGCGCAATTCGTAGCGGCCCGCATAGGCGTTGATCCCGATCCAGACCGCAAGGAAATAGAGCAGCGCCGGCAGGACCGCAGCGGCCATGATGCCCGTGTACGGAACGCCGGTAAGCTCGACCATGACAAAAGCGCCTGCCCCCATCAGCGGTGGCATGATCTGCCCGCCGGAACTGGCCACCGCCTCGACCGCCGCCGCCAATCGCTTTGGATAGCCCAGGCGCGTCATCGCAGGCAGGGTGATCGCCCCTGTCGAGGCGACATTGGCCGAGGCCGATCCCGAGATCGACCCGAACAGTGCCGAGGAAATCACCGATACCTTGGCCGCGCCCCCCTTGAGCCGGCCTGCGGCGGCTGCGGCGACGTTCATGAACCCCTGCCCTGCCTCGCCCGCGTTCAGAACCGCGCCGAAGATCACGAAGATCGAGACCACGCCGACGGAAACCGCGGTCAGGCTGCCCCAAATCCCGCCTTCGGCGATGGTGAGGGTCCCCAGGAAACTGTTGAGCGGCGTGCCCGCGTGGCCGAATTCGCCGGGAATATGCTGCCCCAGCAAGGCATAGGCGAGCGCGAGTACCGCCACCAGCGGCAGCGGCCAACCGATGGCGCGGCGCGCGGCCTCGATGACGCAGCCAAGCAGCACAACCGCGACACCGACCTGAAAGCGGTTTTCGAGAAACCCGTATTGATCGCCGAGCATCTCGTGGTTCCATGCCACCCACAGCGCGGCAGAGACCCCGAGAACCGCAAGGATCGCGCCGCTGATCGCCTGTGATCTCGTCCGCGCGCCAAACACGAAGACCCAAGGCAGGACAAAGGCGAGGTGCAACGGACGACTGACGAGATTGGGAACCAGGCCCCAGAAAATCAGCCCGAGATGGAAGGCGACTATGGCCGCCGCAAGGGTCAGCCATAATGCGCGCAGCGGCATCGCATCTGCGGTATCGGTCATATTCTACTTTCCTGAGGGGCCGGGCGTTCAAGGCCCGGCCCGTTGCATCGGATCGCTATTTCTGCGCGTCCGTCAGTTCGATCCCCGCCTCGGCATAATAGCGTTGCGCGCCGGGGTGAAACTTGCCGGTTATATTGGCCATCAGAGACTGATCCACACCGTTCCACCAGGGGGCCTCTGCGCCCATCCTCGCCTTGCTCTCCCAGAATGTCTTGGTCAGGGCATAGGCGGTGTCATCATCCATCCTGGTCGTGGTGAACGCAGCCACGGGCAGCGAGGTGGTAACGATATCTTCGGTCTGACCGGTATATGTACCGGCCGGGATCACAAGACGGGCGCGCCCGGTTTCGGCGATCTGCTCGTCGCTCAGGGACAGCACGCTGACCCCGGTCGACGCCGCCGCCTCGATCACGTTGGGCGCGGGCCAGGACCCGGCGGTGACGAAACCGTCGATCTGACCGTTCTTGAGAGCGGCAACAGCCCCTGAAAGTTCGACATCCGCGATGTTGACATTGCCCTCAAGCCCGAACAGTTCGAGATACTTCGCGCCCTCGCGGGCCCCGAACGAGCCCTTGCCGAGCAGGATGGTCTTGCCCTCCATGCCTGAGAAATCCGTTACCCCGGACGCCTCCGACATGACGAAATGCATGGTCAGCGACGGGATCGGAAACAGCGCCCGAATCTCGTCAAAGGACGGGTCTCCCTTGCCCTCGAACATCGCCTTGCCGCCCTGTGCCAGACCGACCAGCGCCGGCGGCGTGGTAAAGACGTAATCGGCTCCCCGCGCGCGCACCTCCATCACATTCTGCACCGAACCCTGGCTTTCCTCGACGGTGACGATGATGTCGCCATCCGACCCGGCCTTCATCGCTTCGGCGATCTGCACCCCCATCTGGTAATAGGAAGACGCGGTTTTCGCGGATTTGTATGTCACCCGCGTTTCCGCCAGCGCAGGCATCGCCAGGGTTGCCACGACGGCCGCCGCGACACACGGCAACTTGAGATTGATCATGTCATTTCTCTCCCACTGATCTGCCGGCCTTTCTATCAGGCCAGGCAACCGGGTCGACCCAATTCTCCTCGGTGCGGGCAGCGCCGATGCCGCGACAATTCCACAGAGAGCAGCGCGAACAGTGAAGAATCCGCATATGAGCGTTGGTCTGCCCTTTTCATGTGCACATTTAGATGGCAGGCTACTGCCCACTTAGTGGCCGAAGAGTCACTTGGCGCAATGCGCAAACAACAACACTGAAATTGGGAGAATTTCATGACTTTCAGATCTTACTTGGCGGCCGGTGCGACAGCGCTGGCGCTGAGTGCCGGCTCCGTTGCGGCACAGGCGCTGGTCTATTGCTCCGAGGGTTCGCCAGAGGGATTCGACCCGGCGCTCTATACCGCCGGCACGACCTTTGACGCCTCGAGTCACCCGATCTACAACCGCCTTACCCAGTTCAAGGTCGGCACCACCGAGGTGATCCCCGGGCTGGCCGAAAGCTGGGAAGTCAGCGAAGACGGCAAGAGCGTCACGTTCAAGCTGCGCGAAGGAGTCAAGTTTCACAGCAACGCCAACTTTACCCCGACCCGCGACTTCAATGCGGATGACGTGATCTTCAGCTTCGACCGGCAGGGTAACGAAGAGAACCCCTATTATACCGTGTCCGGCGGCACCTGGGAATATTTCGGCGGCATGTCGATGCCCGACCTGCTCGAGTCGATAGAAAAAGTCGATGACTATACGGTCACGTTCAATCTGACCCGCCCCGAAGCGCCGTTCATTGCCAACATGGCGATGGATTTCGCGTCGATCGTGTCCAAGGAATACGCTGACGCGATGCTGGAAGCGGGCACGCCCGAGATGCTGAACCAGGCACCGATCGGCACCGGCCCCTTCGTGTTCCAGGCCTATCAGAAAGACGCCGTCATCCGCTATGTGCGCAATGACGACTACTGGGGCGAGCCGGCACGCGTCGAGGCGCTGATCTTTGCGATCACACCGGATGCCAGCGTGCGATATCAGAAGGTGCAGGCGGGTGAATGCCACGTCATGGCCTATCCGAACCCCGCCGATATTGCCGAAATGCAAGCCAACGAAGACATCGTGGTGATGGAACAAGAAGGCCTGAACGTGGGTTATCTCGCCTACAACACCACGGTCCCGCCCTTTGACAACCCCAAGGTGCGCAAGGCACTGAACATGGCGATCGACAAACAGGCGATCATCGACGTGGTGTTCCAGGGCTCGGGCCAGATCGCAAAGAACCCGATCCCGCCGACCATGTGGTCCTATAACGACGCCATCGTGGACGATCCCTATGATCCCGAGGCGGCACGGGCCGCGCTGGAAGCGGAAGGCGTCAGCGATCTGAAGATGAAGATCTGGGCGATGCCGGTACAGCGCCCCTACAACCCCAACGCGCGACGCATGGCCGAGCTGATGCAGGCGGACTTCGCCAAGATCGGCGTCGATGTCGAGATCGTGTCCTATGAATGGGGCGAGTACCTGTCGCGCTCCAAGGAACTGGATCGCGACGGCGCGGTGCTGCTGGGCTGGACCGGTGACAATGGCGACCCGGACAATTTCCTCGCGGTGCTGCTGGGATGTGACGGGCGTGAAGCCTCGAACCGCGCACAATGGTGCCATGAGCCCTTCGAAGAACTGATCGGCAAGGCCAAGGTGCTGCCAACCCAGGCCGAGCGCGCACCGCTCTATGAGCAGGCGCAGGTGATCTTCAAGGAGCAGGCCCCCTGGGCAACCATCGCGCATTCGGTTGTCTATATGCCGATGCGCCCCGAGGTCGACAACTATGTGGTGCACCCGCTGGGCGGCCATATCTTCAACGAAGTCGGCCTGAAGTAAACATGATCGGAGCGGTGCCTCATGCACCGCTCCTCTCTTTTCACGCAGCGAAAGTCAGCCACGTGACCAATTCCCTTTCCAACAGCCTGTCCCAATATGCCGCTGTCGCCCGCGATCTGGATGTCGACGCCGTCGGGCTGGTGCCGGGCCCGAATTTCACCCGCGCCCTGAACCACAGTTTCATGAGCCATGAACGTCCTTTCCTGCTGGTGATCCCCGCCAGCGGTCAGGCGGCGGCGCTGGTTCCCAATCTCGAGTTGCGCAGCTGGGACCTTGTCGGGTTCGACGGTGCGGTGTTCGACTGGCGCGATCAGGATGGCTATGACGCGGCGTTTGCCGCCTTGATGACCCATCTGAACATTTCCTCGCTGGCCGTCGAAGGTCAGGTCATGCGCGTCTTTGTGCATCACGCGCTGAAAGCCGCGCAGCCCGACCTGCGCATCGTGGATGGCGAACGCGCGATCTCGGGCCTGCGGATGATCAAGACCGCCGAAGACGTATCGGCCCTGCGCGCCGCCATCGAGATTTCCGAACGCGCCCTGACGCAGACGCTGGAGAGCGTGCGCATCGGGCAAAGCGAAACCGATATCGAGCAGGTTTTGATCCAGGCTCTGTTCGCCGAAGGCGCCGAGGACATGGCCTTTGGGCCGATTGTCGCCGCCGGTGACAATTCCGCCCGTCCGCATGCCCACGCCCGGTCCGATTACGCAATCAGGCCGGGCGACGCGCTGCTGATCGATTTCGGCGCGCGCAAGCATGGCTTTGCCGCCGACATTACGCGCACCGTCTTTCTGCAACACGCAACCGACGAGGCGCAGCAGGTCTATGATACGGTGCTGCGCGCCAATCTGCGTGGTTTCGAGGTTACGCGCCCCGGCGTCACCGCGCATGAGATCGACGATGCGGTGACCGGCGTGCTCGAAGCCTCGCCCTATGCCGACCGGATCCGCACCAAGACCGGCCACGGGCTGGGTCGCGATGTCCACGAGGCTCCTTATATCATGCGCGGCAACCACATGCCCCTGCCCGCCGGGACGGTCTATACCAACGAGCCGGGCCTCTATGACATCGGCAATTTCGGTGTGCGCATCGAGGATGACATTCTGATCAACGAGGGCGGCTGCACGTCGCTGACCACTTTTCCAAAGGAGCTGACGATCCTGCCATGCTAAAGTATCTCGGTTCCCGCCTGCTGACCTTCATTCCGACGTTCATCGGCGTCACACTCATCTCATTTGCCTTTATCCGGGTACTGCCCGGTGATCCGATCATCGTCATGGCCGGGGAACGCGGTCTGACCGAAGAGCGATATCAGGAGCTGACCGAACAGTTCGGTTTTGACCGACCGATCTATGAACAGTTCTGGGATTACTTTACCGGTGTGTTGCAAGGGGATCTCGGCGATTCCTTCGTCACCAAGCGCCCGGTCTGGGACGAATTCTTTGCGCTCTTTCCCGCAACGCTTGAACTGGCGTTCTGCGCCATGGTGTTCGCCGTCGTGATGGGGCTGCCTGCGGGCGTCATCGCCGCGGTGAACCGGGGCAAGTTCTTTGACCGCGCCCTGATGAGTTCGGCGCTGGTGGGATATTCTATGCCGATCTTCTGGTGGGCGCTGCTGCTGATCATCGTGTTCTCGGGCAATCTGGGCTGGACGCCGGTCTCCGGGCGCATCGACCTTGTCTATTACTTCCCTAACTCCACCGGCTTCATGCTGATCGACAGCCTGATGTCCGGCCAGAAGGGTGCCTTCATCTCGGCGGTGCGGCATCTGGTGCTGCCTGCCATCGTGCTGGGCACGATCCCGCTGGCGGTGATCGCACGCCAGACCCGTTCGGCGATGCTCGAAGTGCTAGGCGAAGACTATATCCGGACCGCCCGCGCCAAGGGCATGTCGCCCGGCCGGATCAACGGCATCCACGCCCTGCGCAACGCCCTGATCCCGGTGATTACGGTCATCGGCCTGTCGGTTGGCACCCTGCTCGGCGGCGCGATCCTGACCGAAACAATCTTCAGCTGGCCGGGGATCGGCAAATGGATGCTCGACAGCATTTTCCGTCGCGACTACCCGGTTGTGCAGGGTGGCCTGCTGCTGACTGCCGTGATGGTGATGGTGGTGAACCTGTCCGTCGATGTCCTCTATGGCGTCATCAACCCCAAGATCAGGAAGCGCTGAGATGACTGACGCAACCGCCCCAGTTGAAACCGCCCGTCCCGGTCGCCTTCGCGAGTTCTGGTTCTATTTCCGCGAAAATCGCGGCGCTGTCTTTGGCCTCTGGATCTTTATCGGCTTTGTCATCTGCGCCGCGCTCGGCCCGTGGCTGGCCCCCTATGATCCGACCGAACAGTTCCGTGAATTCGCCCTGCTGCCCCCGGCCTGGCAGGACGGTGGCGACTGGGCATTTCCGCTGGGCACCGATCCGCTGGGGCGGGACATGCTGTCGCGCCTGATCGAAGGCGCGCGCTATTCCTTCTTTGTCGGGGTGATTGTCGTGACCGTTGCGGCCAGCGGCGGCATCCTGATCGGCATGGTTGCCGGGTTCGCGCCGCAATGGCTAGACAGCGTGATCATGCGGATCATGGACGTGATCCTCGCCTTCCCGTCCCTGCTGCTGGCGCTGGTTCTGGTGGCGATCCTCGGACCCAGCCTGACCAACGCGATGATCGCGATCGCCATCGTTCTGCAACCCCACTACGTACGCCTGACCCGCGCCAGCGTGCTGGCGGAAAAGCAGAAGGATTATGTGACATCGGCCCGCGTTGCCGGCGCCGGGTTGATGCGCCTGATGTTCGTGACCGTGCTGCCCAACTGTCTCGCGCCGATCATCGTGCAGGGGGCATTGTCGTTTTCGACCGCAATCCTTGATGCCGCGGCGCTCGGGTTCCTCGGAATGGGAGCGCAACCGCCCACGCCCGAGTGGGGCACCATGCTGGCCGAGGCGCGCGAGTTCATCCTGCGTGCCTGGTGGGTGGTAACGTTCCCGGGCCTCGCCATTCTGATCACCGTGCTGGCGATCAATCTGATGGGCGACGGGCTGCGCGACGCCCTTGATCCGAAACTGAAGCGGAGCTGAACCATGAGCTTTTTGCGCATCCGCAACCTCAGCGTCGATTTCTCGACCTCCTCCGGCAAATTCCGCGCGGTCGACTCTGTCGATGTCGATATCGATACCGGCGACGTTCTCGCCATCGTGGGCGAGTCCGGCTCGGGCAAATCGGTCTCGATGCTGGCCCTGATGGGGCTTTTGCCGTGGACCGCGACGATCAGCGCCGACGAGATGATGTTTGACGGTCACGACCTCAAGACCATCAGCCCCAAGGCCCGTCGCAGTATCGTCGGCAAGGATCTGGCGATGATCTTCCAGGAACCCATGTCGTCGCTGAACCCCTGCTTCACGGTGGGATGGCAGATCAAGGAAGCCTTGCGGTTTCACCTCGGGCTGGACCGCAAGGCGCGCCACGCGCGCGCCATCGAACTCTTTGAACAGGTGGGCATCCCCGCGCCGGAAAAACGCCTGTCGGTGTTCCCGCACCAGATGTCGGGCGGCATGAACCAGCGGGTGATGATCGCCATGGCGATCGCGTGCAATCCCAAGCTGCTGATCGCGGACGAACCCACCACGGCGCTGGACGTGACCATTCAGGCACAAATCCTCGACCTGCTGGTCAGCCTGCGCAACGACACCGGTATGGGGCTGGTGCTGATCACTCATGACATGGGCGTGGTGGCCGAAACCGCCGAGCGGGTCAGCGTGCAATATGCCGGCCAGAAGATCGAGGAACAGCCTGTTGCCGGCCTGTTCGCGACGCCGCATCACCCCTATACCTCCGCGCTGCTCAGCGCCCTGCCCGAACGCGCCACGGAAAAGCGGCTGCCGACCATTCCCGGCGTCGTGCCCGGGCAGTTCGACCGGCCCAAGGGCTGCCTGTTCTCGCCGCGCTGTCAGTTCGCGGACGCCAGGTGCAAGAACGAACCGCCGGCGCCACAACCCGATTCCATGGGCCGTGCGCGCTGCCACTATCCTCTGAACGGCGATGAAAGGATTGCGTCATGAACGCCCCGGTGATGAGTGCAAGCGCCCTGGCGCGTCACTATGAAATCGGGGCAGGCATGTTTCGCAAGCCTCAGACCCTGCGCGCAGTGCAGCGGGTCGATTTCAATCTCTACGCGGGCCGCACCCTCGCCGTCGTGGGCGAATCCGGCTGTGGCAAATCCACCCTCGCCCGCATGGTGACAATGATCGAGGAACCCACGGCTGGCGAGCTGACGCTGGATGGCAAACCAGTGGTGAAATCCGCCTGGCCCGAGTTGCGCACCGATGTGCAGATCGTTTTTCAGGATCCCTATGGTTCGTTGAACCCGCGCCAGCGAATCGGCACCATTCTGATGGAGCCGCTGGTCATCAACCGCTCCGACATGTCCGCCGCCGAGCGCGAGGCGAAGGCCCGTGAGATGATCGGGCTGGTCGGGCTGCGCCCCGAGCATTTCGACCGCTACCCGCACATGTTTTCAGGCGGTCAGCGGCAGCGCATCGCAATTGCCCGCGCGCTGATGCTCGATCCCAAGGTGCTGGTGCTGGACGAACCGGTTTCGGCGCTCGACGTGTCGATCCAGAGTGCGGTTCTGAACCTGCTCGTCGATATTCAGGAACGGATGAACCTGGCCTATCTGTTCATCAGTCACGACCTGAGCGTGGTGCGCCATGTCTGTGACGACATCATCGTGATGTATCTGGGTCAGGCGGTCGAGACCGGGCCGAAAGAGGCGGTGTTCGCCGCCCCGCGCCATCCTTATACCAAGGCGCTGCTGTCGGCGACGCCGCGCGCCGAACCGGGGGCCAACAAGGAGCGGATCAAGCTGACCGGAGAGTTGCCCTCGCCCCTGGCCAACCTGCCCGGTTGTCCCTTTGCACCGCGCTGCTGGAAGGTGCAGGAGCTGTGCCGCGCGGAGCGACCGTCGCTATCCGGTGACGATCACGCCGCGGCCTGTCATTTCCCGCTCGACGACGAGGACCACGCTCAGACATAGGACGTATCAACCGGCTTGAAATCATCCGCGCGCGCCCTGTTCCAGCGCAGCAGATATCCGAACTTGTCCTCTTCCTCGCGCAGCAGAAATCCCTCGGGAAGATAAGGATAAATCTCTTGTCCGGTGACCATGTCGCGGTCGGCCTCGCGCATCAGCAGGTGATGCGGCAGGAATTTTCCCGGATGATCGAGCCCCGCCGCGCCGGTCATCTCGCCCAACGCCCGTAGCGTGTTCTTGTGAAAGCGAAAAACCCGCTCGGACTTGCGGGTCACGTCAAGCGCGCGCTGACGCAATGGGTCCTGTGTCGCCACGCCGACCGGACAATGATTGGTATGACAGGCCTGCGCCTGGATACAGCCCACCGCGAACATGAAGCCACGCGCAGAGTTCGCCCAATCCGCGCCGAGCGCCAGTACCTTTGCCATGTCAAAGGCGGTGACCACCTTGCCCGACGCGCCGATCTTGAGCTTGTCCCGCAAGCCGACGCCCCGCAGCGTATTGTGGGCAAAGGTCAGCCCTTCGATCAGCGGCATGCCCATATGATTGGCAAATTCCAGCGGCGCCGCGCCGGTGCCACCTTCCTTGCCGTCCACGACGATGAAATCAGGAACCACACCCGTTTCCAGCATCGCCTTGACGATACACATGAATTCGCGCCGGTGCCCGATGCACAGCTTGAAACCCACCGGCTTGCCATCGCCGTTTTCCCGCAGCGTCGCGATAAACTCCATCATCCCGATCGGCGTCGAAAACTCGGGATGCGCCGCCGGCGAGATACAGTCCTGCCCCATCGGAATACCGCGGGCCTCGGCGATCTCTTCCGAGATCTTCGAGGCGGGCAACATCCCGCCATGACCCGGCTTGGCCCCCTGGCTCAGCTTCAGTTCGATCATCTTGACCTGCGGATTGGCGGCCTGGTCACGGAACTTGGCGACGTCGAACCGGCCATCAAGCGTCCGGCAGCCGAAATAGCCGGAACCGACCTCGTAAATCAGATCGCCCCCACCCTGCGTGTGATAACGGCTGATTCCGCCCTCGCCGGTGTCATGGGCAAATCTGCCCTTCCTGGCACCAATGTTCAGAGCCATGATCGCATTGGCCGACAGCGCCCCGAAGCTCATCGCGGATATGTTGTAGATCGAGGCGTCATACGGATTCTTGCAGTGTTCGCCGCCGATACTGACCCTGAAATCCGTATCCTCGATATGGGTTGGCACCACCGAATGGGTGATCCATTCGTAACCTGAATCATAGACCCGTTCGCGCGTTCCAAAGGGCCGCTTGTCCTCGACGCCCTTGGCGCGCTGATAGATGATCGAGCGCTTGTCGCGTGAAAACGGCTCTTCGTCCTGGTCGCTTTCAATCAGGTACTGGCGGATTTCGGGACGGATGCCCTCGAACAGAAAACGCATATGCCCGATCACCGGATAGTTGCGCAGGATCGAGTGACGGTTCTGCGTCACATCATAGACACCAAGCCCGGTCAGATAGGCAAACCCCGCGAAAGGCAGCAGGAACCACCAACTGTAAACGGCACCGAACAGTGACAGCAGCGACAGCGCAGCCACGCCCGCAAAAACCAGAAACCTCATTGATCTTCTCCGTATCGGGTCAGATGACCGCCGAAATTGCTGTTTCGACCTTGTCGGTCAGTTCGTCGAGCTGGTCATCGTTGATGATGAACGGCGGCGCGAGGAGGATATGATCGCCCCGCTTGCCGTCAATCGTGCCGGACATGGGATAGAACACGAGCCCGGCCTCGAAGCCCGCCTTCTTGATCTTGCCCGCAATGCCAAGTGACGGATCAAACGGTTCCCTGGTCTCGCGGTTTTCGACAAGCTCGATCCCCCTGAACAGCCCGCGCCCACGCAGGTCGCCGATATGGGGATGCTGACCGAAGCGGTCCGAAAGCCGCTCTTGCAGCTTGTCGCCCTGCTCCCGAACCCGCGGCAACAATCCCCGGTTCAGGATTGCCGAGACAACGGCAAGGCCGCCCGCTGCGGCGACAGGGTGGCCGATATAGGTATGGCCATGCTGAAAGAATCCGCTGCCATTGGCGATCGTGTCGTACACGTCAGAGGTACAGAGCATCGCCCCGATCGGCTGATAGCCCGCGCCCAGCCCTTTGGCGATACAGGCAATGTCAGGCGCGATACCGTCCTGCTCGCAGGCAAAGAATGTCCCGGTGCGACCCATGCCGCACATTACCTCGTCAAGGATCAGCAACACGCCGTACTTGTCACAAATCTCGCGGATGCGCTTGAAATATCCCGGCGCCGGTTGCAGCGCACCGACCGTTGCACCAACCACCGGTTCCGCCATGAAGGCCATGACAGTCTCGGGGCCAACCCGCAGAATCTCCTTCTCAAGCGCGTTGGCAGCCCGCAACCCATATTCCTCGGCGGTCTCTCCGTCTTGGCGCAGGCGGTATTCGTAGCACGGGTCGATATGGCTCACATCCAGCAGCAGCGGCCCGAACTGCGCCCGGCGCCATGCATTGCCGCCCGCCGACAGCGCACCGATGGTATTGCCATGATAGCTTTGTTTGCGCGCAATGAGGCGGCCCCGCTGCGGTTCACCCTTTTCGACCCAGTATTGCCGCGCCAGCTTGATCGCGGACTCGGTGGCTTCGGAGCCGCCAGACACGAAATACACCCGGTCGAGTTGGCCGGGCGCGTGCTCGATCAGCAGGTCCGCAAGCGCCTCGGCCGGCTCGGAGGTGAAGAAACCGGAATGCGCGAATGCCAGCTTGTCGAGCTGCGCCTTGATCGCTTCGGTGACCTCGGCATCGCCGTGACCAAGGCAAGACACTGCGGCCCCCCCGGAGCCGTCCAGGTATCGCTTTCCGTTGCTGTCGATCAGATAGCAGCCCTCGCCAGCTATCGCGGTCGGAGGATTGAGCTTCGAATGGCGGGGAAATACATGTGACATTGGTCGTTCCGATTTGTCCTCAGGCAAGTCAGGCCGGACCCCGGCAAGGGATCCGGCCTGATCATCTCAGCCTATCTTCAATTGTCTGCCTTGCAATATCACTTCTGCATGACAGGACGCCTCGTTCCTATGCCGCGATTGCATCCGCCAGCGCGGCTTCGAAGATCGCAAGACCTTCCTCGATGATCGCGTCCGAAGCGGTCAATGGTACCATGATGCGGAGCGCGTTGCCATGCATGCCACAGGCCAGCAGGATCAGACCCCGCTTGAGCGCATGGGCAATGACCGACTTGGTCAGGGCCGCGTCCGGCGCCGCGGTTTCGAAATCGGTGACGAATTCGACCGCGAGCATGCCGCCGAGGCCGCGGATATCCCACATCCGGTAGGGGGCCGTGCGGGCGCCGATATCGGCAAAGCGGGCGCGGAAGGTTTCGCCAAGCGCGATGGAACGGGCCAGCAGACCTTCGGCTTCGATGGCCTCGATCGCCGCAAGGGCAGCGGCACAGGCGACGGGGTTGCCACCATATGTGCCGCCCAGACCGCCGGGCGCGGCGGCATCCATCACGTCGGCGCGACCGACGACGCCGGCGATCGGATAGCCGCCTGCCATTGACTTGGCGACGGTGATCAGATCGGGCGCAACGCCGCTGTGTTCGATGGCGAACCACTTGCCGGTGCGGCCAAATCCCGACTGGATTTCATCCGCGATGAGCAAAATGCCATGCCTGTCGCAGATCGCGCGCAGGGCCTGCCACATCTCGGCGGGAACCGGGTGATAGCCCCCCTCGCCCAGCACCGGTTCGAGGATGATCGCCGCCACGCGCGATGGATCGGCATCGGTGAGAAACAGGGTCTGCAGCGCCTTGAGCGCATCGTCGACGGTGACACCGTTGCGGGCATCCGGGAACGGTGCGCGGAAGATGTCAGTCGGGAACGGGCCGAAATCCTTCTTGTAGGGATTGACCTTGCCGGTCATGCCCAGGGTCAGGTTGGTGCGACCATGATAGCCGCCGGAGAACGCGATAACGCCGGGACGACCGGTGGCGGCACGCGCAATCTTGACCGCGTTTTCAACCGCTTCTGCGCCGGTGGTGACCAGCAGCGATTTCTTGGCGAAATCACCGGGGGCCAGCGCGTTCAGCTTTTCCGCGAGGGCGACATAGGGCTCGTATTGCACGACCTGAAAACTGGTATGCGTATAAAGATCTTCCTGTGCCTTTGCCGCTGCGATCACCTTGGGATGACGGTGGCCGGTGTTCAGAACAGCGATGCCGCCGGCAAAATCGATGTACCGGTTGCCTTCCACATCCCACAGTTCCGAATTCTCGGCGCGGGCGGCAAAAACCGGTGCGGCCGATGCAACGCCGCGCGCGACCGCAGCTTCGCGCCGCTTGAGCAATGCGGCATTGCTGCCGCCGGTCTGGCCAGCCGCCGCCTTGGTCGCGCGCGGCGCCGCGGTCTTTGCAGCGGTGGTTTTCGTCGTGCTACGAGGCGTGCGGGTCTTGGACGCCGCGGTTTTCTTGGGGTCTGCCTTGGTTGCAGTGGCCATGTCGCTCTCCATCTGAACGGCTGATCAAAATGATTATTTTCTTGCTTAATATTATTTTCACACCGGAGCAAGCCTTTCCAATCATCCATAAGGAAAATCTGGAATGGTAATATTTTCCTTTATTATCAGCTAACAAGATGATTGACGCCCACAGGTCCTGAGGATTAATATTTCAACCAAGCGGATCAGCAAAGGACGAGACACGTGGATATTGGCGGCAAACTTCGGTCTGTACGGGAAACACGTGGCCTGACACAGCGCGATCTCGCCGGGCGTGCGGGCCTGACCAATGGTGCGATTTCGCTCATCGAACAGAACAAGAGCAGCCCGTCGGTTGCCTCGCTCAAGCGATTGCTGGATGCGATCCCGATGACCATGTCCGAGTTCTTTTCCGAGTTCGAAACCAACGATTCGCCGAAATACTTCTATAACGCTGACGAATTGATTGAACTGTCGCCACAGGACATGGGCCTTGGTTCCGCAGCGGCGCGCGTATCGCTGCGTCAGGTCGGCGACGCCTCGCGCCACGCCCTCCAGATGCTGCACGAGGTCTATCCGCCGGGCGCGGATACCGGCCCCGACCTGCTGAGTCATGTCGGCGAGGAAGCGGGAATCGTTGTTGCCGGGGTGATCGAAATCACCGTCCAAGATCAGGTCCGCGTTCTCAATCCCTGGGATGGCTATCTCTTTGACAGCCAGTTGCCTCACCGCTTCCGCAATATCGGCGACAAGGATTGCATCATTATCAGCGCCTGCACACCCCCAACCTTCTGAGACCATGCGCCGGTCGGTAACATCGGTCACATGACAACAACGGGCAGACAGTTCGGGTGACATCTTTGCTACCGATCCGGCCTGCGGTGTCGCACGATGGAAACCCGCGTTTCCCCGACGGGCTGCGCACCGGGTTGACCGCCGGACCGGCGCAAGCGAGAGTTGTCATGCCCTGAGCGATGGCATAGGTCTTTGCGCAACGTTCCATCAGGGAGACTACCATGACCGACGGCCCCACCTATGGCTTTGACACGCTTCAGATCCACGCCGGCGCACGCCCGGACCCCGCCACCGGGGCGCGCCAGACACCGATCTACCAGACCACCGCGTATGTCTTTCGCGATGCAGAGCACGCAGCGGCGTTGTTCAATTTGCAAGAGGTCGGCTATATCTATTCCCGCCTGACCAACCCGACCGTCGCGGTCCTGCAAGAGCGCATTGCAACGCTTGAAGGTGGCGTCGGCGCTGTCTGCTGCTCCTCCGGTCATGCGGCGCAGATCATGGCGTTGTTCCCGCTGATGCAGCCCGGCTGCAACATCGTCGCCTCGACCCGGCTCTATGGCGGCACCGTCACCCAGTTCAGCAATACCATCAAGCGTTTCGGCTGGTCTGCCACTTTCGTCGATTTCGACGATCTTGATGCGGTCAAGGCGGCGATCGACGACAACACGCGGGCCGTCTTCTGTGAATCCATCGCCAATCCCGGCGGCTATATCACCGATCTGGATGCGATCTCGGCGATGACCGACGAAGCGGGTATCCCGCTTGTCGTCGACAACACCAGCGCCACGCCGTATCTCTGCCGCCCCATCGAACATGGTGCAACGCTGGTCGTGCATTCGACCACCAAGTACCTGACCGGCAACGGCACCGTAACCGGCGGCTGCATCGTCGATTCCGGCAAGTTCGACTGGTCGGCGAATGACAAGTTTCCCTCGCTCAGCCAACCGGAGCCGGCCTATCACGGCCTGAAATTCCACGAAACCTTCGGTCCGTTGGCCTATACGTTCCACGGTATCGCCATCGGCCTGCGCGACCTTGGAATGACGATGAACCCGCAGGCCGCGCATTACACGCTCATGGGCATCGAAACGCTCAGCTTGCGGATGGAGCGCCATGTCGAGAATGCCAGGAAAGTGGCAAAGTGGCTCGAAGACGATCCGCGCGTGGAATACGTGACTTATGCCGGGCTGGAATCCTCGCGCTATTACGACAGGATGAAATCTATCTGCCCGAAAGGTGCCGGCGGCTTGTTCACCTTTGCGGTGAAGGGCGGTTATGACGCCTGCATCAAGCTGGTGGATGCGCTGGAAATCTTCAGCCACGTGGCCAATCTGGGCGATACCCGCTCGCTGGTGATCCACTCGGCCAGCACCACGCACCGGCAGCTGACACCGGAACAGCAGGAAGCCGCCGGCGCGCAGGCCAATGTGGTGCGGATTTCAATCGGGATCGAAGATGCGAACGATCTGATCGCCGATCTCGATCAGGCCCTGGCCAAGGCAACCAGCTAAAACGTTTCGGGATTGACTTGAAACATGTGGTATCACTTAACGCGTTGAAATCTTTGATTTCAGGCGGCGTTGAGTGATTCAGGTTTATCGCGAAATGCTATAGGCTGTGCGGGGCCGCGATACGCGGCCCCATGCCCCTTAATCCGCGATTGCAAAAACCACAGAGACCAGCGCGGACAGGCTGAGCTCGCCCGCAGCGACCGGAACTGATGCCTCTGCCATCATCGCGGCGGTCTGCATCATCATCGGCCGTGCGCCACCGCCCCCCTGTTCCGTGATGGCAACGATCGGACCAAGCGTGATTCCCGCCGCATCGGCCAGCAACTGCGCCTTGGCGAGCGCGTCCTTGACCGCAGCCTGGCGTGCAGCGTCCTGCAAGGGTCGCGGCTCCTGAATATCGAATTGCAAACCATTGAAATCGTTTGCGCCCGCCGAAATCACTGCATCCAGCGTCGTACCCAATGTCGCGAGGTCACGCACCCGCACCATGACCATGTTGCTGGCGGTGAACCCGGTTATTTTCGACTCGTAATTTCCCGAATTGCCACGCCCGGACCAGACCGGGTTCAGCGACAAGTGCTGTGTCTGAATATCTTTCTGGGCGATTCCCTGAGATGTCAGCCGTTCGAGAACCTCCGCGACCGCCGCCGAGGTCGCGGCCATCGCTTCCTTGGCCTCGCGTGCCTCGTTCGTGACGCCCAGAGTGATCGTCGCCATGTCGGGGGTTGCCGCGACTTCACCCTCTCCGGTCACGATGATCTGGCGCGGTTGCTCCTGCGCGGTAATAGGCATCGCTAATGTCGTGGCAATCATCACCGCGAGCGCGACCAAACCTGTCTTGTGTCGTATCATGGGATCCTCCATTTTCGCTGATGTCCACATGGGCATCTACCCGCCGTCAGCGCAAGAGGGTGTCTGGCTTTCCCTTTTCCTCGGTCGGCTCCTGCATTAAAGTCCCGCCACGGACACGTGCCGTATGTGGGTTGGGTCTTGAGGGCTGTGTGTTAATGAAACCGGGATTTGCGCTTTCCCTGTCCCTTGAGGGCATCGCGCTGCTGCACAGGGCTGTGGACGGATGGCGCGTGGTCGGAGAGGTCAGCCTCGACGCGCCGGACCTGGCATTGGTTCTGGAGACCCTGCGCCAACGCGCGATCGAGATCGATCCGCGCGGACCGCTCTGCAAGCTCATCATTCCGAACGATCAGATTCGATATCTCGATGTTCCGGCCACCGGGCCTGACGACGATGCCAACCGCGATCTGGCGCTCGCCGCATTGGCCAAAGCCACGCCGTATACGCTACAAGAACTTGCCTACGACCTGAAGATCGGAGCCGAACGGACACAGGTTGCCGCGCTCGCCCACGCGACGCTTGCCGAAGCGGAACATTTCGCAACCGAGCACGGGTTCGAACCGGTCAGTTTTGTCGCGATCCCCGAAGACGGCACGTTTGACGGTGAACCTTTCTTTGGCGAGGCCGGCGGACTTCCGGCTGGCGCGTCGCTCGAGCGCGACGAGCACCCCGTCTCGATCGTCGGTCCATTCATCGACCCGGCACCGCAAGACCCGGTCGAGACGAGTGATGCCGACGCCCCCGCCGCCCCCGAAGACCTCCCGGATGATCCCGTGCCTTTCGTCAGCCGCCGCGGCCAGGGCGATGAACCATCGTCGGCCCCGCGTCTCGCCGGTGCGTCGCGCGGTGAGCCCGCTGCGTCTGTCGCGGATGCCACGGGCGACGAAAAGCCAAAGCCCGCGCCCGTTGTCACCGACCCCGTCACGCCCGCAGACACAGTCCCACGGCCCGCCGGAGACCGACCGTCCAAACCGGTCATCATCCGCCCGACTCAGGAGGTTGCCCCGCAGGTTTCCGTGCCGGCATCTCCCCAATCGGCGATTCCGGCTCCCAAGGTCACGGAACCCGAGCGCGCACCAGAGCCGGTGCCGCAACCGAAGAACGAAGCGGAACGCCTGACCGTATTCGGTGACCGCGACAAGACCGCAGTCGGGGGCAAGCCGCGACATCTCGGCCTGATCCTGATGGCGGTGCTCTTGCTGTTCCTGGCGGGCGTCGCCGCCTGGGCCGCGCTTTTCCTTGATGACGGCATCGCTGGGCTGTTCGATCGCGGCTCGGAAGCGGAAGAAGCCATCGTCTCGGTGCCGACAACCCCGGACGCGCGAACCCACGCGCCGAGCGATCCTGCCGTCGAGGCGCCTGGCGACGGGCGAGCGGACGAAACCGCAGGTATCGAGCCGGATGCGGTGGCGCCCGTCACTCCGTCGCAGGATGCACCGCTTGCCGCCGCGACCGACCAGCGGCAAAGCGCGCCGGTCGCTCCGGCAACTCCCGAAACAGACGATCTGAACGATCTCTACGAGGTTTCGATCGACCGGACCGATCTTGCCCAGGATGCCCTGGCGCTGCCCGCCATAGCCACACTGGATACCGATCAGCCGCTTGACGCGGTCGCCGCGCCCGCCGCTGCAGGAACCACATTTACCCTCGGCGATGACGGATTGGTAATCCCGACCCCCGAAGGCGCGCTGAGCCCGGAGGGTATCCGGGTGTATCTGGGCAAGCCGCCCGTCGTGCCGCCTGCCCCTCCAACGCGCTTTGAAGCCGAGCCCGACCTTGATGCCGGACGCGACCGGCTGGCGCAGCTTCGCCCGAAATCGCGACCTTCCGATCTCGCGGAGCAAACGGAGCGGGCGCAGCTTGGCGGTCTCACACGCTCCGAGCTGGGCAAGGTGCGGCCCAAGACCCGCCCGCGCACGCAAAAGCAGGAGGCCGAGCGCGACGAGACACCCACGGCGCTGGCCGTCGTGCTCTCCAGAACGCCCAAAGTCCGGCCCCGAAATTTCTCCACCAAGGTGGAAACCGTCCGCAAACAGACCGCCGGCCCTTCCACGCAGGTCGCCGCTGCAACAGTGGCACCGCAAACGGTCACGCCGCCTATTCCCTCTTCGGCTTCGGTCGCGCGTCGGGCGACGCTGGACAATGCAATCAACCTGCGCCGGATCAACCTGATCGGCGTATACGGAACACCGTCGAACCGGCGCGCCCTGATCCGGCTGCCGAGCGGGCGCTATCAGAAGGTCAAGGTCGGCGACCGGGTGGATGGCGGCAAGATCGTCGCGATTGGCGACAGCGAGTTGCGCTATCAGAAGAGCGGCCGCAACGTGACGCTCACGATGCCGCGCGGATGACCCACCATCCCAGATGAAAAACACCGCAGGCCCGTCGGAGCTTGCGGTGTCGCAGATATTGGAACGGCGGCAAGCAAGGCCCACGATTTTACATCCGCCCTGCTGTTCGCATCGTCAGAATGCTTCACGATCCACGCTCACACGGACACGTTGAAGGCTCGGATCACACAAGACCAGCGCGAAACTCTATAGCATTTCGCGATAAACCTGAAGTACCTAACGCTGCCTGAAATCATAGATTTCAACGCGTTAGGTGATACCAGATGTTTCAAGTCAATCGCGAGACGCTTTAGTGACCGACGAGTTCGCCGCTGTCGATCTGTTCTTGCTCGATACTCTCGAACAGGGCCTTGAAGTTGCCCTCGCCAAACCCGTCATCGCCCTTGCGCTGGATGAATTCGAAAAAGATCGGGCCGATCACCGTCTTGCTGAAGATTTGCAACAGGATCTTTGTTTCGCCGCCATCGACAACGCCCTCGCCATCGATCAGGATGCCGTGCTTCATCATCCGGTCCAGCGGCTCTTCGTGACCGACAACACGATCCTTGCTGAGCGCGTAATAGGTTTCCGGTGGGCCGGGCATGAACTTGACGCCTTTTTCGGCAATCGCGTCGGTGCTTTCATAGATGTCGTCCGATCCGACAGCGATGTGCTGGATCCCCTCGCCCTTGTATTTCTTGAGGTAGGACACGATCTGGCCTGTCTCGCCCCGGTCCTCGTTGATCGGGATCCGGATGCGCCCGCAAGGCGAGGTAAGCGCGCGGCTGAACAGACCTGTATATTTGCCTTCGATGTCAAAAAAACGGATTTCCCTGAAATTGAACAGGTCGCCATAAAAGCGGAACCACTTGTCCATGTTCCCCTTGAACACGTTGTGAGTCAGGTGATCGAGGTAAAAGAACCCGACACCGCGCGGCTTGGACTGGGCCAGCCATTCGAACTCTTCATTATAGGGGCTGGTTTCGTAATAGCGGTCGATGAAATAGATCAGGCTGCCACCGATGCCCTTGATCGCGGGAACATCCATGGTCTTGTCATCACCCTCATAAGGCTCGGCCCCTTTGGACACCGCGTGGTCAAAGGCCTGCTGGGCATCCACCACGCGCCAGCCCATCGACGGGGCGCAGGGGCCGTGTTCTTCGACAAATCGTGCGGCAAAGCTCTGCGGTTCGGCGTTCAGAACATAGGTGATGTCGCCCTGCTGCCAAAGCTCGACATCCTTCGACTTGTGCCGCCCGACGCGCGCATACCCCATGCGAGCGAACAGATTGCGCAGTTCCTCGGGTTCCGGATGGGCGAATTCGACAAATTCGAATCCATCGGTGCCGGCCGGGTTTTCGTCGCTGATGACGGATTTCGGGGCATTATGCGGAAATGGGCCCATCCTGAATGTCTCCTGTTGCTGATGCTGTTCGCTTTGATACATATAGGACAGACCAAACGCGGTTTCTGCGCAATCTCGGCCATGCCAATCAGTTGATGCGCGCAATTCCCGCGCGAATCCTGCGAATTTCGAGGGTATCCCGCACATGCTCGATTCGACCGACACCCGCCTTCTGGCTGCGTTGCAAAAGGACGCACACCTGACCGCGCAGCAGTTGGGCGAAATGCTGAACCTGTCTTCGAGCCAGGCGGGGCGCCGTCGCCAAAGGCTGGAGAGCATGGGATATATCCAGGGGTACGCGGCACGGCTCGACCCCTTGCGCCTCGGGTTGACGGTGCAGGGGTTCATCCAGGTTCAACTGGGCACGCACGGCCCGGAACAATCCAGGGGATTCGCGCGACTAATCCAGACCCGTCCCGAGATCACCAGCGCATGGACAATGACCGGCGATGCGGATTACCTGTTGCGGGTGTATTGTGAAGATCTCCCGGCGCTGAACGCGCTGATCCATGACGTGTTGCTGGCCCATCCCGTCGTCGCGCGGGTGCAGAGCCAGATCGTGATGGACCAGTTGAAGCGCGACGCACCACTCCCCACCTGACCGGGAAAAGGACCCTTCTTTCATGGAAAATTTCCTGTATCAGGCCACGATCTATCTGGCTGCGGCGGTGATCGCGGTGCCTTTTGCCGCCCGGTTGGGGCTCGGATCGGTGCTTGGATACCTTGCCGCAGGCATCGTCATCGGGCCGGTTCTGGGGCTGGTCGGCAGCGAAACCCAGGAGTTGCAGCATTTCGCCGAATTCGGCGTGGTGATGATGCTCTTCCTGATCGGGCTCGAACTCGAACCCCGGGCGCTCTGGGACATGCGGCACCGGCTGATCGGCCTGGGCGGACTTCAGATCACGATCAGCACGCTGGCGCTGATGGCGGCGGCCATGTCGGCCGGGCAATCATGGTCGGTCGCGCTTGCCATCGGTCTTGCCCTGTCGCTGTCGTCGACCGCGATCGTGCTTCAAACCCTGTCCGAAAAAGGTCTGATGCAGACCGGCGGCGGCCGGGCGGCGTTCTCGGTGCTGCTGACACAGGACATCGCGGTTATCCCGATCCTCGCCTTGCTGCCGCTGCTGGCCAGCGCGCCGAACATGTCGCTCAATGCCGACGGTTCGATCAAGCGCGCCGCGGAAGGAGAATATGCGGACAAGCTGTCGCTGGTTGACGGGTTGCCCGGATGGGGGGTCACTCTCGTCACGATCGGTGCCGTAGCGGCGGTTATCCTCGCGGGGATCTACCTGACCCGCCCGTTGTTCAGATATATCCACCTGTCACGCCTGCGCGAGATGTACACCGCGCTCGCCCTCAGCATTGTCGTGGGTATCTCGTTCCTGATGACGCTGGTTGGCCTGTCGCCCGCTCTGGGCGCATTCCTCGCCGGCGTGGTCCTCGCAAACAGCGAATTCCGGCATGAACTGGAGAGCGACCTCGAACCCTTCAAGGGGCTGTTGCTGGGGCTGTTCTTCATCACGGTCGGCGCCGGGATCAATTTTGGCCTGTTCTTCTCGGAACCCGCCGATCTGATCGGTCTTGCGTTGCTGGTGATCCTGGCCAAGGGCATCGTGCTTTACGTGCTTGGTCGCGCCTTCGGCCTCAAGGGTCGCGATCGCTGGCTCTTTACGCTGAGCCTCGCGCAGGCCGGTGAATTCGGTTTCGTGCTGATCGCCTTTTCGGTCGGTCAAGGGGTCATTCCAACGTCGGTCTCGGAAAAGCTCCTGCTGATCATTGCCCTGTCGATGCTGATCACGCCGCTTCTGTTCATCACCTATGATTTCATCTCAAGCCGGATGCGGGACAAGAGCCCGGGCCACGAGGCGGATTCGATCGATGAACAAGGACCGGTGATCATCGCCGGAATCGGCCGTTTCGGACAGATCGTGAACCGGCTCGTTCAGGCCAGCGGTTTCAAGACCGTCGTGCTGGACAACAACATGGAAACCATCCAGTTGATGCGCCGTTTCGGCTACAAGGGCTTTCTCGGAGATCCGACGCGGCCCGAACTGCTCAAGGCCGCGGGGCTCGGCAAGGCGCGGGTGCTGGTCGCGGCGATGAACAACCGGCAGGCGGTGACGCGGCTTGTGGCCTATGCGCGGCGCGAACGGCCGGATTTGCATATCGTGGCGCGGGCGCATGATCGCAACCATGTCTACGAGCTTTATCGCGCCGGAGCGAATGACATCGTGCGCGAAATGTTTGACGCCAGCTTGCGCGCGGGCCGATACGTGCTGGAGAATGTCGGGCTCAGCGAATTCGAAGCCGATGCGGCAGAGCGCACATTCTATGATCACGACCGGTATGCGGTGCAACAATTGGCCGAAGTCTGGGATCCGGACATTCCGCCGACCGAAAATACCGCCTATCTCGCCCGCGCACGCGAACTGGAAAAGGAACTTGAGCTCGCCCTGACCAACCGCGCCAGCGAAGAGGGCAGGAAATCGGCCTGATCCGCCTGCCAGCCGCCTATCCGGCGGCGACCCCGGCTTCGGCAAAGGTGGCCATGCCACTATGGCAGGCGACCGCAGCCTTGACGATGTTGATGGCCAGAGCCGCGCCCGATCCCTCGCCAAGCCGCAGGCCGAGCGACAACAGCGGTTCCTTGCCCAAACGGTCGAGCAGGGCGCGGTGCGCGCCTTCGGCACTCAGGTGACCGGCCACTGCGTGATCCAGCGCCCCGGCATCGACCGCCTGCAAACAGGCGGCGGCGGCACAGCAGATGAACCCGTCCAACACGACCGGAATCCGCAGGCTGCGCGCGGCGGCAATTGCGCCCGCCATCGCCGCCACCTCGCGCCCGCCAAGACACCGCAACACGTCGAGCCCGTCCGACTGCGGATGCAATGCCACTGCCTCGGCGACCACCCGCACCTTGTTCGCGAGACCGTCCTCGTCCACGCCGGTGCCGCGTCCGGTCCAGTCTCCGGCCGCTCCGCCAAAAAGCGCATGACAGATCGCCGCCGCCGATGTGGTGTTGCCAATCCCCATTTCCCCGACGACCAGCAGATCCGCCTGTGGATCGACCGCTGCCCAGCCGGCTTGCAGCGCGCTCAGGCAATCCTGCTCCGACATCGCAGGACCGCGCGTGAAATCCGTTGTCGGTCGGTCCAGTTCGAGCGCGTGAATGTCCAGCGACGCCCCTGCCGCCCGGGCCAGTTGATTGATCGCGGCTCCGCCATGTTGGAAATTCGCCACCATCTGCACCGTGACATCGGCAGGAAAAGCCGACACACCCTGTGCCGTCACCCCGTGATTGCCGGCAAAGACGATGATCTGCGGCGATGCAAGGACCGGGCGCGGATTGCCGCGCCAGCCTGCGTACCAGAGCGCCAGATCCTCGAGCCGGCCCAGAGCCCCCGGCGGCTTGGTCAGTTGACCGTTGCGCTCTGCCGCGCCCTGTCGTGCCGTCCCGTCCTCTTGCGGTGCATCGGCAAGCAGTGCGCGCAGCGCATTCAGATCGGTCAGGTCAGGTCGCATTCAAAGCCTCGTTGCATTGGGTTCCGCCCCCGTGTTTAACCATTGCGCAACCCGCGACAACACAGGAAAAGGCCAGCATATGCGCAAACCCGACATTCTCTGCGCGTGGGGGTTGAACGTCGGGGTCGCCTTTGCCCTTCTAAGCCGCCTGCCCCTGCCCCGATTGCCGGATGTGGCCTTTGCCCGACAAGCCGACGCGGTCTGGGCCTTTCCGCTTGTCGGGCTTGTCGTCGGTGGGATCGCGGGGCTTGCGGGGATCACCGGCCTTGCAATCGGTTTGCCCGCGCCCGTCGCGGCGGGGCTGGTGCTCGTCATGCAGGTGGTCTTGACCGGTGCCATGCACGAGGACGGTCTGGCCGATACGACCGACGGGTTATGGGGCGGCTGGACCCGCGAGCGCCGGCTCGAGATCATGAAGGACAGCGCCATCGGCAGCTATGGCGTTCTGGCGCTGATCCTGACAGTCGGGTTGCGGTGGACGGCGCTCACCGCTCTGCTGCCGCTCGGAGCCGGACCGGTGATCGCTGCCGCCGTGCTGGCCCGCAGCTTTCTGCCGCTTCTGATGCACGGTCTGCCGCATGTCCGTGAGTCGGGGCTGTCACACAAGGTTGGCAGACCGCCGCGCGGTCCGGTCGCCGTCGCGGTCGCGCTGGGGTTCCTTGCTGGCTGGATTGCGGTCGGCCCGGCGATTGTCGGCGGCTGGCTTTGTGCCGCGACGCTCGTACTGGCTCTGGCCCTGCTGGCCCGCGCGCGCATCGGCGGGCAAACCGGCGACATACTCGGCGCGGCAGAACAACTCGCGGAAATCGCGGTGTTGCTGGCCCTGCTGGCCATTGCCGCGCCGTGATCGTCAATCGGTGGTGCGCAACCGCGACAGCTGAACGACCAGAATCGCGACCAGCGGCAAGGCCAGCCCCAAGACCGCCACGGTAATCAGCAGCCAGCCAAGCTCGCTGTAATCCGCAGCAACCTCGATCGCGCCGGTCGCCCGGTCCCGGACTTCACGGGTCACGAGGAACAGCTGGTTCAGGTACTTTGTTGCAAGCGCACTGGCCGAAAGCGCGAGGTTGGTAAAGGACGCCATGACCGCAAAGAACGTCGCCTTGAGGTTTGGCGGCGCATTGCGGGCGATCCAGGCGAGCATGGGGATCATCGCCACCTGCCCCAGCGGCGATTCGACCGCCGTATCGAGTATCGCAATAAACCGCGCATCGACGAGTCCGCCGGTATGCGCCGCTGTCCAGTTCTGCACCCCGTAAAAGAGACCGATATTCGGCAAGGACAAGATCGCCGCCGCAAATGTAAGCAGCAGGATGATCTGTGTTATCGGGCGCTTGGCCATCATTGGCCGCAACAGGATGATCCCGGCCAGCGTCAGCACCGAGGTGATGAGGGAAAGCACCGACAGGAATTGCTCGTCAAAGCCCAGCACGTCGATCTCGAACCACGTCTGACCCGGGCCCGGCAACGGCACGGCGCGAAAGACAAAGATGATGATCGCCGTCCCGACCAGCATCCGCGCCTTGGCCGGTTCCAGCACCGCAATCAGCTGTCTCATCAGGAACAACACGATAGCCATCGAACCGACGAACACGACTTCCTGGGAATAGGCGAAATCCGAAAGACCGATTGCGAGCGTCAGGACCACGTAAATCGCACCGCCGGTAAAATACCAGTGATTGGGCGTTGGCTCGTCCCCATCGCGCCCCAGCGCCGCTTCGATCTCGATTTCCGTCTTGCCCAGCCCCAGCAGCCGTCGTTTGTCATACCTGCGTTGCAGAGCGGCGAGCGCAACACCGGAAACGGACAGAAGCGGAATGATCAGCGCGATAAGATAAATCCGCGCATAAATCCCTGCCTTTGCGGTTTGTGGCAGGTCTTCTGCGCTGGCGAACATCACGATATTCAACACCGCCACCGCCACCGTACCGCTGATCAGGGCAAAGCGGCCAAGCGTCTGCATCGTGGTGTGCATAGCGCGAGACTGTTCCTCGGGAATGGGTTCGCCATCGCGATCCAGCCGGGGCACCGCCTCGACCGACATGGCGTCCGCCACTGCGTCCTGAATCACATAGCCGCACGGGGCGAGCAGGACGCTGATCACGTACCAGGCGCTGATCGGCAGGATCGCAGCCATGGCATCGGGATCGGTGACAAGAAGATACATGATGACAAGGCTGGATGCGATCAGCGCCGCCCCGAGATAGATCAGCCAGCCCTTGTAGCGCCAAATCAGGTCGACGAGATGGCCAAGGGGCATCTTGAGCGCCCAAGGAATGCCCGCCCAGAAAGCGATACCGGACAGGAACGCGGCGGACAAACCAAGATAATCCTTGACGAAAAACGTACCGACAATCGCGGTCAGCCCGGACACGCCATAAGAAAAGTAGATCATCAGAGGTGGCAGGAACGACCACCGCATCTGTCGTCCCAGATCGATAAAGACGCGTTCGAACCACCCCGCGTTTCCCGTGTCGGCCAATGTCGTTTTCCTTGTCCTGTCCGCGACGGCACACGCTAGAACGCCGGCTGGCGCATGTCGATTGTCCGCTGTCGGTGATACCGCCTTATCGACGCGATGTCCTGAGACGGCGTCGCGGTTCGGGCTGGTCGCTCATGTTTCGCGCGCCGATCGGACGTCGTTGTTCGTGCGCGCGGCCAGGCAACGCGCCGAGGCACATCCGGCTCCGGCAGGAGCAGGAGCCGGTCGCGCTGCAACGACAGCCGGAACGAAAAACGGTGGCCCCAATGGGCCACCGTTCGAATCTCGTTAAAATCAGCGTGACAGGCATGAGGTCGTAACGACGTTACGCCGCCCGCGACATCAGGACGTCGCCAACCTGTTTGGCCGCGATATCCTCGTCACCCCCGCCGACGGCTGCCACTTCGCGGGTCAGACGTTCGAGCGCGGCTTCGTAAAGCTGACGTTCCGAATAGCTCTGTTCGCGCTGATCGTCGGTGCGGTGCAGGTCGCGGACAACTTCGGCAATTGCGATCAGATCACCGGAATTGATCTTTTGTTCATATTCCTGCGCCCGGCGCGACCACATGGCCCGCTTGACCTTGGCCTTGCCCTTGAGCGTCGTCATCGCCTTGGTGATAACGTCGGGCGAACTCAGCGAGCGCATGCCGATTTCGGTTGCCTTGTGGGTCGGAACCCGCAGGGTCATCTTGTCCTTTTCAAAGGAAATCACGAACAGCTCCAGCGTAATACCGGCAACTTCCTGCTCCTCAACCGAAACGATCTGGCCCACGCCATGCGCGGGATAGACGACATATTCGTTGGGACGGAAATCTAGCTTCTTCGATTTGGTCATTCAGATAGTCCTTGCTTGCGACTGGTTCAGACGGCAAAAACCCGCAGCGGCGCACGACAATGCCCCGTCTGACGGCGTTCGTTTACTTGACTGAGCCACTCCTGATGAGTGCGGAGGAGGGCATTTTCCCAGACTTTGATACCATTTGCGACAGTATCATAGCATAATTTTACCGCTTCCGGAAGTGGACGTGCGTAAACTTGTTGACGATTGCCGGTCACTCCGGCGGAATCGACGCAGGACAGCGCCGAATTACTGTCCGCCCGATCAACCGCCCTCGCCCGGCGCCTCGGAAAAATACTTCTCCAGTTTGCCGCTTTCGCCATCACGTTCTTCGGCTTCAGGAAGCGGATCCTTCTTGGTGATGATCACCGGCCACAATTCCGCATATTTGCGGTTGAACTCGACCCACTTGTCCATGTCCGGTTCTGTGTCGGGGCGGATGGCATCCGCAGGGCATTCCGGTTCGCACACGCCGCAATCGATACACTCATCCGGATGGATGACCAGCATGTTCTCGCCTTCGTAGAAACAATCCACGGGACACACCTCGACACAATCGGTGTATTTGCAGGCGATGCAGGCGTCGTTCACGATATAGGTCATGATGGGCTTTCCGGTTCACGTGTTGGCGGACTAGCTAATTCAGCGCCGCCGGTACTTCAAGTCTGCAATCCGCCACAGCATCCGCGCGCAGGGCCGAATTCCGGCGTTTGCGACCAATCGGCCAACCCACGTTCTACCCAGCGGCGAATGTTGGGCGCGAGTTCTGCATTCACCATAAAAATCGGATCAGAAATCGCCCTCATCCACCGTGCGCAGCGCATCCAGCGCCCTGCGCGCCTTTTTCGTCGGTCGCTCTCCGGCCCGTTCGGGCGGGGGCTGACGCGGCTCTGGCGGTGCGAGATCCTCGTAAAGACCCTGCGCCTCGCCAGCAGGGCCGCGCCGCGCGCCGAGCTCGACAATCCGGACCACCCTCGCCTGCCGCCCCTGAACGAAGGTGAGCACATCTCCGGCGCCGACGCCATAGGCCGGCTTGAGCGTGCGCTCGCCATTCACCCGCACATGCCCGCCGCTGACCTGCTTGGCGGCAAGGGTGCGGGTCTTGAAGAACCGCGCCTGCCACAACCACTTGTCCAGCCTCAGCTTGTCCGGCGGCGCGGCGCCCACAAGCCTATCCGTTGTCCTTGAGCCCCATCAAGGCGGCAGCGAACGGGTTATCCGGATCGATCTGCTTTTCCTTGCGGGGTGGGCGCGCGGAATAGGATTTGGCACCCTTGTCCTTGCGATCGCCCTTGTCCTGCCCCTTCCTGCGCGGGGGACGTCCCTTGCCCTGAGGCTTGGTGCCCTGAGCGTCCCGCTGACCCGTCTTGTTGCCGCGCGAACGCTGCTGGTCACGGCGCGGCCGGGCCCAGGTGAACGTATAAAAGACCTCGATCTCGGGTTCCTGCGGCGCCTCGGGTTTCTGCGGCGCAGGGTCCTCCTGCGCAGCGGGGTCCGCCTGCACGGCAGCCCCTTGCGCAACCGGATCGGCGGTTTGTCCGGCAACGGGTGGAGTCTCCGCCGTATCGTCCGCAACCGGTTCAACCGCTGCGGGTTCGGACGCGGTCGCCTCCTCTGTCGTGGTGCCGGGCGTCGCAGCCGGGGCGGGCTTGACCTTGGCCCGTTCGCCGCGCTCGCCCTTGTAGCCGAGCCCCTGCATCAGATCCGCAAACTGATCCAGCGTCGTCCCGGTGATGGAGAGCATGTCTGGCTTGGCCTCGAAACCGCCCCGGCTGTCCTCGGTGCGCAGCATGTCCGCGAGCCGTTCAAGCATGTCGATCCGCACCGCGCGCTCGCCCGCAGCGCGATAACCGCACATCGTGTGATACCCTTCGGGCGCGTCCTGCACCGTCGGCACGGTCACCAGGCCAGGTGGCGGGGATTCCGGAAACTCCTGCAATCCCTTGGCCAGCGACCACAGCACCAGCCGCAAACGCGTCGGCGCAGGCTTGAGCAACAGTGGCATGAAAATCGTGAACTGACCGAACCGGACGCCATGCTTGCGCAGCGCGCCGCGGGCATCCTGATCGAGATCCTTGACCTCTTGCGCCACCTCGGCACGGGGAAGGATGCCCAGCGACTCGATCATCCGGAAGCCAAAGCCGCGCGCAAGTCCCGACAGTTCCTCGTCGCGTTGCAGGGTCAGCAAAGGCTCGAACAGCGACGCAATCTTGCGGTCGATGAAATGCTGCAACCGGCGCGCGACCTTCTGGGCCACATCGGGTCCGGCCGCTTCATCGACGAACACCTCGACCTGCGGCTTCAGCGGCTCCGGCCCCGCGACCAGCTTGCCCACCGCGTGTTCACCCCACATCAGACCGCCCTGTTCGGTAAAGTCGATCTCGGTATCGGGGGCATTGTAAAACCGATCCGCCCGCAAATGGAATTGCGGCGCAAGCGCCTGAAGCGAGGCGGCCTTGACCGCCTTTTCCTCGGCCCCCGCCGCCGCTGACTTGTCCGCGGAGAATCGAAACCCTTCCAAACGCCCGACGAATTCACCTTCGACGGTCACTTCACCCTTATCGTTCACTTCGGCCAAAAGGGCCTCCTTTTGCTTGAGCCGGCGCAAAAGCACGGATGTACGCCGGTCCACAAATCTCTGTGTCAGTCGCTCGTGCAGCGCGTCCGACACCCTGTCTTCTACAGCGCGCGTCACGTCGCGCCAATGGCTTTCGTCGCCTGTCCAGCCCTTGCGCTGCGCGACATAGGTCCATGTGCGGATAAATGCCAATCGCTTGCTCAGCGTATCGATATCCCCGTCTGTCCGGTCGATACGCCTGATCTGCCGGGCGAGCCAATCGTCGGGCACCCTGCCGCTTTCGTGCAGATAGCCGAAAATGATCTCGAGCAGGGCAGAATGCTCCGCATGGCTGATTCCCCGGAAATCGGGGATCCGGCACACATCCCACAACAGGCGGATCGAGGCGGGGTCGGACGCACGGGCGAAGACCTCGTCCACTTGCGCCAGGGATTTCAGTGCGCCCAGATCGTCCGCCTCGCGCGCCTTGACCAGGTTCTCATCCGTCGGCGTCATCTCCAGCGCGCGGATCAGATGATCGACCGATCCGAACTCCAGCGCGGCGTTGCGCCAGTTCAGCTTCTTCAGGGGTGTGAAGCGATGCTCCATGATCGCCTGTGCCACCGGTTCGTCGAGCGGTCGCGCTTCGCCGGTGACGCCGAACGTGCCATGCGACATGCCCCGCCCCGCACGGCCCGCTATCTGCGCCAGTTCGTTCGGCGCGAGCGGCCGCATCCGGCGCCCGTCAAACTTGGTTAGCGCCGAAAATGCCACATGGTCGATATCGAGGTTCAACCCCATCCCGATCGCATCCGTCGCCACAAGGTAATCAACGTCGCCGTTCTGGTAGAGTTCGACCTGCGCGTTGCGCGTGCGCGGCGACAGCGCTCCCATCACCACTGCCGCGCCACCCTTTTGCCGGCGGATCAGTTCGGCAATGGCATAGACGCCCTCGACCGAGAACCCGACGATGGCGCTGCGCGCGGGCATGCGGCTGATCTTTTTCGCACCGGAATAGACGAGCTGCGACATCCGCTCACGCCCCTGGAACTGCGCCTCCGGCACCAGCGCGCGGATCGGACCGCGCATGGTATCGCTGCCCAGGAACAAGGTTTCGAGATGCCCCCGCGCACGCAGCAAACGGTCTGTAAAGACGTGGCCTCGCTCGGGATCGGCGCAAAGCTGGATCTCGTCGATCGCGACAAAATCGGTCCCCATCCCTTCGGGCATCGCCTCGACGGTGCAGACCCAGTATTGCGTGCGTGGCGGAACGATACGCTCTTCGCCGGTGACGAGCGCCACCACAGACGGACCGCGCACCGCGACAATCCGGTCGTAGACCTCGCGCGCCAGAAGCCGCAGCGGCAGCCCCATGACACCGGTCCGATGGCCCAGCATGCGTTCGATGGCATAATGCGTCTTGCCGGTATTGGTCGGGCCCAGCACGGCCACAATACGCGATGACCCGGTCACCTGTCGCCCCCTGCCCCGTCAGGGCCTAAAGTGCCGCGCCCTCGATTCCCGGGCGCAGACGGTCCAGGGCTCTGGTTACTTCCTCGTGATGGGGATGTATAGCCTGCGCCCGCGTGTAGGCCTGATAGGCCCGCGTTTTGTCGCCGAACTCTTCCAGCAGGGCGCCAAGACCGATTATCGCGTTGTAATCGTTGGGGTTGAGCGCCAGCGAGCGTTCCAGATCCAGAAGTGCCGGCCCGTAAAGCTCGGCGTGAAAATAGGCCAGCGCCCGGGTGCTCCAGCCCTGTGCGAACTCCGGCGCGTGATCGGTCAGCGCCGTCAGATGTTCGATCGCCGCCGCCGTGTCGTCTTGCTCAAGGGCGTCGCGTCCGCGTTGCAGCAACAGGTCCATGGACGGCGAACCGCTGCGCGACCAAAGCCGTTGCAATTGCCGGTCCAGACGCCGCGCCTCGTCCGCATCCGCCGTCGCGAGCGCCTGCAACAGCGCCTGCTCATCCTCGGAATCCGCGGTTTGCGCGATCAAAGGTATGGAATTCATTACTATGGCCAAAACTGCCGCGACGATAGCTTTGATCAAGGGATGGATAACGCTCATAACGTTGTTCAGTGTAACGCGATGCATGGGAAATTCCAGAGCCCCCTGCACCAAAATCTTGAGAGTGAAAATGAGCGAATTCCTTGAAAAGGCTGCGGCCGAACTCAACACGAAGCTGGCGACCTCCGACTTTGACGGCACCGCCAAGTTCGACATCGCCGGTGAAGGCGCGATCATGCTCGACGGCAATGGCGCACGCGTCGCCGATGACGAGGCCGACGTTACCCTTAGCGCCGATGCCGAAACCTTTCAGGCCATTTTCGAGGGCGATCTGAACCCGACCTCGGCCTTCATGACCGGCAAACTGTCGGTGGATGGCGACATGGGCATGGCCATGAAACTGGCATCGGTTCTGGCCTGATGAAACTGGTGTCCGCCCCCCTGCATGACGATATGGTCGGCGTGCCCGAAGGCGGGCGGGCCTACTGGTTGAAAACGTCGGATGGCATCCGCATCCGTGTCGGCGTCTGGCGGCCCGAAGGGCGCACACGCGGCACCGTGCTGATGCTGCCCGGCCGTACCGAATATGTCGAGAAATACGGCGATACCGCCGGTGAACTGGGCCGGCGCGGATACGCGACGCTGGTGATCGACTGGCGTGGCCAGGGCCTTGCCGACCGGTTGCTGGATGACACGCGCCTTGGGCATGTGAACATCTTTACCGACTACCAGAAGGACCTGGCCGCCGCGATGAAACTGGCGCGTGCGATCGAATTGCCGACGCCGTTTCACCTGATCGGTCATTCGATGGGCGGTGGCATCGGGCTGCGGGCGGTGATGGAAGGGTTGCCGGTCCAGAGCTGCGCCTTTACGGGGCCGATGTGGGGCATCTACATGTCGCCGATGGTCAAGCCATTCGGATGGGCGCTGTCGCACGTTGCGCCGATGGTCGGCATGGGAACGCGCCTGCCGCCGAGCACGCGTCACGAAGGCTACGTGACCGCGAATGCGTTCGATGGCAACGCGCTGACAACCGAACCCAGCATGTACAGGATGATGCAGGATCAGCTTGCCGCGCATCCCGAGCTTGGCATCGGCGGACCGACGCTGGTGTGGTTGCGCGAGAGCCTGATGGAATGCCGCACGCTCGCGCAACGGCCTTCGCCCGACCTGCCCTGCATCACTTTCCTTGGCTCCGGAGAGCAGATCATCGATTGCGAGGATGTACGCCAGCGCATGGACCGATGGCCAAACGGGCGGCTCGAAATCGTGCAGGGTGCGCGCCACGAGGTTCTGATGGAGACTCCCGAGATCCGGGCCGACGTGTTCGATCAACTCGACGAACTGTTCAGCCGCCCGCCAAGCGGAACACAGGACAGCGCCGTTTCCGCCTGACCCCGGCAAAGGCGAAAATGGCCAATATCGGAGTGCGCCCGGCGACCGAGTGCCGGACGCTGTTTCCCTAACCGCAGTCGCCAGTCAGGCCGACCCGGTTTTCGCGGATGGCCGCGACGGAAACGGTGCAGCTTTTTCCGTCCACATCCGTTGTCACGCTGTCGCCAACCGCAACCACTTGCGTGCTCAACCCGTTGACGGCCAGCCGCGCCTTGCCGTTGACCACACCCGAGACGAACACCCTCAGGGCACCATCGGCCAGCATCAGCACCTCGCCCGGACCTGCGACGGCACCGCCCTCCAGTGCGACCCTATCCACCGCCGATCTCGTCCAGCTCTCCAGCGACGCCGACATCTCGGCCAGCGTCGTCTTCAGCGAGTCCGCCTGGCTCGCGGCCGTTTCCGAGATCTTGCCGCCCAGCGTATCGCGAAGCCCTTCGATCTTTTCGCCGACCGCCGACACCAAGTCACCCGTCGCGGCCGCCCCATCCGCCACCGCCGCATCCAGCGCATCGAGCCGGGCCGACATCGCCTCAAGAACGCTACCCTGCTCCCGGGCCGCCGCGCTCACCGGTGCGATTTCTTCGCGCACGAGGGTCCTGACGTCTTCGTCCAGCGTATCGTTGCCGATGAACAACCCCAACAGCAGCCCGATCAGCGCACCACCGGCGCCCGTTACCTTCGGATCGTTGAAAATACCCACACCAAATCCTCCCTTTCGATTGTCGCACCATGACCGCACGACGGACCCGGAATGTCAAAGGGTCCGCGATGTTCGCGCGTCGCCGCGAAAGAACCCACTTCGATGCCGGTCCGGCGGATTATTTCGCGGCATTTCCGCGCCGCCACTTGCATCTGCGCGGGCCGGGGCACTAATTCCAAGACAAAGCAGAAGGATTGCGTAATGACGATCAAACCGAATTTCGATGCCAATGCCTCGTCCGGCGGCAAGGATCTTGGCAACCTGCCGGAATGGGACCTCAGCGATCTCTACACGTCGCAGGACGCGCCCGAACTCAAGCGCGACCTTGACTGGCTCGAAACGGCCTGCGCCTCTTTCGCCGCCGATTACGAAGGCAAACTTGCGGATCTCGACGCCGCAGGATTTCTGGATTGCGTGCTGCGCAACGAACGCATCAGCGCGGTTGCCGGGCGCATCATGTCCTTTGCCGGGCTGCGCTATTACCAGCAGACGACCGATGCGGACCGGGCCAAGTTCATGTCGGACATGCAGGAAAAGATCACCAATTTCACCACGCCGCTGGTGTTTTTCACGCTTGAACTGAACCGGCTGGATGACGGGGTTCTCGCGGCCCATTTCGCCGCCAATGCCGATCTTGCGCGCTATCGGCCGGTCTTTGACCGTATCCGCGCGATGAAACCCTACCAGTTGTCGGACGAGCTGGAGAAATTCCTTCACGACATGGGCGTGGTGGGCGATGCGTGGGAAAAGCTGTTCGATGAAACCATCGCCGGACTCGAATTCTCGGTCGACGACGAAACGCTGAACATCGAAGGCACGCTCAACCTGCTGACCGAACAGGATCGCAACATCCGCGAGGCCGCCGCACGCGAGTTGGCCGATGTGTTCGCCGAAAACATCAAGACCTTTGCCCGTGTGCACAACACGCAGGCCAAGGAAAAGGAAGTCGTCGACCGCTGGCGCGGCATGCCCACACCGCAAACCGGCCGGCACCTGTCGAACGATGTGGAGCCCGAAGTCGTCGAGGCCCTGCGCAAGGCCGTGGTCGCCGCCTATCCCAAGCTCAGCCACCGTTATTACGAACTGAAACGCAAATGGCTGGGGCTCGACAAGATGCAGGTCTGGGACCGCAACGCCCCCCTGCCGATGGAAGACAGCCGCGTCGTCGACTGGGCCAGCGCCGAAAAGACCGTGATGGATGCCTATAACGCCTTCGATCCGCGCATGGGCGAAATTGCCGCGCCGTTCTTTTCCAAAGGCTGGATTGATGCCGCCGTCAAACCGGGCAAGGCCCCCGGCGCCTTTGCCCACCCCACCGTGACCGAGGTTCATCCCTATGTCATGCTGAACTATCTGGGCAAACCGCGCGATGTCATGACCCTTGCGCACGAGCTGGGCCATGGCGTGCATCAGGTTCTCGCCGCCGGTCAGGGTGAAATGCTGTCTTCCACGCCGCTGACGCTCGCCGAAACCGCGTCCGTGTTTGGTGAGATGCTCACCTTCCGCAAGATGCTGGATAACGCCGAAACACAGGAGCAGCGCAAGATTCTGCTCGCTGGCAAGGTCGAGGACATGATAAATACGGTTGTCCGCCAGATCGCCTTCTACGATTTCGAGTGCAAACTGCACGCGGCACGGCGCGGCGGAGAGTTGACGCCGGACGACATCAACGCCCTCTGGATGAGCGTTCAGGCCGAAAGCCTTGGGCCCGCATTCGAATTCATGGACGGCTACGAAACCTTCTGGGCCTACATTCCGCATTTCGTGCACTCGCCCTTCTATGTCTATGCCTACGCCTTTGGCGATGGGTTGGTGAACGCGCTCTACTCGGTCTACGCCGACGGCGACCCGGGCTTTGAGGACAAGTATTTCGACATGCTCAAGGCCGGCGGGTCCAAGCACCACAAGGACCTTCTGGCACCGTTCGGTCTGGATGCGTCCGATCCCCGGTTCTGGGACAAAGGCCTCGACATGATCTCCGGCTTCATAGACGAGCTTGAGGCGATGGAAGCATAGAGAAGGGCCGGCACGCACCTGGACAGCCGACCGGAGCCGAGGGATGTCAAAAGAACACAAACGCCTGAACCTTTCCGCCGCGCTGGCCTCTGTTTCGGTGGCGCTGTGTCTGGTGATTCTGAAGCTCTGGGCGCTTGGCCAGACCCAGTCGCTGTCGGTGGCGGCCTCGCTTGCCGACAGCGGTCTCGACCTTCTGGTTTCGGCCCTCGGGCTCGCCGCCGTCGCCTATGCGGCGCTGCCACCCGATCACGATCATGCCTTCGGGCATAGCTCTGCCGAGGATCTGTCCGCGCTTGGTCAGGGGCTGTTCCTGCTGGTCACGGCGCTTGCGCTTGCCACGGTCTCGATCGAACGTCTGCTGACGCCGACCCCGGTCACGCTCGCCGCCGAAGGTGCGGGCATCGTCGTGATGGTGGTGTCCATCCTGCTGACCGGTGCGCTGGTGCTGTGGCAGAGGCATGTGGCCCGGCGCACGGGCAACCGCGTCATCGCTGCGGATTCGCTGCATTATGTCGGCGACCTGCTGCCCAATATCGGGGCCATTGCCGCGCTCTGGATGTCCTCGCGATACGGGATAAGTTCGCTGGACACGATTGTCGGTCTGCTCGCGGCCCTGGTTCTGTTCATCGGCGCGCTGCGCATCGGCATCGGCGCATGGCACGCCCTGATGGACCACCGTGCCGATCCCGACCTGATCGCAGGAATCGAGACGATCATCTCTGCACATCCGGGGATCAGGGGCTTTCACGACATGCGCACCCGCACCGCCGGGAGCCGTACCTTCGTGGACTTTCACATCGAACTCGACGGACAGCTTTCGCTGAACCGGGCCCATGCAATCGGTGCGGATCTGCGCCGGCGAATCATCGACACGTATCCGCAAACCGATATCCTGATCCACAAGGATCCCTACCCGGAGGGCGAGGCCTGATCTACGGAGTGGCAAACATGCTCCCTGATCGGATACAAGTGGCTGTATAATCACCGCAAAGATCAGACCTATATGCAAACCAAACCCGACTCCGACGTAAAGAACACGAACGGCCGCGCCCTGCGCGGCCGTCTGGCACGCGTGGTCGTCAGAATCCGCAGGCGCGTACCGCCGGGATTGCGCCTGGTGCTCGGTCTTCTGCTGATCCTCGGCGGGGTGTTCGGGTTCCTTCCGGTGCTGGGCTACTGGATGATCCCGTTGGGCGTCATGGTGGCCGCGCTGGACGTCAAGCCGCTGCTGCGCTGGTTTCGTGGCGATCACAGGGGTTAGATCGTTTCGCGCTTGGCCGTCTTTCCCGTGGCCATGGCGAGCAACGTCTTACCGGATCATTTCAGCTGGCTGTCCTTGCTGCCCCGCCGGTTGATCCCGCCCCGCGCCTTGTAGGCGCTGTCGCGTTCCTGCATGCAATCAATGCACAGCTTCACGCCGGGGATCGCCTTGCGCCGCGCCTCCGGGATCGGTTCGTCGCATTCCGCGCAATGTGTCAGGCTTTCGCCCTCCGGTGCGCGCCGCGCCTTGAGCCGGGCCAGTTCATCGGAAATCGAAGCCTCGATCTGCTCGCTCACCGCGCCATCGCGCGCCCATCCACCGGCCATCGCCTCTCTCCTTGCAGGTGCGGATAGGATATATGACGTCCGCGCCATTTCGGCTACCCGGTCTGTCATCGTCCGCCGACCGTGCAAACCGCCAACTGGCGCGGATCATCCACGCCCGCACCCCGAGTTGCCCCCGATCCTAGCGCAACGGCACCGATGCACCCAACCCCTTTGCCGCAAAGTCACGATTGTCATTCTCCGGTCACCGGTTAGGCTCGGCTGCAAAACAACCCTGGGAGGCTCCATGCGACGTTTCGCAAAATGGCTGGGGCGGTTCCTGCTGCTCCTTCTGGTACTGGCGGGCGCGTTCTTTGTCTTTGCACCCGGCTATATCGAACGTGCGCGCAACGCCGTGGTGCCTCATGATCCCTACCCGGTCTCCCCGGCGGCGCAGGATCTGCATGACGACATGATCGTCGGAGACTGGCATGCCGATCCGCTGTTGTGGAATCGCGATCTCACCGAACGCGGAAGCTATGGGCAGGTCGATCTGCCCCGTCTGATCGAGGGCGGTGTCGCGCTACAGGTGTTTACCGCCGTCACCAAGAGTCCGGCGGGGCAGAACTATGAACAAAACTCGGCGGAAGCATTCGACAATATCACCCTGCTTGCCGTGGGACAGCTTTGGCCGCCGCGCACGTGGCAAAGCCTGCTGCAACGGGCCGTCTACCAGGCGGAGAAACTGCAGGGATTTGCCGACCAGGCCCCCGGCAGTCTCAGGATCATCAAGAGCCGCGCGGACCTTGACGCGGTGCTTTCGGAGCGCGCAAAGGGCGCAAGAACCGTGGGTGGCATTCTCGGGATCGAGGGCGCGCACCCGCTTGAAGGCAAGCTCGAAAATCTCGACATCCTCGAAGCCGCCGGGTATCGCCTCGTGGGGCTGCAACATTTCTTTGATAACGCGCTCGGCGGATCGCTGCATGGTCTGGGCAATCACGGGCTGACCGAATTTGGCCGGGCCGTGGTGAACGAGGTTGTGCAGCGCAACATGGTGCTCGATCTTGCCCATTCCAGCCCGCAGGTGGCCCGCGATGTTATTGCGATGACCGACATACCGCTTGTCGTCAGCCACTCGGGCATTCACGGGCATTGCGCGACCAAACGCAACTATCCGGACGATCTGATGCGGGACATCGCGGCAACCGGCGGGGTCATCGGCATCGGCTATTGGGCCGAGGTGGCCTGCGGCGACATAGCGCCGGACGGGGTGGCCCGCATGATCCGGGCGGCCATCGATACCGTGGGCGAAGACCATGTGTCGCTGGGTTCGGATTTCGACGGATCGGTCGAAACGGCCTTTGACACGTCGGAATTGCCCGCTCTCACCCAGGCGTTGCTGGATCAGGGCCTGACCGACACGCAGATCCGCAAGGTCATGGGCGAAAACATGGTACGGGTTCTGCGCGCACGGCTGAACTGAACAGGCGGGCGGTCCGTGCGGACCCGGGCCGCACTCGCGGCAACCACGTCCAAAGCGGCGCATCATGAACGCGCGTCCGTTTTGCCGGCGCGCAACAAAAGACCTTGCGAGCGGACATTTCGACCGGTATCGAGCACGGGTCGGTTTTCGCAAGGAATGAAAAGGGAATCCGCCGCCATCTGGCGAAACGGAACTGCCCCCGCAACTGTAAGCGGCGAGTGAGCAGCGAGACATCCACTGTGGCTGGTCCATGGGAAGGTCGCTGTCCACCATGACCCGCCAGTCAGGAGACCTGCCGGCACATAACTGCAACGCGGCCCGGACGGGGTGTCCGGAGAGGTGTCGAATGAAGTCTTTTCCCGGATGGTTCCAGTGGATCATCACAGTCAGAACGAGCCCGGTTGCCATATGTGCGGCTGATTTCGTCAGCGACGGGCACGACATGTCTTTCCTGTCTTCGGGCGCATCATCAACCGGAGACCATACATGTTCATCAGAACCCTGACCGCAGGGAGCCTGGCGGCGGCCTGCCTCATTATGCCCGCGCGGGCCGAGACCACCTACCCCCTGACGCTCGCGAATTGCGGCGTCGAGGTCACCTTTGACGCCGCCCCCGCCAGCGTCGTGTCGGTCGGTCAGGCGGCCACCGAGATTCTCTATGCGCTCGGGCTTGGCGACAAGGTCACCGGAACATCGGTCTGGTTCACCGACGTGTTGCCGGAATACGCGGAACTGAACGCCGGGGTCGAACGTCTGGCCGATAACGACCCGAGCTTTGAAAGTGTCGTCGCCAAGCGCCCTGGCCTGGTTGCGGTGCAATATGAATGGCATGTCGGTCCGCAGGGTATCGTCGCCACGCGTGAACAATTCTCCGATCTCGGCATTCCGACCTACACGCTGCCCGCCGATTGCGTTGGCAAGGACAACTCGAAAGGGTCGGATGGCACGCGTCTGGAACTGTTCTCGATGGACAGCGTCTATCAGGGCATCCTCGAACTCGCCCGGATTTTCGATGTCGGTGACCGGGGCGAGGCGCTCGTCGCCGACCTGCGCGCCCGCGAGGAATCGGCGATCGCAAAGGCCCGCGGCCTCGGACTTGACGACGCTTCGGCGGTCTTCTGGTTCTCGTCTGCGGAAATGGACATCGATCCCTATGTCGCGGGCCAGGGCGGTGCGCCGGCCTATATGATGCAGGCGCTTGGATTGGCCAATGTCATAGAGAGCAACGAGGAATGGCCAACCGTCAGCTGGGAAACCATCGCCCGCGCCGATCCGACCGTAATCGTGGCCGCCCGCATGGAGCGCCGCCGCTTCGAGGCCGATGACATCGGGAAAAAACTGGAGTTCCTGCGCAGCGACCCGGTCGCCAGCCAGATGGAAGCCGTCAAAAATGACCGCATCCTGATCCTGGATGCACATGGCATGGATCCCTCGATCCGCAATATCGGCGCACTTGAAACCCTGGCCGACGCATTGGCCGAGTACGACCGGCAATGACCCATGCGGCCATTCCCGTGACACATGTCAAACCCGTTGCAATGTGGGGCGTGACGGGGATGGCCGTTCTGTTTGCCGCGATCTTTGCCGGCGTGATGATCGGCGAGACACCGCTGCCGCCGCGCATGGTGCTGGCGGTTTTTGCCAACCGGCTCTGGGATGCGGGCCATCTGGTCGATCCGATCGACGCGGGTATCATCTGGAGTTACCGCCTGCCCCGCACGCTGGTGGCGGCGGCCTGCGGTGCCGGGCTTGCGCTGTCCGGCGTTGTCTTGCAGGCGCTGGTGCGCAACGCACTCGCCGACCCGTACCTTCTCGGCGTGTCCGCAGGGGCCGGCACCGGGGCGGTCGCGGTGTCGATCCTCGGTCTGGGCGGCGGGCTCATCGGCATCTCCGCCGGAGCTTTTGGCGGTGCCGCGCTGGCCTTTCTGCTGGTTGCCGCGCTGGCGCGGGCGGCGGGCGGCGGCTCGGCACAGCTCATCCTGGCGGGCATTGCCGGTTCACAGCTTTTCAACGCGCTGACATCGTTCTTCATCGCCAAATCCGCCAATGCTGAACAGGCGCGCGGGATCATCTTCTGGCTGCTGGGCAATCTTTCGGGGGTGCGCTGGCCGGATGTCTCGCTCGCCCTGCCGGCCGCTGCGATCGGCTTGCTCGCCTGTTTCTGGTTTGCCCGTGCCATGGATGCGTTTTCATTTGGGACCTCATCGGCGGCATCGCTCGGCATCGCGGTGCGCCCTGTGCAAGCCGTGCTGATCGGCGCGACCACCCTGATGACCGCCATCATGGTCAGCATCGTCGGCTCCATCGGTTTTGTCGGCCTCGTTGTCCCGCACGCCATGCGCTTTATCGTCGGTCCCCGTCACGGTCGGCTGGTTCCGGCGTCGGCCCTGGCGGGTGCGGTGTTCCTGATCGCCGCAGATGTCGTCTCGCGCATCCTGATTCCCGGACAGGTCGTTCCCATCGGCGTTGTCACAGCACTTGTGGGCGCGCCCGGATTCGCCTTGATCCTCCTGCACAACCGGAGGCGACCATGAGGCTGGCGGCGCGGGATCTGGGCTGGACGACCGGCGGCAAACGCATAGTGGACGGCGTATCGCTCGATATCGAACCCGGCGAGACGCTTGGCCTCGTCGGACCGAACGGGTCGGGAAAATCGACGTTGATGCGGTTGCTTGCCGGGCTTGCACCGCGTCCAAAGGGGAGTGTGCAACTCGACGATGCGCCCATCGAGACCCTGACGCGGCGGCAGGTCGCGCAGCGGATCGCCTTTGTCGAGCAGATCGCCGATACGAGCGAGGCTTTGCGCGTGCGCGATGCGGTCGAACTCGGCCGCACACCGTGGTTGTCGGCGCTGGCGCCATTCGGCGCGCAGGATACACAAATCGTCGATGACGCGCTCGCCGCCGTCGACATGCTCGCAATGGCAGGGAACCGGTGGTCGACCCTCTCGGGCGGCGAGCGGCAGCGCGTTCACATCGCGCGTGCGCTGGCGCAACGTCCGCGCCTGCTGATGCTGGACGAGCCGACCAACCATCTCGACATCCACCACCAGCTGACCCTGCTGCGGCTGGTGTGCCGCCTGCCCGTCACTGTTGTCATGGCGTTGCACGACCTGAACCAGGCGATGTGCTGCGACCGGATCGGCGTGATGGATGGCGGGCGTCTTGTCGCCTGCGGACCGCCCGCCGAGGTCCTGACCCCGCAACGCCTTGCCGTGATCTTCCGGGTGCAGGCCACACCGCTACATGATCCCGTGGACGAAACGACACAGTTTCGGTTCCGATGCCTTGAGAACGACATATGACCCCGCTTCACGCCGCTTTTGCAATCTGCATCCTTACAACTTCCGCGCGCGCCGAAACCCACGACGTGAAAATGTTCACGCGTTCGGAGCGCGGTCCGATGATCTACGAGCCGGACGTCCTGGCCATCGCGCCGGGTGACAGCGTGCGTTTCCTACCGACGCAACCCGGCCACAACGCCGCGACCATCGACGGGATGATTCCCGCAGCGGCCACGCCCTTCAAGAGCCAGGTCAACGAGGATTTCACCGTCACACTGACCGAGCCGGGGCTCTACGGCATCAAATGCAGCCCGCATTACGCCATGGGAATGGTCATGCTGATCGAGGTCGGTGGACAAACCGACAGGATTCTGCCCGACGATCTGCCCGACCGCGCCCGGCAGCGGTTCGAGACCATCCTCGAAGCGCAATAGACGCGCAAAGAAAAGGCAGCGTCCCGTTCAGGACGCTGCCAATTTTCACATACGTACCGGTCAGCCCGGTCAGGCAGTCGCCAGCATTCCCTTTTCGCGGGCGAGTTCACGCATTCTCTTTTGCAGTTTCTCGAATGCGCGCACCTCGATCTGGCGGATGCGTTCGCGGCTCACGTCATACTGTCCGCTGAGGTCTTCCAGCGTCACCACCTGATCGGACAGGCGGCGCTGGGTCAGGATATCGCGCTCACGATCATTCAGCACATCCATCGCCTGCGCCAGCAATTCACGCCGCGCTTCCAGCTCGTCACGCGCTTCGTAATCGCCCGCCTGATCGGCGTCTTCATCCTCGAGCCAATCCTGCCATTGCATCGTCCCCTCGCCTTCCGAGCCGACCGTGGCATTGAGCGAGGCATCGCCACCGGACATCCGGCGGTTCATGCTGATCACCTCGTCTTCGGTAACACCCAGATCCGTGGCGATCTGCTTCACATTGTCCGGATGCAGGTCGCCGTCTTCCAGCGCGCCGATCTTGGCTTTGGCCTTGCGCAGGTTGAAGAACAGTTTCTTCTGCGCCGAGGTCGTGCCCAGCTTGACCAGCGACCATGAGCGCAGGATGTATTCCTGAATGCTCGCGCGGATCCACCACATGGCATAGGTCGCCAGCCGGAACCCTTTTTCCGGGTCAAAACGCTTGACCGCCTGCATCAGACCGACATTGGCTTCTGAAATCACCTCGGCCTGAGGCAGGCCATAGCCGCGATAGCCCATGGCGATCTTGGCCGCCAGCCGCAGGTGGCTGGTGACCATCTTGTGGGCGGCTTCGGTATCCTGCTCCTCGACCCATCGTTTTGCCAGCATGTATTCTTCTTCCGGCTCAAGCAGAGGGAACTTGCGGATTTCCTGCATATACCGGTTCAGACCGCCCTCGGGCGTCGGTGCCGGCAAATTTGCATAGTTGGCCATTCTGATGTCCCTTAATGTTTATTGTCTTAACATGAATATGGTGTGTCTGATGCACCATTCAAGTGAGATCGCTAACACAATGCCCTGAAACAGCGGCTAGTTTGAGGGGGAAAAGAGTGCATTCACGCGCATGTGCAGTTCATGACAGCGCAAATGAAACAAATCGCGTAGAAGCAGCTATAAAAAGGGTCCCGGTCGTGAAATCGCGGTCACATCCGGTAACAATGCGTGAAACGGAACGGCCCGTTATCCGGGTGGCAGGCGCAAGGCTTCGATCAACGCGGTCATGTCATCGGGCATGTCGCATTCGAACCGGACCGCAGCCCCCGTCACCGGATGAACAAAGCCCAACACCGCCGCGTGCAAGGCCTGGCGCGGAAATTCGCGGACCGCATCGGCGGCCGGACCGGCGATCGCCCGCCCCGGCAGCTTGCGCCGCCCGCCATAAACCGGATCGCCGATCAACCCGTGCCCGGCATGCGCCATATGCACCCGGATCTGGTGGGTACGCCCGGTTTCCAGCCAGCATTCCACCAGCGCCGCGACCGGCGGAGCGCCGAACGGCTCGACGATCCTGACGCGTGTCACCGCATGCCGCCCGCCCTGAAAGAGAACCGCCTGTTTCTGCCGGTCGGTTTTGTGCCGGGCCAGTTGCGTGGTCAGGCGCAGGATATTGCCCGGTTCGAACGCCGCCCCCCGTACCCCGCGCAAGCGCGGATCATTGGCATCGGGCACACCGTAACACAGCGCCCGATAGTAACGTTCGACACTGTGCGCCTCGAACTGTGCGGCCAGCCCGTGATGCGCAACATCGGATTTCGCCACCACGAGCAAACCGCTGGTGTCCTTGTCGATCCGGTGCACGATCCCCGGCCGCCGGACACCACCAACGCCCGACAGGTCATCGCCGCAATGATGCAGCAGCGCGTTGACCAGCGTGCCCGAAGGCGTCCCCGGCGCGGGGTGAACAACCATGCCCGCCGGCTTGTTTATCACCACGAGGTCATCGTCTTCGTGCACGATATCCAGCGCGATGGCCTCGGAGCCGATGTGGCTCTCTTCGGCCGACTGCACCGTCAGCACCACCCCGGCCCCCTCTTCGACGCGTGCCTTGGCATCGGTCTGCACCACGCCGTCGACCGACACCGCCCCGTCCGCGATCATCCGGGCAAGCCGCGTACGCGACAACGCCGCGTCGGCTGGTACATCTCGCGAAAGCGCCTTATCAAGGCGCGGCGGCGGATCCGCCGCGATGGAAAACCTGATTTGACGCGTGCCCATGACTGATCCTTCCGAACCGGTCGAAGAACCGGCCAACCTGCGTTTCCTGCGTCGGCTCGTAACGGTGCTGACTGCGGTGATGATTGGCGGGCTTTTAGTGATCGTTTCGCTGATTGTCATCCGTTTCTCGTCAGACCGCACACCCGCGGCGATCCCATTGCCCGATCACATCACCCTGCCCGACGGCACGCGGGCCGAGGCGTTCACGGTGACCGCCGACTGGTACGCGGTGATCACCGGCGATGAGCGCGTGCTGATCTATGACCGCGCGAGCGGTGATTTGCGCAAGACCATCGACCTGCGGACCACCGAGTGAGCAAGGACCAACGCCGTGCCGCTGCGCTTTGCCAATCTCGCCCTGCTGATCCTCTACCCCGTGGCGTGGTTTGCGCCGCTGTTGCGCGCCGGGCTGCTGCCGCTGTTCGGTCTGAGCGAGATCTCGGTCATGACAGGCCTGCAGAGTCTTTGGGACAGCGACATCGTACTGGCGCTGCTGGTGACCTTCCTCGCGATCTTTGCGCCCTACCTCAAGACCATCGGGCTTGCTCTGATCCATTTCGGCCTGATGCGGCGCAAGGTGCTGCCAGCCTTTGATGTGCTTGGCAAACTGGCCATGGCCGACATATTCCTGATCGCGCTCTACGTGGTGGTCGTCAAAGGCATCGGGCTGGCCACCGTCGAGACTGCATGGGGTCTCTATCTCTTTTCCGGCTGCGTGCTGGCCTCGATCGCGATTAGCCATTTGACCGCCAAGCGCTGAGGGGCCATGAAAGCGGCATGGCAAAAACCAATTCCTTTACCTGTTCGTCCTGCGGCGCGTCGTTTTCGAAATGGTCCGGGCGATGCGAAGCCTGCGGCGACTGGAACACCATTGTCCAGGAAGTCCCCCTGTCCGCCGGTCCCGCATCGAAATCCCTCGGCGCGAAACGTGGAAGCGCCGTCAGGCTGACCGATCTTTCGACCGAGGAAACACCGCCCCCCCGCACGCTATCGGGTGTCACGGAACTGGATCGCGTTCTCGGCGGCGGTCTTGTTCCGGCCTCTGCGTTGCTGGTGGGGGGCGACCCGGGTATCGGCAAATCGACATTGCTCCTTCAGGCGGCGGCGCGTTTTGCCCGGAACGGGTTGAAAACCGTCTATGTCAGTGGCGAAGAGGCCAGCGCACAGGTGCGCATGCGCGCCCAGCGGCTGGGCTTGGCGGATGCGCCGGTCAAGCTCGCCGCGGAAACCAACCTGCGCGATATCCTGACCACCCTGGAAGCCGAGAAGCCCGAGCTTGCAATCATCGATTCGATCCAGACCATGTGGGCCGACAATGTCGACAGCGCGCCCGGCTCTGTCAGCCAGGTGCGCGCCGCAGCCCATGAACTGACCACCTTTGCCAAGCGGCGCAATGTCTCGGTGATCCTGGTCGGCCATGTCACCAAGGAGGGGCAGATCGCCGGCCCGCGCGTGGTCGAGCACATGGTGGATACGGTGCTCTACTTCGAGGGCGAGCGCGGCCACCAGTTCCGCATCCTGCGCGCGGTCAAGAACCGGTTCGGTCCCGCCGATGAGATCGGCGTGTTCGAGATGACCGGCCGGGGTCTTGCCGAAGTCACCAACCCCTCGGCCCTGTTTCTCAGCGAGCGGGGCCAGCCGACGCCCGGCTCTGCCGTCTTTGCCGGAATCGAGGGCACGCGACCGGTTCTGGTCGAGCTTCAGGCGTTGGTGGCCCCGTCGCCGCATTCGCAACCGCGCCGCACCGTCGTCGGTTGGGACGGCGGGCGGCTGGCGATGATTCTCGCGGTGCTCGAAGCACGGTGCGGCATTCCCTTTGCCGGGCTCGATGTCTATCTCAACGTTGCCGGCGGCATGAAGATCTCCGAACCTGCCGCGGATCTGGCAGTGGCCGCCGCCTTGCTGTCTGCTCGCGAGGATACCGCCCTGCCCGCCGATACGGTGGTTTTCGGGGAAATCAGCCTGTCCGGCGCATTGCGCCCGGCCCCTCAAACAGAAAACAGGTTGAAAGAGGCGCAAAAACTTGGTTTTACCGCCGCCATCGCTCCGGCAGGTGGCAAATCCGGCACAGTTTCCGGTCTTGCGCTGACGCGGGCGACCGATTTGACGGGATTTGTTGGCGAAGTGTTCGGGGCCGGGTAAGGTCTCGCTGCCGCAGCAGACAGCAACAGGACGGGCACAGACGAATGGACGGTTTTACCATTATCGACGGGCTCGTTGCCCTCATCATCGTTGTTTCGGCGCTATTGGCCTATTCGCGCGGTCTGGTGCGCGAAGCCATGGCGATCGCGGGCTGGATTGCTGCCGCGATCCTCGGGTTCCTGTTTGCCCCCAAGGTCGAACCGCTGATCAAGGAAATTCCGATGCTCGGCGAGTTCGTCGCCGACAGCTGCGAACTCAGCATGATTGCGGCCTTTGCCGCCGTATTTGCGGTTGCCCTGATCATCGTGTCTTTCTTCACACCGCTGTTTTCCTCGCTTGTTCAGCGCTCTGCACTGGGCGGGGTCGATCAGGGGCTCGGCTTTTTCTTTGGCGTGGCGCGCGGCATCCTGCTGATCGCCATCGCCTTCTTCGTCTACGACACCGTGATCACCGGACAGACATTCACGATGGTTGACGAAAGCCGCTCTGCACAGGTTTTTGCCAAGCTCACCGGCAGCATAGAAGAGCAGAATCCCGAACGGGCGCTAGGCTGGGTGACCCAGCAATACGAGAATCTCGTCGGATCGTGCAGCCAGTAACGATTCGTCCTGCTGAGACAGCACATCCGCCAGCACGCACAGGCCCTGGGTGCTGACCCTGCGTGCAACTCACGCCAGACGTGAAGAGACCCCGCTACGCACGATGCCGCAGTGCAGAGTTGCAACGGTTTCATGACAGCACGGGTGACATGGGCCGTCTCAGGCACTATGTCAGGGCCAGATACCGCAAACGGATTCGGAGCTGCCAGCTTTGTCGATGAATTCCATGCCACCCTCGCACCCATTCGATGACGACAAACTCCGTGAAGAATGCGGGATTTTCGGGGTCATCGGCGTGCAGGACGCCTCAACCTTCGTTGCCCTCGGATTGCACGCGCTCCAGCATCGCGGTCAGGAGGCCGGCGGCATCGTCAGCCACGATCCGCAGCTTGGATTCAACCAGGCCCGGCGGTTCGGCTATGTACGTGACAACTTCACCAGCCAGAAAATCATGGAAACCCTGCCCGGTCCGCTGTCGATCGGGCACGTGCGGTATTCGACGTCAGGGAGCAAGGGGCAGACCGCGATCCGCGACGTACAGCCGTTCTTTGGCGAATTCTCGATGGGCGGCGCGGCGATTGCGCATAACGGCAACATCACCAATGCCAATGCCCTGCGCCGCGAGCTGATCGACCGCGGCTCGATTTTCCAGAGTTCCTCTGACAGCGAATGCATCATTCACCTGATGGCCCGATCTCTGCAACGCAACATCCCCGAACGGATGGAAGACGCGCTGCGCCGTGTCGAGGGCGCGTTTTCGGTCGTCGCCATGACCCGGACCAAGCTGATCGGCGTGCGCGATCCGCTGGGCGTACGCCCCTTGGTTCTGGGCAAGATCGGCGATGGCTGGGCGTTGAGTTCGGAAAGCTGTGCGCTCGACATCATCGGTGCGGAATATGTCCGCGAGATCGAACCCGGCGAGATGGTCGTGATCAACGAGAACGGTGTCGAAAGCCGCTTTCCATTCCGGCCGCGCAAATCCCGGTTCTGTATTTTCGAACACGTGTATTTCAGCCGACCCGACAGCATTCTGGGTGGGCGCAGCGTCTATGAAACCCGCGAGAACATCGGTCGTGAACTGGCCAAGGAAAGCCCGGTGGACGCCGACCTCGTTTGTCCCGTGCCCGACAGCGGCACGCCTGCGGCGATCGGGTTTTCACTGCAAAGCGGCATCCCCTACGCGATGGGGATCATTCGCAATCAGTATATGGGGCGCACCTTTATCGAGCCGACCGAGCAGATCCGCAACATGGGTGTGCGCCTCAAGCTCAACGTCAACCGCGCCCTGATCAGGGACAAGCGTGTCATCCTCGTCGATGACAGCGTCGTGCGCGGCACCACCAGCCGCAAGATCAAGGAAATGATACTGGATGCGGGCGCCCGCGAGGTGCATTTCCGCATCGCTTCGCCGCCGACGGCCTGGCCCTGTTTCTACGGTGTCGACACGCCGCAGCGGGAAAAACTGCTGGCCGCAACCATGAGCGAAGAGGAAATGTGCGCGCATCTCGCCGTGGACAGCCTCAAGTTCATCTCGCTGGACGGGCTCTACCGCGCGGTTGGCGAAGCAAATGGCCGCAATGCCGCGACACCGCAATATTGCGATGCCTGCTTCTCGGGGGAATACCCGGTCGAGCCTGCCGACATGCTGGAACAGGGATTTCAGTTGAAGGCCGCCGCCGAATAACACCGAACCGGATTGGCGAGTCCCCGCCGATCCGCAGGGGCGTGTTCACCGCGCCCACTTTCGCCTGCCTCTGGCCCATGTTAGCCGCTGCGTCCGGGGGTGCTGCGGCGCAGCATACCTGACCAACCGGTCCATGAGGCATTTATGACAAGCAGCAACGAGGCGGGGAAAACGCCTGAACGTGTGGCAAGGATCGCCACCACAGATCGCGCACTTGCGCGGGGCAAGACCGACCTGATCGGCCTTTTTGGCCCGCGCAACAACATGTCCGCACTGATCCGCACGTCCAGGGGGGCCATCAAGCGTGTCGAAGTGGGTGAAACGCTCAGCATCGGGCGCATCATCGCCATAGACGAGACAGGCGTCATCTTGTCAAAGAACGGCCAGAACCGACGCCTGACCCTGCCCGCAGGCTGATCCGGGCTTGACCGCCGCGTTTTCCCGGTTCAAAGCGCGCGCATGACACAGATAGCATTGATCACAGGCGCCTCGCGCGGGCTGGGCGCCGCGCTGGCGCAGGCGCTGGCCCCGACACACCATATCGTGGCCGTCGCCCGCACCACCGGCGCATTGGAAGAGCTCGACGATCACATCCAGGCCGCGGGCGGCAGCGCCACGCTGGCCCCGATGGACATCACCGACACCGCAGCCATGCAAACCCTGTGCCGTGGAATCTATGACCGGTGGGGCAGGCTCGACATGTGGCTGCACACGGCCATCCACGCCGCCCCGCTCAGCCCGGCCAGTTTCGTCGACGCCAAGGATTGGGACAAATCCGTCGCGGTGAATGCCACGGCGACCTCTACGCTGATCGGCTATGTTGCCCCCCTTCTCGGAAGCGAAGGGAGGGCGGTGTTCTTCGACGATGACCGGGCGGGCGAGAAGTTCTTTGGCGCCTATGGGGCGACCAAGGCCGCACAGATGGCGCTCGCCCGCAGTTGGGCGGCGGAAACCGTCAAGACCGGCCCCAGGGTTCGGATCCTGTCGCCCCGACCGATGCCCACAGCCGTCAGGGCCCGCTTCTTCCCCGGGGAGCCGCGCGCCCCCCTGAACGCGCCGGCATCCGAGGCGTCACGGCTGCTGGCCGAGTTGTGAGCGCAGCGATCTTGCCGCAGCCCGGCATTATCGTGGCGCAAACGGCGGCGCTCGCTTGCCGCGTGACAACACGGCCACTATCAAGAGCGTGGAGGGACAGGCACATATGCGTATTCTGATCACCAACGACGACGGCATCAACGCGCCGGGCCTCGAGGTTCTGAGCGCCATCGCGGCGGATCTGGCCGGGCCGGACGGAGAGGTCTGGACCGTGGCACCGGCCTTCGAACAATCCGGCGTCGCCCATTGCATCAGCTATACGCATCCGATGATGATCGCGCAGATGGGCGACCGTCGCTTTGCCGCCGAGGGCAGCCCGGCCGATTGCGTGATGGCGGGCCTGCACGAGGTCATGAAAGACACCCGTCCCGACCTCGTGCTGTCGGGGGTGAACCGGGGCAACAACTCGGCAGAGAACGCGCTCTATTCCGGCACGCTGGGTGGCGCGATGGAGGCGGCCCTGCAAGGGCTGCCGGCAATCGCACTGTCGCAATATTACGGCCCGCGCAACAGCGATCTCGACAATCCGTTCGACGCGGCAGCCGTGCATGGCGCGGATGTGGTACGCAGGATCCTCGCCGCGAACCCGGATCAGGGTGACGATTACCGCCTGTTCTTCAACGTGAATTTCCCGCCCGTCCCGGCCCGCGAGGTCCTGGGCACGCGGGTCACGACCCAGGGCTATCGCCGCGGTGTGCATTTCGGGGTCGAGCCGCATAATGCGCCATCCGGGCGCCGCTTCTTGTGGATCAAGGGCGGCAATCAGCAGGTGCGCACCGAACCGGGGTCGGACGCCCATGCGAACCTGGATGGCTATGTCTCGGTCACGCCGATGCGCGCCGATCTGACCGCCCATGATGCACTGGAGGCGCTGAAAGCCATCGAATGACCGGTCCGGAACCCGAAACCAAGATGCAGTTCCTGTTTGCCCTGCGCTCGCGCGGGGTGACCGACAAGCGCGTGTTGCAAGCCATGGAAGAGATCGACCGTGGCGTGTTCGTGCGTGGCCTCTTTGCCAACCGGGCCTATGATGACATGCCGCTGCCCATTGCCTGCGGACAAACGATCAGCCAGCCGTCGGTGGTCGGGCTGATGACACAGGCGCTGCAACTCAGCCCGCGGGACAAGGTGCTCGAGGTCGGCACCGGGTCGGGATACCAGGCGGCGATCCTGTCGCGGCTGGTGCGTCGGGTCTATACCGTGGACCGTCACGCCCGGCTGGTCCGCGAAGCCAACGAAGCATTTTCCGCCCTGAACCTGAGCAACATCACCGCGATGACGGCGGACGGGTCCTTTGGCCTGCCCGAACAGGCCCCGTTTGACCGCATCATCGTGACCGCCGCCGCCGAAGACCCCCCCGGCCCGCTCTTGGCCCAGCTCAAGATCGACGGTATCATGGTGGTGCCGGTGGGCCAGTCGGACGCGGTTCAGACGCTGATCCGCGTTCTGCGCACCAGCACCGGCTATGAATACGAAGAAATCAGACCCGTCCGCTTCGTGCCTCTGCTTGAAGGTCTCGGCAAGGACGGATGAACAGGAAGAGCAACGCGAACTGCACCCGAACCCCCGCACACAGACAGGGGAAGACTTTGAGGACAACGAGATGGCAAATCCCCTAGGACTGACTTCGGCCCGGCTATTGGGCGCGGTGGCTGCGGCTGCGTTGCTGGCCGGTTGCAACGGACCTCTTGATTACGACCTGCGCGGTCAGCTCGGTGCCTTCAACACCACCAACGCCGCCCGCAACGTCACCGCGAGCAGGCCCGCGCCCGATGCGCGCGGGATCATCTCCTATCCCAACTATCAGGTGGCCGTAGCGCGGCGCGGCGACACCATAAACGATGTCGCGGCCCGCGTGGGCCTGCCCGCTGCCGAACTGGCAAAATACAACGGCATCGAGCAGAACGTGACATTGCGCGACGGCGAAATCATCGCCCTGCCCCGTCGTGTCGCCGAGCCTGCCGGAACGGTGGATATCGCCACGCTCGCCGGTGATGCGATCGACAATGCCCCGGACACCTCGCAGGTCCAGACCAGCACCCTGCCGCCCGCAGGCGCCCCGGCAACCCCCAAACCTGTGACCAAGACCGAACCGCTGCGGCACAAGGTGGTGCGCGGGGAAACCGCCTACACGATTTCCCGGCTTTACAACGTGTCCGTCAAATCACTGGGTGAGTGGAACGGGCTTGGCCCGGATTTCGCCATCCGCGAGGGACAATATCTGCTGATCCCCGTCGCCGGCGCAAGCAGCCCGAGCCGGAGCGCGAGCGCGGTTACCCAGCCGGGCAGCGGCTCGCCGACGCCGACCCCGCCAAGCGCAACCGCGCCCCTGCCCGACGAAAAGGTCGCGGCAAACGTGCCGGAGCCGCAGAAAACCAATGTCGGAACCCCCACGCAAACCAGCAACACCGCCATGGCGTTCCCGTTGCAGGGCAAGATTATCCGCACCTATTCCAAGGGGCGCAATGAAGGGATCGACATTGCAGGCAGCCCGGGCGCATCGGTCACCGCCGCCGCCAGCGGCTCGGTCGCCGCAATCACCCAGGACGCGGATCAGGTGCCGATCGTCGTCGTGCGCCATCCCGACAACCTGCTGACGGTTTATGCAAACGTGGACAAGATTGCCGTGAAGAAGGGCGACAGCGTCACTCGGGGGCAAAAACTCGCGCAACTGCGCAGCGGCGAGGATTCATATGTGCATTTCGAGGTGCGCGACGGGTTCGAGAGCGTCGATCCCATGCCGTATCTGGAGTAACCTTGGCGACCGCACAAATGGCGCTTGACCTTTGTCCGGCCGGTTTCACTAACTATAGGTAGAGTGAAACCAAGGGAAACGCATGATGAAATACTCTGTTCTTCTCGGCTTCGCTGTCGCCGCGCTCCCGATTTCCTCCGCGGCACAGGATTGCCGGTGGTCCGGCGGCTCCTACCGTGGTCAGGAAATGTCTTTTGAAGTCCGGATCGACGTCAACGCGGATTGTACTGAAATGACCATGACATCATCGGGCAATGATGGCGTGCAACCGACGGATGCCGCGCAGACCTTTCCGCTGAGCGATGGCAAGCATGGGTGGGTTGCCGACGTCAACGGCGTCAACGCCACGCTCGCAAAAGACGATGATTTCGTGACCTTCTTTGGCGAGGGGATTGACGTCCGCGTCGAAATGCACCCCTTGGAGTGATCGTACCACGCGGGTCGTGCCCCGGTTCGGGGGGGCTGGACGGATAAGCCGCTTGTCAGGTCAGGCTGACACGGTGCCGCCCGGCGAGATCGGTAAAGAACTGCCACGCCACGCGGCCTGAACGCGCGCCTCGGGTCGCCTGCCATTCAATCGCTTCCGCGCGCAGCGTTTCCGGGTCGGCTGCGACCCCGTATTCGGCGCAATAACGGTCGATCATCGCCAGGTATTCGTCCTGCGTACAGGGATGAAAGCCCAGCCAAAGCCCGAACCGGTCGCTGAGCGAAACCTTTTCCTCGACCGCCTCGGACGGGTTTATGGCACTGGACCGCTCGTTTTCGATCATGTCGCGCGGCATCAGATGGCGGCGATTGCTGGTGGCATAGAAGGCGACATTCTCGGGCCTGCCCTCGATCCCGCCGTCCAGCACCGCCTTGAGGCTCTTGTAATGCTGGTCGTCATGGGAAAACGACAGATCGTCACAGAACAACAGGAACCTGTAGGGCGCGGCGCGCAGATGGTTCAGCAGGCGGCTGACGCTGGGCAGATCCTCGCGCTGCAATTCCACCAGCTTGAGGCCCGGATGGTCTTGCAGCACTTCGGCGTGGATCGCCTTGACCAGGCTCGACTTGCCCATGCCGCGCGCGCCCCAGAGAAGCGCGTTGTTCGCAGCGTAGCCCCCGGCAAAACGGCGCGTGTTGTCCAGCAACGTATCGCGCGCGCGGTCGATCCCCACCAGAAGACCCAGACCCACCCGGCTCACCTGTGGCACCGGTTCGAGCCTGTCGGGCTCCACATGCCAGACAAAGGCGCTGGCAATATCGAAATCCGGGGCTGGCATCGGAGCCGGCGACATCCGTTCAAGTGCCGCGGCAATCCGGTCCATCGGGTCATTGATCACTTGTTGTCTTCCTCGTCCAGTCCCGCCATCGCCGCATCCGCGAGGTCCTCGTCGTCATAATACCCGTCGGCCCGCAACTGTTCCTCGCGCTTGGTCTCCACCCGACGGACCAGAAAGATCGAAATCTCGTACAGGCCGTACACCACGGTGAACAGGATGATCTGGGTGATGACATCGGGCGGCGTGACAAGGGCGGCAAGCACGAGAATGCCCACAACCGCGTATTTGCGCACGTTTCCAAGGCCGTCGGCACTGACCAGCCCCGCCTTGCCCATCAGCGTCAGCAGCACCGGCAGCTGAAAGCAGAGACCGAAGGCGACGATGAACTTGATGGTCAGGTTCAGGTATTCCTGCGCGCTGCCCTGGAACACCACGCTCAGCGGCGCGGCGGCCTCGCCTGTCAGGGCCTCGCCTTCGGCACCGAATTGTTGAAAGCCAAGGAAGAAATCATAGGCCAGCGGCGTCACGACGTAAAAGGCAAAACCCGCGCCCAGCAGGAACATGAACGGAGACGCCACGAGGAACGGCAGGAACGCGCCCTTTTCGGATTTGTAGAGCCCCGGGGCCACGAACCGCCACATCTGCAGGCCGATATAGGGAAAGGCCAGCAGGAAGCCGCCCAGAAGCGACACCTTGATCGCGACAAAGAATCCTTCCTGCGGGCTGATGAAGATCAGGTCGCAATCCTGTCCCCGCTCGGCCAGAACTTGGCACAGAGGCGCGGTCAGGAAATTGAAGATCGGCGTCGCGACGGCGAAACAGGCCACCATGCCGATGAGAAAGGCGACAACCGAATGGATCAGCCGGCTGCGCAATTCGGCCAGATGCTCGATCAGCGGCGCGCTGCTGTCGTCTATTTCGTCGGTCTGGCTCATGTCTTGCTTTCCGGGCTGTCCGTCAGCGCGGCCTCGGCCGCATCCGCGCGGGCTTGTGCTTCGGCCGCCTCGCGCCGGAGCCGGTCTGCCTTGGCGCGGGCGGTGGCGGCCTGAATCTTCTTGGCCTGTTCCGCACGCTCTTCGGCCAGCTTCCCGGTTTCACTGCCAGACTCGTATTTCTTGGGATCGAGCTTGGTTGGATTGAGGCTGTCGGTCAGGTCGCGCGTCGCGTCCTTGACGCCGTCCATCACGCTCGACATCGGGTTGGTCGCCGATTTCATGCCCTTGGCCACGTCCCGAATACCCGATTCCTCGGCGGCTTCGTGCATGGCGCTGGAAAACTCGCGTGCCATCCCCTTGGCCTTGCCCACGAACCGTCCCACATTGCGAAACAGCACGGGCAGGTCCTTTGGCCCGACCACGATCAGTGCCACGATGCCAATGACCAGCAACTCGGTCCAGCCCAGATCGAACATGCGGTGTTACGCCTTGTCCTTGTCGGTTTCCGGCGTCACGTCGCGGGCCAGCTCGGACGGGTCTTCGTCATCCTCTTTCTGGCCTTCGCTGATGCCTTTCTTGAAGGATGTGATTCCCTTGCCCACTTCGCCCATCAGCGAACTGATCTTGCCCCGGCCAAACAGCACCAGCACGACGATTGCAATCAGCAAGATGCCGGGAAGGCCAATATTGTTCAACATGTCCGTCTCCTCAGATTCGTGCAGGTCGCGAGTCATCGCCGCGCTGCAAAATTCATCCGTTTTCTAAGCGCCCCAGCGCCTCCACAAAAGCCGGATCGGCCCGAAAGTGCCGCAGGTCGCGCCGTTCGCCTGCGGAAAACCGGCAGCGCCCGGTATTCCTGACAGGTTTTTGTCAGTTTCTATGGACAATGCATCCTCCTCGTGCCACCAAGCCACATGGCCCGCACAGACCGACTTGTGACCCTGATCAACCTGCTGCGTGACGGAGCGTTGCACCGGGCACAGGATCTTGCGTCCGGGCTGGGGGTTTCGGTGCGCACCGTCTATCGCGACATGGATCGTCTGCTTGCCGCCGGGGTCCCGATACAGGGCACGCCCGGCACCGGCTACAGGATGGCCGATACGATCGCGCTTCCGCCGCTGCACCTGTCGCCGGCGGAGCTCGACGTGTTGCAACTGGGAATTGCCATCGTATCCGAGGCCGCCGACCCCGCGCTCAGCGCTGCGGCGCAGACCCTGACGCAAAAGATCGACATGGCGCTGCCAGCCGAAACCGTTGCCGAGGCGGATGCGTGGAAAACCGCACTGACCCCATTGGCGAACGCGGCGCGCGGCCTGTCGCACATGGTCAGCCTGCGCAGCGCCATTGCCGGACGGCAAAAGCTGCGCCTGTCTTACCGCGACACGGCGGAGCAGACCCGACAGGATACAATCCGTCCGCTGAAACTCGAAAGCTGGGGGCGGGTCTGGCTCCTGACCGCCTGGAGCGAGACCGGCAGCGCATTTCGTGATTTCCGCGTCGATCTGATCGAAACCGCGACTCCCTTGCCCGAGCTGTTCGCCGACGAGCCAGGCAAGCGCCTGTCCGACCGGGTCTGATCAGGCGGGAAACACGAAACAGCGGTCGCGCCGGATCGTCAGCCACATGACCTTGCCCGCCGAGGGCAGGAAGACGTTGGGAACCGTGGCCTTGATCACCGAACCGTCGTGCGACATGCGAAACTCGACAAGGCTTTCATGCCCCATGAACCGTGCCCGTTCGACGACACCCCGCGCCGCCACCCCATCGGTGGGGGTGGGCAATGGCCCCGACCCGCCACGGTCGAAATCGATGCGCACATGCTGGGGCCGGAATACGATGTCCACATCGGTGCCATCGGGAATGCCCGGCGCAAGAAACTGGCCAAAGGGGGTATCCGCAAGCGCCCCGTTCACCTGAGCGCGCAAGACATTGGTATCGCTGAAGAACGATACCGCCGCACGATCGACGGGCCGGGTATAGACATTATATGGCGCGCCTTGCTGCACGATCCGGCCATCCCGCATCAGGGCGATTTCATCGGCCATGCGCATCGCCTCTTCGGGCTCGTGCGTGACAAGCAGGACGGCGGTGTCCTCTTCCTTGAGCAGGGTCAGGGTTTCGTCGCGAATGCCATCGCGCAACCGGTTGTCGAGCCCCGAGAACGGTTCATCCATCAACATGATCCGTGGACGCGGCGCCAGTGCACGGGCCAGCGCCACCCGCTGTTGCTCGCCACCCGAAAGCTGGTGCGGATAGCCGTCGATGAATTGCAACAGGTCGACCCGCCGCAACAATTCCTCGACCCGCGCGCGCTTGTCATCCCGCGTGCCGCGCAAACCGTAGGCGACATTGCCCGCGACGCTCAGATGCGGAAACAACGCGAAGTCCTGGAACATCAGCCCGATTTCTCGCCGCTCGGGCGGCACCCGGAAAACGGTGTCGCAGACCAGCTTGCCATCAACCCAGATTTCGCCGCTGTCTTGCATTTCGACCCCGGCAACCATGCGTAGCGTCGTCGACTTGCCACAGCCCGACGGACCGAGCAGGCAGGTCACCTGTCCCGGTTCGATACTGAGCGAGACATCATTCACCACCGTGCGCCCGTGGAATTTCCGCGTCAGATTGCGGATTTCGAGCCTGGGCGCGGAGCGCGCTGGGGCAGGTTGCGCTGTTCTGACGTGCTCCACCGGGTTCCTCTTGGACGTCGCGATCATGGTCGTCGGGTATCAGCGCAGATAACAATCCCCACGCCCCTGCGCAACCTAGCGTGGCGCAAAGACCGACCAGCCGGTGCGCAGCGCCAACCGTTCCAGCGCCCGCGAAGCCAGATGCGAGTTGCCGACCGCATTCAGGCCGGGCGACCAGCAACTGATCGCCGCCTGCCCCGGCACCACTGCCATGATGCCGCCGCCGACACCGCTCTTGCCCGGCAGGCCGACACGAAAGGCGAATTCGCCGGAACCGTCATAGTGCCCGCAGGTCAGCATCAGCGTGTTGATCTGTCGTGCCATCCGCGCGGAAATCGCACGGGGTCCGCCCGGCGACAGGCATCCGTCAAACGCGAGGAACCGCGCGGACGCCGCCAGTTGTTCCGTCGTCATCGCAATTGCGCAATGGTGAAAATATACGCCCAGCGTCTGTTCCGGCGGACTGGTGATGGTGCCAAAGCTGCGCATGAAATTCGCCAGCGCGGCGTTTTGGAACCCCGTCGCCAGTTCCGAACGCGCCACGTCGGGGTCGATGGCGATATCGTCATCGCTGGCCAGGAACCGCACGAAGCGCAGGATTTCGCCCAGGGCTTCCTTGGGCACGAAGCTGCCCAGGATACTGTCGGTGACGACGATTGCACCGGCATTGATGAACGGGTTGCGCGGCAGTCCCTTTTCATACTCCAGCTGCACGATCGAGTTGAACGGATCGCCCGACGGTTCGCGCCCGACCCGGCTCCAGAGACGATCCCCCAGACGACCGAGGCCAAGCGCCAGCGTGAATACCTTGGACACGCTCTGGATCGAAAAACGGGTCTGCGCATCGCCTGCCGAAATCGTCTCGCCGTCGCGGGTGATCACCGACAGCGCAAACTGGTTCGGGTCGATGCGCGCCAGCGGCGGAATGTAATCCGCCACCTTGCCCCGCTCGGTCTCTGCGGCCATCTCCTCGGCGATGTCGGTGACGATGTCACGCAAACGCTCGCTGCTCAGGTCCTGCTTTGCCATGCGTTAATCCGCAATCAGTTCGAATAGTGCCTCGGCCCGCACCCGTCCATTGATCTGAAGTTCGACGCGATGCGGCCCCGGATACAACCGGAATGTGGTGGCGTCGCCCTTGAGCTTATGCGATTTGCGCAGATCGCTCGCGGTGCCTTGCGCAAGGTCGAGCTGTTTCAGCTTGAACACCTTGGGGGCCAGTTCGCCATTGGCGCGGCGCCGCCAGAACACGTAGTCGACCAGCGCACGCGCCCCCGTCGCCGAGCGCAGCGTTGCGGACATCGCCAGCGCATCGCCAATTGCCACGCGATCGGGCACATCAAAGCGCAGCACCTCGATATCCGCACCCGCATCGAAGCCCAGCAAGGAGAGCGCCCGCGCATCCCCCGCCTTGATGAGCCCGCGCAGGGCATGTTGCGTCATCCAGTCAAGCTCCGCGCGCTCCTGCATCGCCTGTCCGGCCCAGTGCTCCAGCCGGTCCATGACAAGAGCCGGGTCTGTCTTGCTGATGTCATTGAGGTGGTTGGCAACCGAGCGGGTGACATATCGCGTCCGGTCCGCATGCAGCACATCGAGCAAGGGCAGCGGCGCGGTGAGGTCGATTGCCACCGATTGCCCCCAGGGCAGGCGCGGGCGGCTGCCTTCGCTTACCAAACGGCGCACATGGTAATTGGGATGGCGCGCCCAACTTTGCATCCGCCCGAGAACAAGGTCCGGCCAGCGGTTCAGAAACGGACGGATCGCCCATTCCATCGAGAACCGCTGGGTGATCTCCTCGAGCAGGTCCAGCGATACATCCGGGCTGTCAAGCCCGCGCAGAACGATCAATTCCCCCAGCGGCGCAAAGATGAAATCCCCGAAATCATCGTCCGTCAGCGTCGGGTCCAGCGGCGGGGGCAAGGCCGCGCGCAAGGTCGGCGCGATTTCATCGAGGGGTCCGGGCAATCGCTCGCCCAGACATTCCGCGATCCAGCTTATGCGCTGTTTCAGCTCGAGTTCGGTCAGGCGCGCCATGACCTGCCGTTCGAACAGATCGCCATCGAATGCCGGGTTTGCCGCCGCGAAAAGACCGGCCAGATAATGCACCTTGCCTGCGTTGAACAGCTGATCCTTCAGCGAAAACCCCTGCGCCATGCTACATCGTCACATTGGTCGCGCCACCGTCGAGCAGGATGTTCTGCCCGACGATGAACCCCGCGTGCCGACTGCACAGAAAGGCGCAGGCCGCGCCGAATTCCTGACGCGTGCCATAGCGCCCGGCGGGAATGGTCGCGGCCCGCTGCGCCTGTGCCTCTTCGAGCGACACGCCCTGCGCCTTGGCAACGCCTCCGTCCAGCGAAACCGCGCGATCGGTGGCGTGAATGCCCGGCAGAAGGTTGTTGATGTTGACCCCGCTTCCGGCCACCTGCCGCGCGGTGCCCGCGACATAACCGGTCAGCCCGGTGCGGGCGGAGTTCGACAGGCCAAGCGCCGCGATCGGCGCGCGCACCGACTGGCTGGTGATGTTGACCACCCGGCCCCAGCCCTTGTCGATCATCGCCGGCATCAGTGCCTTCATCAGCGCGATCGGCGCGAGCATGTTCGCATCCAGCGCCTTGATGAAATCGTCGCGATCCCAGTCGGACCACATGCCCGGCGGCGGCCCGCCGGCGTTGTTGACAAGAATGTCGACCCCCGCCGCCGCTTCGATCACGCGGGCCTGCCCCTCGGCGGTCGCCACATCGGCGGCCACGGTGACAACCTCGACACCATGTTCATCGCGGATCGCCTGTGCAGACGCCTCGAGCGCCTCGGCCCCGCGCGCGTTCATGACCAGGTTGACCCCTGCCTCTGCCAGCGCCTCGGCGCAGCCCAGCCCGAGACCCTTGCTGCTGGCACAGACCAGTGCCCGTTTGCCGGCGATTCCCAAATCCATCTCTGATCTCCCATTGATTTCTGTCCCTCGCATAGCACCGCTGCCGCCGGCAATGCCAGCGAATGCCGCGCGCCGCAGATTGCGGATGCCGATATTCTTGCGCTTGGCGCGTTCCTTACCTATACGCGCCTCATGTTGGACACCGCTTCTAATCGCCCCGAATTGCCGCCCGAAATCGCGCGCCGCCGTACCTTTGCGATCATTTCGCACCCGGACGCGGGCAAGACCACGCTGACGGAAAAATTCCTGCTCTATGGCGGTGCCATCCAGATGGCCGGACAGGTCCGCGCCAAGGGCGAGGCCCGGCGCACCCGGTCGGATTTCATGCAGATGGAAAAGGATCGCGGCATTTCGGTCTCGGCCTCGGCAATGTCGTTCGACTACAACAGGTTCCGCTTCAACCTGGTTGACACGCCGGGTCACTCGGATTTTTCCGAAGACACCTATCGCACGCTCACGGCGGTGGATGCGGCGGTGATGGTCATCGACGGTGCCAAGGGTGTCGAAAGTCAGACACAGAAACTGTTCGAGGTCTGCCGCCTGCGTGATCTGCCCATCCTGACCTTTTGCAACAAGATGGACCGTGAAAGCAGGGACGTCTTCGAGATCATCGACGAGATTCAGGAAAATCTGGCGATCGACGTGACGCCGGCCAGTTGGCCCATCGGGCAGGGCCGCGATTTTATGGGCTGCTACGACATCCTGCGCGACCGGCTTGAACTGATGGACCGCGCCGATCGCAACAAGGTCGCCGAAAGCATCGAGATCAACGGCCTCAATGATCCGGCGCTGGTCGAGCACGTGCCCGCGCAACTCCTCGATCAGCTGCGCGAAGAGCTTGAGATGGCGCGCGAACTGCTGCCCCGGCTGGATCCGCAGGCGGTGCTCGAAGGTCACATGACGCCGATCTGGTTCGGCTCGGCGATCAACAGTTTCGGGGTCAAGGAGTTGATGGACGGCATCGGCCTTTATGGCCCGCAGCCGCAGATTCAGTCGGCGCAGCCCCGCCAGATCTCGCCGGAAGAGAGCAAGGTCGCGGGCTTTGTCTTCAAGGTGCAGGCCAACATGGACCCCAAGCATCGCGATCGTGTCGCCTTTGTCCGCATGGCATCGGGACATTTCAAGCGGGGCATGAAGCTGACCCATGTGCGGTCGAAAAAACCGATGGCGATCACCAACCCCGTTCTGTTCCTTGCCTCGGATCGCGAGCTTGCGGACGAGGCCTGGGCCGGTGACATCATCGGTATCCCGAACCACGGGCAGTTGCGCATCGGTGACACGCTGACCGAGGGCGAGGCGCTGCGGGTGACGGGCATTCCGTCCTTTGCGCCCGAACTGCTGCAGGGTGTGCGCGCGGGCGACCCGATGAAGGCCAAGCATTTGGAAAAGGCGCTGATGCAATTCGCCGAGGAAGGCGCCGCCAAGGTCTTCAAGCCCTCTATCGGCTCAGGCTTCATCGTCGGGGTGGTCGGAGCCCTGCAATTCGAAGTGCTGGCGAGCCGGATCGAGCTTGAATACGGCCTGCCGGTGCGTTTCGAAGCCAGCCAGTTCACCAGCGCCCGCTGGGTTTCGGGGGACAAGGCCGCGGTCGACAAGTTCGCCAACGCCAACAAGCAACATATCGCACATGACCATGACGGCGACATCGTGTACCTGACCCGGTTGCAATGGGACATCGACAGGATCGAACGCGATTACCCCGATGTGCGCCTGACCGCGACCAAGGAAATGATGGTCTGAGCAGATGGGGATTTTCAGCGGCTGCGCACCGGTGTAAGCACAGGGTATGGACAAACGCGACGCAACCTATGACGGCGGCCTCGCGGCCATGCTTGAGCGGTATAATGCGCGCCGCAAGCCCTTCAACCCGGACGTCGTGGCCCTGCCCCCGCTTGATGCGGATCTCGACGCGCTTGCCGCGCAGGTCGTCACACAGACCGATCTGACGCCACGCACCGCGACGCGCTGGTCGCGCAAGAAGGCGCAGATTGCCTCTGAATTCCCCGGCAAGTCGCAGCTTGCCCTGTTGAACGCCCTTCTAATTTCCAACCTGCGGAAATACAGCGCCCCGCCGCACGCGGCGGCGCTGTTTCGACGTCTCTGGCTGGAACAGCACGGGCACCTGATCGATCAGCTTGATCTTCGGTGGAAAGTGTCATCGGTGATGACTTTCGCCGACCACGGCGAAACCGACGTGCAGCGACAGGTCGGACAGGCGCTGCGGATGCTGTTTTCGATGATGAAGCTCTACGAGTTCGAACGTCTCTACGGCAGAACGCCGCCCGGCGTACCTTACCCTGTCAATCGCCGCCTGCAGGTCCCTCTGCCCTTGCAGATGGGCGATTATTCGATCCGCAACGGCGGGCTTGACATCAACATTCTCGCCCCGGTCTGGGAACTCGCGCTGAGCGATCCGGGCATCGCACCGCTTGCCGATCACCTGATGCAGGAACTGAACCGCGACCCCGACAACATCTTTCGCCGGTTGCAACTGATGCGCCAGAAAATTCAGGACAGGACATGATCCGCTGGGGGATCGTTGCAACCATCAAGGCACCGACCAGCGCGGTCCTGAATTTCGTGGCGCATCACCTCGAACTGGGCGCGCACCGGATATATGTCTATCTCGACGAAGCCGATCCCGCGACATTCGCCCTGCTCAAGGAGCATCCAAAGGTCCGTGTGAAGACATGCGACGACGCCTACTGGGCCGAACATCCAAGGCATCCGAAAAAGCACCAGGTCCGACAGTCGGCCAATGCCACCCATGCCTATGCCCGGGCCGAGGTCGATTGGCTGGCCCATATCGATGTGGATGAATTTCTGTGCCCGAAGACCTCGCTTGCGGATCAGCTTGCCGCCCTGCCCGAAACCGCCCAATGTGCCCGCATCTATCCTGCCGAGGCGCTGGCCGGGGACGGCACCGCCTTCAAGCTGACCAAACGACTCCCCTACGAGCGCGCGGCCAGCGCCGAGCAACTTTATCCCACTTACGGAAAATATCTCGAAGGCGGGTTTCTCAGCCATGTCGAGGGCAAACTCTTTGCCCGCACCGGCCTGAAAGATGTGATATTTCGCATTCACAATCTGCTGCACGGCGACATCAGGAACCCCGGCAAAGCCGTGCTCGACGACACGATCCTGTGCCACTGCCACGCCCGGAGCTGGGACGCGTTCATGGCCGCCTATAAATTCCGGCTGGAGCGCGGCTCGTACCGCGCCGACCTCGCACCGATGCGCGTGGAGCGTCGCAACAGAATGACCATGCATCAACTGCTTTCGTTGATCACGAAGCACTACGGAGAGCAAGGGTTGCGCGCTTTCTATGACGAACTCCACGCCGATACCCCCGACCATCGCCGGCGCCTTGCCGAACAGGGTTTGCTGCATCTGTGCGACCTGCAACTCGATCAATCGCGCCGGAAACAATTCCCCTCGTATTGAGAACCGAATGCCCGGACGGAAACAATCGTCAATTCGCACAGGAATTTGACAGCGCAGTTTGACCGCTGCGTCCCTTTTTGTTAATGCAGCGAGACGAGCCAGCATGCGCACAAGCGCAGGACCGCTGTGGTCCGGCTCTGACAGGACGGCGGGCCCAGAAAGTGTCCGCAACACACGGACACAAATGACAAAATTTTCAGAACTGAACCTGAATCCAAAGGTACTCAAAGCAATTGACGAGGCCGGGTACGAATCCCCGACCCCGATTCAGGAGGGCGCGATCCCGCCCGCGCTCGAAGGCAAGGACGTGCTTGGCATCGCGCAGACCGGCACCGGCAAGACCGCGAGCTTTACCCTGCCGATGATCACCCTGCTGGCCCGTGGCCGCGCCCGCGCCCGGATGCCGCGCAGCCTGGTGCTGTGCCCCACACGGGAACTCGCCGCGCAGGTGGCCGAGAATTTCGATACCTATGCCAAACATGTCAAACTGACCAAGGCGCTGCTGATCGGTGGCGTCAGCTTTGGCGAGCAGGACAAGCTGATCGACAAGGGCGTCGACGTGCTGATCGCCACGCCGGGGCGCCTGCTGGATCATTTCGAGCGCGGCAAGCTGCTGCTGACCGGCGTTCAGATCATGGTGGTCGACGAAGCCGACCGGATGCTGGACATGGGGTTCATCCCCGATATCGAGCGCATCTTTTCACTGACCCCCTTTACCCGGCAAACGCTGTTCTTCTCGGCCACGATGGCCCCCGAGATCGAGCGCATCACCAACACCTTCCTGTCTGCGCCAACGCGCGTCGAGGTCGCGCGCCAGGCGACCACCAGCGAGAATATCGCGCAATCGGTGGTGATGTTCAAAGGCAGCCGCAAGGATCGCGAAGCCAGCGAGAAACGCAAACTGCTGCGCGCCCTGATCGATGCCGAAGGCGAAAAATGCACCAACGCGATCATCTTCTGCAACCGCAAGATGGACGTGGATATCGTCGCCAAGTCGCTCAAGAAATACGGCTATGACGCGGCGCCCATTCACGGCGACCTCGATCAAAGCCAGCGCACCCGTACCCTCGACGGATTCCGCGACGGCACCCTGCGCTTTCTCGTGGCTTCGGATGTCGCCGCGCGCGGGCTCGACGTGCCCAGCGTCAGCCATGTGTTCAACTTTGACGTTCCCGGCCATGCCGAGGATTACGTGCACCGGATCGGACGCACCGGTCGCGCCGGGCGTGATGGCACCGCGATGATGATCTGCGTTCCGCGTGACGAAAAGAACCTGGATGATATCGAAAAGCTGGTGCAACGGGAAATCCCGCGACGCGACAATCCGCTGAAGTCCGAGGCCAAGACCACCAAATCGGACAAGGACGACACGGCACCGAAACCGGACACCCGCAGCAAGCCGAAGAAGTCCGATGTCGCACCCAAGGGTGCCGCGAACAAGGCAAAGGCAGAACAGGGCGGTGCGTCCTCGCGCGGGCGCTCGTCCGGTGGCGACAAGGTCGTCGGGATGGGCGATCACCTGCCCAGCTTCATCGCCCTCAGCTTTGAAGAGCGCCGGGCCGGGTAACCCGCCCCGCGTGATGTACCGCCAGCGCAACCGGAGCGGATTACCGCATCCGGCTGATCACTACCGTCACTTCGGGTTTTTTGCCGATCTCGGCCTGGGCGGTTTGTCGGGCGGTGCGGCGCAGCGCCTCTTCCAGCTTGTCGTCGTCGCGCAGGGTCTTGTCTCCGGCGCGCCCAAGGAACTGGCTCAGATCCTCTTCCAGCACCTCGACCAGCAAGGCGTTTGACCGTCCGGTTTCGGCCAGCCCGACGGTGTCGCACCACGGCTCTCCCAACGGCTCGTCCTGCTCGTCCAGAATGACCGTCACGGTCACATGCCCGTTCAGCGCCATGCGGATACGATCGCGTATGATCCCGTCCAGCGCGCCGATCTTTACCGATCCATCCAGGTAGGTCCGGCCGGTCTCGACATATTCCGCGACGCTCGGTGCATTGCCGGACAAATCCATCATCATTCCATTGACCACGACGGCGGATTGATAACCGCGCTCTGTCGCAAGGCGCGCATGTTCACGCAGGTGGCGATGTTCGCCATGCATCGGAATCACCATTTGCGGGCGAACGATGTCATGCATCCGCTCGATATCCGGGCGATTGGCATGGCCCGATACGTGGTATTTGCCACTGCTGTCGTCCACCACGTCCACGCCCATTTCGCTGAACTGGTTGATCACGCGGATCACTCCGCGCTCATTTCCCGGAATCGTCTTGGACGAGAACAGGAACATGTCCCCCTCCTTCATCTGGATGCCGCGGTACTTGCCCCGTGCGAGCTGCGCACTTGCGGCGCGGCGCTCGCCCTGACTGCCGGTAACCAGCAACATCAGGTTCTCGCGCGGGATGTCGCGCGCGGCCTCGTCGCTGATCGTGGTCGGAAAGCCGGACAAGACGCCGGTCTCTCTGGCGGCTTCGACCATCCGTTCCATGGCGCGGCCCAGCAGCACGATCGAGCGCCCGGCCCGGTGCCCCGCCTCGGCCAGCGTCTTGACCCGCGCCACGTTGCTGGCAAAGGTCGTCGCGACGACCATGCCCGCCGCGCCCGCAACCAGCTCTTCGAGCGCCGGACCAAGCGACAGTTCCGAACGCCCCGGATCGGGCGAAAACACATTTGTGGAATCACAGACCAGCGCGCGCACGCCATCCTTGCAGACCTCGGCCCAGAGCCCCGGATCAAACGGCTCGCCCACGACCGGCGTCGGATCGAGCTTGAAATCGCCCGTGTGGATCACCCGCCCGTCCGGCGTGTCGATGACAAGTGCGCCGCTTTCGGGAATCGAGTGCGAGATGGGCAGGAAACCCACCTTGAACGGGCCGGCCGTGACCTGTTCAGGCCAGGCCGAACAGGTCCGAACCGCGTCCTCTGGATGGCCAAGCTCTGCCATCTTGCGGCGCGCGATATTGGCGGTAAAGGCGCGGGCATAGACGGGCGCGGCCAGATCGCCATAAAAATGCGCGACCGCCCCCACGTGATCTTCGTGCGCATGAGTGACAAAGATGGCATCCAGCCGGTCGGCCCGCTCCTTGAGCCAGGTGATGTCAGGCAGGATCAGGTCAACGCCGGGCGAACCGTCCATATCCGGAAAGGTCACGCCCAGATCGACAAGGATGAAACGTTCCTTGTCGGGCGCGCCGTATCCGTAGAGATAGGCATTCATGCCAATTTCGCCCGCCCCGCCAAGCGGCAGGTAAACCAGTCTCTTGCTTGTCATCGGGTCAGCCGTTGTCCTTGTTATACTTGTGGATCACGGTCAGGCCGTGCATCGTCAGGTCTTCTTCCATCTCGTCGAACAGATCCGCGCTGTGCTGAAACAGCGGGGCCAGCCCGCCAGTGGCGATCACCCGCATGTCCCGATCCCGCTCGGCCTTGACCCGTGTGCATATCTCGCGGACCAGTCCCACATAGCCCCAGAAAATGCCGGATTGCATACATTCGAGGGTGTTGGTTCCGATCACCTTTTGCGGAACGCTGATATCCACGTGCGGCAGGGCAGCGGCGGCCATGTGCAGCGCCTCGAGGCTCAGGTTGACACCCGGCGCGATCACGCCACCAATATAGGCTCCGTCGCTGGCCACAACATCAAAAGTGGTCGCGGTGCCGAAATCCACGACAATCAGATCACCGCCGTGACGATCGAACGCCCCCGCCGCATTCACCAGCCGGTCGGGGCCGACCTGCGTGCCCAGATCGACGCGCGGCTCATGGGGCAGCAGGCAGTCGGGCTTGCCCACCACGATGGGCCGGCACCCGAAGAACCGATCGGAAAAAACCCGCAGGTTATAGACCACACGGGGCACTGTGGACGAGATGATCACATCGTCGATTTCCACCTCGATCCCGTAATGCTTCACAAGGGTCGAATACCACGTGAAATAGGCATCTGCGGTCCGGGCGTGATGGGTCGATGTGCGCAGGGTGCACAGAAACTGTTCGCCATCCCAGATCGAGAAGACGGTATTGGTATTGCCGCAATCAATCGCGAGAAGCATCCGCAACCCCCTCAGAAATAGACATCGGCCGCCGGGATCGTCACGCGGCCTCTGCTGGTGTTTAGAACAAGGTTTCCCTGGGCGTCCACCGTCTGGAACGTACCGGTGGTTTCGCTGTTCCCGGTGCGTGCGGTGATCACCTCGCCCAGCCGCGCCGCCCGGTTGAGCCAGGCGGTACGGATCGGCTCGAACCCGTAGGCTGTGAACGCGGTTTCATGGCGGGCATAGGCGGCGGCCAGAAAGGTCAGGAAAGTTTCCGCATCAACCCGCGCTCCGGTCGACGAGAGCAGCGAGACAGGAGGCACCGCACCCGGTTCCACCATTTCCGATGACGGCGCATCGACGAGGTTGACGCCAATTCCGATTGCCAGATGCCCTATCCGTGGCCCCCGCCCCGAGCTTTCAAGCAGTATGCCCGCCAGCTTGCCGCCATTCAGCAGGACATCGTTCGGCCATTTCAACTCGAACCCCTCGTTGCGGCCACAGACGGCGACACAGGCATCAAACAGCGCCAGCGAAGCCACGAACGAGCGGAGCGCGGCAACCGCCGGCGGCTCCTGCGGAAACAGCACCAGTGTCGCCGCGAGATTGCCCTCCGGATTGGACCAGGCCCGGCCACGACGACCCCGCGCGGCGGTCTGGCGATGTGCCATGATCCATTCCGGACCGGCGAGTTCCGGCGCGATGCGGGCCGCTTCGTTCAATGTCGAATCGACTTCGTCAAGCACACGGCGACCATAGCCATCGGGCCACTGGGTCATGCCCATGTCGCCGTCGCGGTCATGGTGTGCGGACGGAAAAGGCCAAGCCGGCTCACTGAAGCAACGTCGCCGCCGCCGCGGCCGCCGCGCCTTCGACGCCGAACATGTTGACGATACCCAGCAACATCACGGCAGCCGACGCCATCAGAAATCCCCAGAGCACGGGCGAGGCGTTGGTTTCCAGCTCGGCACCCTCGTCGCCGAAATACATGAAATAGACGATCCGCAGATAATAGAAGGCCCCGATCACCGAGGCGATGACACCGGCAACCGCCAGCCAAGCCAGGCCACCATCATAGGCCGCGCGCAGCACGTAGAACTTGCCGAAGAAACCGAGCATTGGCGGCACGCCCGCCAGCGAGAACAGCAAGATCAGCATTGCCAGCGCCCGCCCGGGTTCGCGCCGGGCATAGAGATTGAGGGCGCTGATTTCGGTCACTGGACGCCCGTCCTTTTCCATCATCAGGATAAAGGCAAATGTTCCGACGTTCATCGTGACATAAATCGCCATATAGATCAGCATTGCCTGCACACCGAACTCGGTGCCGGCGGCAAGCCCCATCAGCGCAAAACCCATATGCGCAATCGAGGAATAGGCCATCAGCCGCTTGATGTCGCGCTGTCCGATCGCGGCGACGGCCCCGACGAACATCGACAGAACCGAAAGCAGGGCAATCACCTGCTGCCAGTCGGCAACCGCATGGCCGAACGCGTCATGCAACACCCGCGCAAACAGACCCATTGCCGCCATCTTGGGCGCGGTCGCAAAGAAAGCGGTCACGGGGGTGGGCGAGCCTTCGTAGACGTCCGGGGTCCACATGTGGAAGGGGACGGCACTGATCTTGAACGCCAGGCCCGAGATCACGAAAATGAGACCGAAGAGCAGACCCAGCGACACATCGCCATGCTGCGCAGTCTGGATGATCCCCGCGAACAGGGTCGTCCCGGCATACCCGTAAACCAGCGACGCACCATAGAGCAGCAACCCCGAACTCAGCGCGCCCAGCACAAAGTATTTCAACCCGGCCTCGGTGGATTTCACGCTGTCCCGACGCAACGCGGCAACGACGTAGAGCGCCAGCGATTGCAGTTCGAGGCCCATGTAGAGCGACATCAGGTCGCCGGCGCTGACCATCATCATCATGCCGACCGACGCCAGTGCGACGAGCAGCGGGTATTCGAAGCGAAGCAGCCCCCTGCGCGACATGTAATCCTGACTCATCAGCAACACAGCCGCGGCCGACATCAGGATCGTGACCTTGGAGAAACGGGCAAACCCGTCATCCACGAACATGCCTCCAAATGCGATGCTGGTGCCGATGTCCCGGGTGGCGATGAAAATGCCAAGTATCACCATCAACGCAGAGGTCGCCCAGACAAGTGCCGGGCCGAGCCGGTCCTTGCCGGTATAGGCCGCGCCGAGCAGAGCCAGCATTGCAAACACCGCCAGCACGATTTCCGGAATGATTACGGTCAGATCAGCCTGGATCATAGGTCCGGCCCCCTCAATTCGATGCAAGCTGATTGGCGGTTTCCGCCGCCGTCAGCGCAGTGTCATAGCTCGCTAGCAGAGCCGTGGTCGATGGACCGATGATATCTGTCACCAGCGACGGGTATACGCCCAGCAGCAGCGTCATCACCACCAGCGGCGCAAAGATCGCGCGCTCGCGGCCCGACATGTCCTGAATGGTGCGCAGACTCTCCTTGATCAGATCTCCGAACACCACGCGCCGATACAACCAAAGAGCGTAGGCCGCGCTGAAGATCACACCGGTCGCCGCAACGGCTGTAACCCAGGTGTTGACCTGAAAGGCACCCATCATCGTCAGGAATTCGCCGACAAAACCGGAGGTGCCGGGCAGGCCCACATTGCCCATCGTGAAGAACATGAAAACCAGCGCATAGGCGGGCATTCGCACGACAAGCCCGCCATAGGCGTCGATTTCGCGGGTATGCATCCGGTCATAGATCACGCCGACACAGAGAAACAGCGCCGCCGAGATGAAACCGTGGCTCAGCATCTGAAAGATCGCGCCATCCACACCCTGCTGGTTCGCCGCAAAAATGCCCATGGTGACAAAGCCCATATGCGCGACAGACGAATAGGCAATCAGCTTTTTCATGTCTTCCTGCACCAGCGCCACAAGCGACGTGTAGACGATGGCGATCGCGCTCATCCAGAGCACCACGGGAGCCATGACATCCGCCCCGACCGGGAACATCGGCAGGCTGAAGCGCAGGAACCCGTAGCCGCCCATCTTGAGCAGGATTGCAGCCAGCACCACCGAACCGGCGGTCGGCGCCTGCACGTGCGCATCCGGCAGCCAGGTGTGAACCGGCCACATCGGCATCTTGACCGCGAAGCTCGCGAAAAACGCGAGGAACAGCAGCGTCTGCATGCCCCCGACGATCTGCATGCCCATCAGGCTGAAGGTCTCGCTGCCAAACTGGTGGGTCAGCAGGATCTCGATATCGGTCGTGCCGGCATCCGAGAACATGGCCACCATCGCCACCAGCATCAATACTGAACCGAGGAACGTGTAGAGGAAGAACTTGAAGCTGGCATAGATCCGGTTCTTGCCGCCCCAGATCCCGATGATCAGGAACATCGGGATGAGGCCCGCCTCGAAGAACAGGTAGAACAGCACCAGATCGAGCGCCGTGAACACGCCGAGCATCAGCGTTTCGAGCAACAGGAAGGCGACCATGTATTCCTTGACCCGCACGGTCACATTCCAGCTCGCCAGAATGGTAAGCGGCATGATGAAGGTGGTCAGCATCACGAACAGTACGCTGATACCGTCCACGCCCATCTTGTATTGCAGCCCCAGCAGCCAATCCGATTGCTCCACGAACTGAAAGCCGGTGTCGTTCGGGTCGAATTCGAAATAGATGCCCAGCGACACGAGGAACGTCACGCTGGTTGCAAACAGGGCGACATACTTGGCATTGCGTTGCGCCGCCTCGTCATCGCCGCGCAGGAAAACCACCAGGATCAGCGCCGCCAGAGCCGGAACGAAGGTGACTATGGAAAGGATGTTATCCATCAGTTCGCTCCTCCGCCGATCGACATCCATGTGACAAGCGCGGCGACACCAAGCACCATCCAGAACGCGTAGGTAAAGATGAAGCCGGACTGCGCACGCCCTGCGAGCCGGGTAAAGAACGGCACGATGCCCATCGCCACGCCATTGAGGAAGCCGTCGATCAGGCCGACATCCCCGCGTTTCCAGAGCAGGCGACCGATGCGAAGCGCGGGTTTCACGAAGAGCGCGTCATAGAGCTCGTCGAAATACCACTTGTTCTTGAGGAAGAGGTAGAGCGGCCGCTGGTTCTCGGCGAGCCGCGCCGGAAGTGCCGGATTGACGAGGTAGAACCAGATCGCAATCCCGAGCCCCAGCAGCATCGCGACAAAGGGCGACACCTTGACCCAGGCCGGTGCCGCATGGGCATCGTCCAGAACGTGGTTGTCCGGTGCGAAATACAGCGCGCCGTCGCCCGGTTCACCGGCAAAGACGTAATGATGCTCGCCTTCCGTCGCCTCGCCCTGATCCGCTTCGCTGGCCTCTGATTCCGTGCCATGATCGGCGGCCTCTTCGGGCTGCTCCTCGGTCCCATGCCCGCCATTTTCATCCGATGCCGCCGCCTCGGCGACCGGAATACCGTAGAATTTCCCCACCTGATCGGCGTGACCAAAGAAGCTGCCGTACCAGAGCATGCCCGCAAAGACCGCACCAAGGCTCAGCACACCCAACGGGATCAACATCACCATCGGGCTTTCATGAGCGTGCTCATGCGTGTGCTTGTCGCCGCGTTCCTCGCCAAAGAAGGTCAGGAAGATCAATCGCCAGCTGTAGAAACTGGTCATGGCCGCCGCGATTACCAGCATCCAGAAGCCGTAAGCTGATCCACCCGCATAGGCGCTCTCGATGATGGCGTCCTTGGAGAGGAAACCGGCAAAACCGATCGTGGTGAGCGGAATGCCGACACCGGTGATCGCCAATGTGCCGATCATCATCGCCCAGTAGGTATAGGGGATTTTCTTGCGCAGGTTGCCATAGTTGGTCATGTCCTGCTCGTGATGCATGGCGTGGATGACCGAGCCGGCCCCCAGGAACAACAGCGCCTTGAAAAACGCGTGGGTAAACAGGTGGAACATCGCAGCCGAATACATCCCGACACCGGCGGCCACGAACATATAGCCAAGCTGGGAACAGGTCGAATAGGCGATGACCCGCTTGATATCGGTCTGAACCAGACCCACGGTGGCCGCGAAGAACGCGGTGGACGCCCCGAGAACAGTGATGAAGGCGGTGGCACCGGGCGCAAATTCAAACAGCGGCGACATGCGGCAGACAAGGAACACCCCCGCAGTCACCATTGTCGCGGCGTGGATCAGCGCCGAAACCGGCGTCGGGCCTTCCATCGCGTCGGGCAACCATGTGTGCAGGAAAAGTTGCGCCGATTTCCCCATCGCGCCGATGAACAGCAACACGCCGATCAGGTTTGCGGCGTTCCACTCCGCCCACAGAAAGCTGAGCTGTGTTTCGGCAAGCACAGGAGCGGCATCGAAGATGTCGTTCATGTCGATGCTGTCCACCAGGAAGAACAGCGCGAAGATACCGAGTGCAAAGCCGAAATCGCCAACCCGGTTGACCACGAAAGCCTTGATCGCGGCGGCATTGGCCGAAGGTTTGCGATAGTAGAACCCGATCAGCAGGTATGACGCGACGCCCACCCCTTCCCAGCCGAAAAACATCTGAACGAGGTTGTCGGATGTCACGAGCATCAACATCGCAAAGGTAAAGAAAGACAGATAGGCAAAGAACCGGGGCTTGTAGGTTTCACCTTCTTTCCACTGGGGATCATTGTCCATGTAGCCAAAGCTGTAGAGATGCACGAGCGCGGACACCGTGGTCACGACAATCAGCATGATGGCGGTCAGACGGTCCATACGGATCGCCCATTCGGTCGCCAGCGTTCCGCTTTCGATATAGCGCAGCATCGGGATTTGCGACGTCACACCATCAAAGGAAAAGAACACGACCCAGGACAACAGGCAGGACAGGAACAGCAGACCGGTCGCCACCCACATCGCCGCGGTTTCGCCAATGAACTTCCACCCGAACCCGCAGATCAGGGCACCGAGAAGCGGAGCAAAGAGGATGATGGTTTCCATATGTCTCTCAGCCCTTCATCATGTTGACGTCTTCGACCGCGATGGTGCCACGGTTGCGGAAGAAGCAGACCAGAATCGCAAGGCCGATTGCAGCCTCGGCAGCGGCCACCGTCAGCACGAACAGCGTGAACACCTGCCCGACCAGATCGCCAAGAAAGCTCGAGAACGCCACAAGGTTGATGTTTACCGCCAACAGCATCAGTTCGATGCTCATCAGCAGGATGATCACGTTCTTGCGGTTCAGAAACAGGCCGAAAATGCCGATGACGAACAAGGTCGCCGCAACCGTCAGGTAATGTTCAAGTCCGATCATGTTTCACCATTCCAGCAACGGATAACCGTGCTTCCTGCATGCGTGTTGGGCCAGCGCTGCGACCTCGGAGTTTTCCTCGATCTGGTTGAGGTTGAAACCGAGTGAATCGAGCGGAAAGGCCTCGGGCGGGGTCTCGCCCGAATAGACCGAGGCATAGCTCTTGTTCGCGCAATCGAAACTGTGAACGGCATGGGCGCTTCCATCCGCGCCGTCCTTGCGCGAGTGAAGCTGCACAAAACCGTCACCGAAATCCTTGCTGGCGATCTCGTAATCCCTGTCGACCTGTTGCGGTGTGGTGATCGGACTCTCGGCCGATACGGCACTTGCCAGAAGCAACTGGCACCCCGCAAGGATCATGCCGACGCGGCGGGTCGTGGTAGAGGTACGAGTCATCGGTTAAAGCCCCTGCCCGGGTTTGACGTCTTTCAACTCCATCGCGGCGGCCGGATCGCGCATGATCTGCGCAACCACGTTCTGCCGCTTGATGTCGGTCCTGTGGCGCAGGGTCAGCACGATTGCACCGACCATCGCCACCAGCAGGATCAGACCCGCCAACTGGAACAGCAGAAAATACTGATCGTACAGGATCAGGCCCAGGGCTTCGGTATTCTGCCGGTCAACCGGGATGACTTGCGTGCGCAATTCGCTGGCGGCGTGACTGCTCTCCCATACGCCGAAGGCCATGACCAACTGCATCAGGATCACCAGCCCGATCAGCAGCGCAAGCGGCATGTAGCGCGCCATCTCGGCCTTGAGTTCGGCAAAATCCACGTCCAGCATCATGACGACGAACAGGAACAGGACCGCCACCGCGCCCACATACACGATGACCAGCAGCATCGCGACGAATTCCGCGCCCAGCAGAACGAACAGCCCCGCCGCCGAAATGAAGGACAGGATCAGCCACAGCACCGAATGCACCGGCTGGCGGCTGATGACGGTAAACAGGCCGCCGGCGATCACGCTGATCGAAAAGAGGTAGAAGGCAAAAACGCTCATGACTTGTCCTCCTCTGTCTCGCCCATCACCTCTTGCGCCAGTTCCAGCGCCCGGGTCATGGCGGGAATGCCGGCAAAAACCGACATCTGGCCGATGGTTTCGACGATTTCCTGCTTGCGCGCGCCCGCGGCAATGGCGTGGCGCACGGTCTGGCGCACCGCGGTATCTGCCTGCGCGCCCTGCATGGTCAAGCCGCAGAGCGTGATCAGAAGTCTGGTCTTGGCATCCAGCCCATCCTTGTTGACCGTATTGCCGAACATCAATTCCATCGCCTCTTTGGGCATGGTCGGCCACAAAGCCTCAAACCCTTTTGGCGAAAAGCTCTCGAGCGCCGGGTTCAGCGCCTTGGCCATCTCCTGGGCCTGTTTCATCATGGCCTCGAACGGATTCTGCGGGTCACTCATCGTTCATGGCCTCTTCCTCGAATACTTCAAGCGCCGCGTTCTTCGTGTTGATGACGGCCGGAAACCCGCCGTAAAGCGCCATCTGGAAAATCACTTCGCCGATTTCACTCTGCCTGGCACCCACCTTGCGTGCATTGGCGATATTCACCTTGAGCTGCGGCCGAGTCTGACCACCCAGAGCCGTCGGTGCCGCGACGGTCGCCGGCAGGCGGGTTTTCTCGTCCAGCCCCTCGCGCGCACAGAACCGCCCATAGGCCACGTCGAAGATGGTCCGCGACAGTCCCGGCACCAACGCGTCATAGCGTCTGGCCAGCACGGCCTCCATCCCGGGATTGACCTTTTCCGCCAATTCGCTGCCACGTGCATAGGTGCCTTTATCGGTGCCTGCAGTATTCATCGGTACGGCGCGTCCAGCTCCAGGTTCCGGGCGATTTCGGCCTCCCACATCTCGCCATTGGCGAGCAGCTTCTCCTTGTCATAGAAAAGCTCTTCACGGGTTTCCGTGGCGAACTCGAAATTCGGCCCCTCGACGATGGCATCCACCGGGCAGGCCTCCTGACAGAAGCCGCAATAGATGCACTTGGTCATGTCGATGTCATAGCGCGTGGTGCGGCGGGAACCGTCTTCGCGGGGTTCCGCATCGATAGTGATCGCCTGTGCCGGGCAAATCGCCTCGCACAGCTTGCACGCAATGCACCGCTCTTCGCCATTGGGATAGCGGCGCAGCGCATGTTCGCCCCTGAAACGCGGGCTGAGCGGCCCCTTTTCGTGCGGATAGTTGACCGTCGCCTTGGGCGCAAAGAAATACTTGAGGCCCAGTTTCATCCCGACCACGAAATCCCAGAGCAGGAAGTACTTGGCCGCGCGGGTATAGTCGATATTCGCCATGATCAGACTCCCGTGCTCCAGCGGGCGAAAACGCCCCAGAACCAGCCGAATTTTGCCGCGAAGGACACGAAGACCACCCAGACCAGGCTGAACGGCAGGAAGACTTTCCAGCCCAGCCGCATCAGCTGGTCATAGCGGTAACGCGGCGTGATCGCCTTGACCATCGCGAAGAGGAAGAAGAAGAACGCCATCTTGGCGACCATCCAGAGCACGCCATCCGGAAGCCCCGGGATCGGCGACAGCCAGCCGCCGAAGAACAGCAGCGAGGTCAGTGCGCACATCAGGAAGATGGCGATATATTCACCGGCCATGAACAACAGGAATGGCGTGGCGGAATATTCGACCTGGTATCCCGCGACCAGTTCCGACTCCGCTTCGGGAAGATCAAAGGGCGGGCGGTTGGTTTCCGCCAGCGCCGAGATGAAGAACAGGAACACCATCGGGAAGTGGGGCAGCCAGTACCAGCCGAAAAAGCCGAAACCGGTATCCTGTGCCCGCACGATGGCGCTGAAGTTCATCGAGCCCGTGGAAATGATCACGCCGATGATGATCAACCCGATGGACACCTCGTAAGAGATCATCTGCGCCGCCGAGCGCAGGCTGCCGAGGAACGGGTATTTCGAGTTCGACGCCCAGCCCCCCATGATCACGCCATAGACTTCGAGGCTCGATACCGCGAAGACATAGAGGATCGCCACGTTGATGTCGGAAAGCACCCAGCCGTCGCTGAACGGGATCACCGCCCAGGCGATCATCGCGAGCACAAAGCTGGTCAACGGCGCCAGAAGGAACACCGCGCGGTCCGCCCCGGCGGGGACGACCACCTCCTTGACGACGTATTTCAGCGCGTCCGCCACCGATTGCAGCAAGCCATAGACGCCCACGACATTGGGGCCGCGTCGCATCTGGACAGCGGCCCAGATCTTGCGGTCGCCATAGACAAGGAACAGCAGCGAGATCATCACGAAGGCAACCACGGCGAGCACTTGTGCAAGAACCAGCACCGCGATGCCGCCCGGAGTGGAAAAGAAATCAGCCATAGGTCCTCATACCGTCGGTATTCCGTTGTTCTGCTTGCGCGGCGGCCACGGGACAGGTGCCCGGCTTGTCCAGCTTGCATGGCAATGATGACGCGTTGGTGTAAACAGCATCTGCCGGCCATATACCAGCCTCTTCCGCGCATTTCGCGCGCAATTGATGCGCGGCAATCGCCAAGAGGTCTCGAGGGGTGCCCGATGGAGTTATGTTCCCCACACCGATCATTCCGCCGCGACCCGCGCCTGCCCGCGCGCCTTGTTGGCCGCCGACAGTTCGGCCATCAGCGTGCTGGCCCGCGCAATCGGATTGGTCAGGTAGAAATCGCTGATCGCGCAGCGGAAGGATGCCGAGCCGAGAGGCGCCTCGGGCAGCGGCTGAACCTCGTTTTCAGGAACCTCATCCACCTTGGCAAGGTGCGGCACCTCGGCGACCAGCGTGCGGCGCAGCTGTGCCAGCGAGTCATAGGGCAGCGCCTCACCCAACTCGGCACTCAACGCGCGCAGAATCGCCCAGTTTTCCTTGGCCTGCCCCGGCGGGAACCCGGAGCGCAACGCCAGTTGCGGGCGGCCCTCGGTGTTGACGAACAGCCCGGCCTCTTCGGTATAGGCCGCGCCGGGCAGGATGACGTCGGCGCGATGCGCACCGCGATCGCCGTGGCTGCCCTGATAGATCACAAAAGCCCCCTCGGCGATCTCGATCTCGTCGGCCCCGAGGTTATAGATCACATCCGCATCGTCGATGGCATCCATGCCGCGGTCATTGGTGCAGCCCACATCCATCGCACCAACCCGCCCGGCGGCGGTGTGCAGGATCAGCAGGCCGCTCGCCGTCGCCTCGGCGACCTGTTGCGCGGCAGCGAGAACAGCGGCGCCGTCCGCCTCCTGCAAGGCACCCTGCCCGACAATGACCAGCGAGGAGCGGTTGCGGATCTCATCGTCACCGCCCATGTCCACCACCTGCTGCAGCGCCGCGCGGTCCGTGCCGACATGGGCGTAATCGTAAGTGAGGTCCGCCGCCTGCCCGACAAGCGCGATGTCGGAGCCGCGCGCCCATGCGCGGCGGATCCGTGAGTTCAGAACCGGCGCTTCGACACGCGGGTTGGTGCCGATCAGCAGGATGCGCTCGGCCGTATCGATATCCTGGATCCGCGCCGTGCCGACATATGCACCGCGATTCCCCGCAGGCAGCCTGGCCCCGTCGGTACGGCATTCGACCACGCCACCGCGCCCCTCGATCAATTGCCTGAGCGCAAAGGCCGCTTCGACCGGGGCAAGATCGCCCACGACCCCGGCGGGAGTCTTGGCCGAGCCCAACGCGGCGGACGCGGCGGCCAGCGCCTCGCTCCAGCTTGCCGGGCGCAGCTTGCCATTCTCGCGCACATAGGGTTGATCGAGCCTTTGCCGGCGCAACCCGTCCCAGACAAAGCGGGTCTTGTCCGAAATCCATTCCTCATTCACGCCATCGTGGTTGCGCGGCAGGAACCGCATGACTTCGCGGCCCTTGGTGTCGATCCGGATATTCGAGCCAAGCGCGTCCATCACGTCGATGCTCTCGGTCTTGGTCAACTCCCACGGGCGCGCGGTGAACGCATAGGGTTTGGACACCAGCGCACCCACCGGGCACAGGTCGATGATATTGCCCTGCAGGTTGGAATCGAGCGTCTCGCCAAGATAGCTGGTGATCTCGGCATCCTCGCCACGCCCGGTCTGTCCCATCTGGGTGATCCCGGCAACCTCGGTGGTAAAGCGCACACAGCGCGTGCAGGAAATGCAGCGCGTCATGTGGGTTTCCACGAGCGGCCCGAGATCGAGGTCATCCGACGCCCGCTTGGCCTCGCGATAGCGCGAGAAATCGACGCCATATGCCATCGCCTGATCCTGCAGATCGCACTCGCCGCCCTGATCGCAGATAGGACAATCCAGCGGGTGGTTGATCAGCAGGAACTCCATCACCCCTTCGCGGGCCTTCTTGACCATGGGCGAATTGGTCTTGACCTGCGGTGCCTGCCCCTCGGGACCGGGCCGCAGGTCCCTGACCTGCATGGCGCAGGATGCCGCCGGTTTCGGCGGACCGCCGACAACCTCGACCAGACACATGCGGCAGTTCCCCGCGATCGACAGCCGCTCGTGATAGCAGAAACGCGGAATCTCCACGCCCGCCACTTCGCAGGCCTGAATCAGGGTCATCGCCCCATCCACTTCGATCTCGGTTCCGTCGATGTTGATCTTGCGCAGGTCAGACATGGTCTATCTCGCCTTCAGCAGCGCGCCGATCGCGCTGGATTTTGCTATCTCCGCACGACCGAACGCGCAGAAGGTTTCGGGTTTGTCGAGCACGACACCCTTTGATTTCAGGTAGCTTTCGCCCTTGGCGCGCATCCGGGCCTTCTCGGTGTCGGATTCGACATAGGCGCGGATCTCCGCATCGGTATAGCCCATCTCGTTGGCGCGTCCGCGCAGCTTGAACAGCGTGTTGTAACCCTTCAACCACCGCCCGCTGATGGTCTCGCATTTGCGCCCGACCTCGTTGGCCAAAGCGACCACGAACAAGGTGTCCTCGATCTCGGCGACCTCGCTCAGTGGGGGCCTGGATTGCGCCGCCGTCATCGTCGGGCCAATCGCAACAACAAGCAACGCCAGGGCACAGGTTTTCAATCGGATCATGTCGGCATCCTCCTGCAAGAAGGCCCGACAGCAACGATCGCCGGGATGATACGCAATATCATCCGCGCGTTATCACCGGCGATCGCGGCAAAACGGGTCATGGATCGCATTTCCCGCGGAAGGTGATGGTGTCATCCACGATCGCAAGGCGGCTGATCTCGGTTTCTGGGCCGATCGTCCAGGCGATTCTGGAGCTGCCGTAGTTGGTCACGCAATAGATCGTTCCCTGATATCGCGCGGCATCACGGGCACCGTCCACCGACTGCGACACCTTGTAGATGGTCGAGGTGAAATCGGCGCGCGATACCTTCTTGTCCACAGCCTTGGTCTTGGATTTGAAGATCACCCCGTCAAAAGCGATGCGGTTCGGATTGTCCCGCCCGCAGGCAACCGGCCCCGCAAGCGCGGCAACCAGCAGGAGCAGAACTGTTTTGCCGGACATACCCATATTATCCTACTCGCGAGTGGACCGGACGATAGACCGGTTCCTTTTCGATGACGGCAATCGAGTCGTGAATGTGCAGACCCGATACGATGCTGCCGAGTTCGGGATGGCGCATGCCCTTCCTGTGATACCAGCGGTGCATGTCATCGACAAGTTCACGGGCAAACCGGAAGAAATTCTGGTCGCTGTGATAGCCGCCGCCGTATTTCTCGATATAGGCGGTGTGCAGATCCTCGATCATGTAGACACCGCGCTCCTGCAAACGCGGAAACAGCGTCTCGAACGAGGTGCGTACATGCGGCATCCGGTGGCTGCCATCATCCAGAACCACGTCGATACCGCCCATTTCATCGACCAGCGCATTCAAAAAGTCCGGGTCCGCCTGGCTGCCGATACGCACCTGTGCGGCCTGACCGTCGAACTTCGCGCAGTGCTTTCTGATGTCGATGCCGTAGATCACCGCATCATCGCCAAGATAGTTGCGCCACATCTGCAGGCTGCCGCCCTTGTTGATGCCAATCTCCAGGAACCGCACCCCGGTTCCGCGAAACCGCGAGAAATAGCGATCATAGATCGGGATATAATGGTGCCACTTGTGTACCACGGCACCGCTATTGCCGGCAAAAACCGGCAGCATATCACCGTCATACCCATATTTCTCGCGGATATCGGCGGCCACGTCGCCATTTTCATCGAAACGGAAACGCCTCATGCTGCCTTGCCCCCGGAGATCAGCAGAAAACCTGCCTGCATTACCTTCATATCCACACCTTGCCTTACTCCGCCGCAACCGGGACGCAGCGCTTGTCCCGCCACATCGTCGCCTGATCCATCTGCGCCCAGCCGAACGCGGTTTCATCCGGACCATTCCGGCGCAGATGCTCAAGGCGCGCCAAGGCCTCATCCAGCGTCGGACGATGTCCCGCCGGGACCCACCACATGACGAAATGTTGTTCCCCGAGTATGTCGAACCACTCCCGGCGTCTATCGTAGAATTGCTTGTGCACCGTGCCCCAGACGAATTTCTCCAGCGCCGCCACATCTTGCCAGACGGTCAGGTTGGCGACGAACTGGGGATCGTTGCCGATGCTGTTCTCGGTGTTTCCGGTGCCCGGTTCGCCGGATCCTTCCATCATCCAGACAAAGCCCGGCATCCGCTTGCCCAGGCCATTGATCCGGTCGAGATTGTCCATGAAGTCGGCCACGCGCGGGTCATCCGTCGGCGCAACCAGACGCCCGACATTCAATTCCGCCAGATGATAGTCCTGCGTCCCGGTCACAGCGACACCACCCGTCTCGCAGCGCGGCACCGAACAGACACCACCGATGCCGATGCGGGCGCATATGTTTGCAAAGCTCTCATCCCTACTCCGCCGCCACGGCGCTGATCCGCCCGGTTCTCTTGTGCTTGATCCGATCCTCGATCTCGTCGCGGAAATGCCGGATCAGACCCTGAATCGGCCAGGCCGCAGCGTCACCCAATGCGCAGATCGTGTGGCCTTCGACCTGTTTGGTCACATCCAGCAGCATATCGATTTCCGCGACCTCTGCCTCTCCCGTGACCAGCCGGTCCATCACCCGCATCATCCAGCCCGTACCTTCGCGGCAGGGCGTGCACTGGCCACAGCTTTCGTGCTTGTAGAATTTGCTCAGCCGCCAGATCGCCTTGATGATGTCCGTCGAGTTGTCCATCACGATCACCGCCGCCGTGCCCAGCCCCGACCGCTGCTCGCGCAGCCAGTCGAAATCCATGATGCAATCTTCCTTCATGATCTTGCCGGGCAGGCAGGGCACCGACGAGCCGCCGGGAATCACCGCCTTGAGATTGTCCCATCCGCCACGAATGCCACCGCAGTGACGCTCGATCAGTTCCTCGAAACTGATGCTCATGGCCTCTTCGACGACGCAGGGGTTGTTCACATGCCCGCTGATCGCGAACAGCTTGGTCCCCGCATTATTGGGCCGCCCGAATGACGAGAACCACTCGGGACCCCGTCGCAGGACGGTTGGAACGACGGCGATGGATTCGACATTGTTCACCGTGGTCGGACAGCCGTAGAGCCCCGCCCCCGCTGGAAATGGCGGCTTCATGCGCGGCATGCCCTTTTTGCCTTCGAGGCTTTCGAGCAGCGCGGTTTCCTCGCCGCAGATATAGGCTCCGGCTCCATGATGCAGGAAAAGATCGAAATCCCAGCCCGATCCGGCGGCGTTCGGTCCCAGCAGCCCGGCATCATAGGCTTCGTCGATGGCCGCCTGCAAAGCCTCTCGCTCACGGATATATTCACCGCGAATGTAGATATAGCAGGTATTGGCATTCATAGCGAAAGACGCGATCAGGCATCCTTCGATCAACGTATGCGGATCGTGGCGCATGATCTCGCGATCCTTGCAGGTGCCCGGCTCGGATTCGTCGGCATTCACCACCAGATAGGCCGGACGCCCGTCGCTTTCCTTGGGCATGAACGACCATTTCAGGCCCGTCGGAAAACCCGCGCCACCGCGCCCGCGCAGGCCGGAATCCTTCATCTGCTGGATGATCCAGTCACGCCCCTTCTGGATCAGGCCAGCGGTTCCGTCCCAGTGCCCCCGCGCCCTGGCACCGGCCAGCGTCCGCTCGTGCATGCCATAAAGGTTGGTGAATATCCGGTCCTCGTCTTTCAGCATGGCTGCCTACCTTTGACTGTCCTGACGCATGCGCCAAAGTTGATATGTGTTGATCCCCGCATAGACGAAGCCGGCCAGGGCCATGAAATCGAAAAGCAGGGCGTACCGTCCGGGCAATCCGAGGGCCGGGCCGACAAAGATCGACAGAACGAGCCAGGCCACCCCCGTTCCGGCAATGACCAGGGCGATGTGACGGCCCTTGCGGGCAATGGCGATGTCGCGCTCGTTCTCCATTCTGTTCGGCCCGTCTGCCTGTCGCCTCATGCCGAGGCGGAGTTGTTCTCAAATCGCCACGTGCCCTTGCGCGCGGCAAGCTCCGTCTGACCGGGCAGCGCCTTGGAGGCCTTGACCAATGTGCTGGCCGACAGGCCGGGCAGTTGCCCGGCGGAGTCGGCGGCGACCGGTGCCGGGGGCGTTTCCTCGGTCAAGACCGGCTGCGACTCCGGCTCGGTGGGGGCCTGCGCCACCGGTTCAGCGGCCACCGGAGCAGTCCGGGGCTCGGGCGGTGCCGGTTGTGCGACCTCTCGCGTCACCTCGGTTTCCGTCGTGCCGGTCTTTGGCAGGAGCAGAACGCCAAGTCCGAAAATCACCAGCGCCCCGACCACCGCAAAGCCCGGGCCGCTTCCGGCGACAAGCAGGACGAGCCCGACAACGGCCCCGGCGATCGCTGCGGGGACCCAACTGCGTGAAGTCTTGTCTGATGTCGTGCTCATGGCCCAATTCCTTTTTGCTGCCGTTTCGCTCAGGTGTCGTATATCCCGTCTTTCTTGGCGCGCGCTGCAAATTCGGTTTCCTCGCCCGCCGCCAGCTTTCTGGCCTGCGCGACCCAGTCATCACGGCTGACCCGGCCCTTGAAACCGATCAGGTTGTCATCGACCCAGGCGACCTCGTCCGCGCTCCACGCCGCAATCTGATCGAAATGATAAACGCCAATGCCGTTCAGCACGCCTTCGAGTTTCGGGCCGACCCCCTTGATCAGCTTGAGATCATCGGCTCTCCCGCCCCGCGCGGCGTCAAGGAATTCCGGCTTTTGCCCGGTTTGCTCATCGGATGTGACCGTCTCTTGCCTTGCGGCGGCGGCTTCCGGTTTCGCAGCAGACCCTGCCTGATACTTCCAGTCCCCCTTGCGCGCGGCAAGTTCCTGCTGCCCCGGCAACCCGGCGGACGGCTTGATCCGTGCGGCGTCACCACCGTCGCGAGCTTTGGCAACCGGCGCGGGCTTTTCCGCGTCCTGCACCACGTCCTGAGCCTCGGGCGACGCGGACGGTTTGCCGGCATCATTTGCCGCGTCCTTGCGCCAGGGTGTCAGCAACGGCACCTCGGTGCCGTCGATCCGCTTGATGGTATCGCCGATATCCACCGCCAGTTGCGCGCTCGCGTTATACTTGGTGTGGCCGCTGTCGAATTCCTTGAGACTGGTCAGACCGCTCAGCGGTTCGGAGGCGAAGCGGCCATTCTGCGGCCCCGGAACCGGCACCTTGCCCGCCGCCAGTTCGTCGATGATTTCGCCGAAACGGTCGGCGGTCAGGTCCTCGTAGTAATCCTTGCCGATCTGCACCATCGGCGCGTTGGCACAGGAGCCGAGGCATTCCACCTCTTCCCAGCTGAACTTGCCATCCGCGGACAGGGTATGCGGTTTGGCGGCGATCTTTTCCTGGCAGACGCCCATCAGATCCTCGGCGCCGCAGATCATGCAGGACGTGGTTCCGCAAACCTGAAAATGCGCAACACTACCAACCGGTTGCAGTTGAAACATGAAGTAGAAGCTGGCAACTTCGAGCGCGCGGATATAGGCCATGCCGAGCATGTCGGCCACGGTTTCGATCGCCGGGCGGGTCAGCCAGCCTTCCTGTTCCTGCGCCCGCCACAGGAGTGGGATGACGGCGCTGGCCTGCCGGCCTTCGGGGTATTTGCTGATCTGCGCTTCGGCCCAGGCCATGTTGGCATCGGTGAAGGCAAAAGTTTCGGGCTGTTCGGAGTGCAGACGGCGGAGCATCAAATCGTCTTTCTGTTCACGCCGAGACGTCGGACGCCTCCGGCGGGAGTATTTTCACAAAGCTGAAGACTGGAGGGCAGCATCACCGGTCGATCTCCCCGAAGACGACATCCATGGTGCCGATGATCGCCGCCACGTCGGCAAGTTGATGACCGCCCGCAACGTGATCCATCGCCTGCAGGTGCAGGAAACCGGGCGCGCGGATCTTGGCACGGTAGGGCTTGTTGCTGCCATCCGCGACGAGGTAGACCCCGAATTCGCCCTTTGGCGCCTCGACGGCGGCATAGACCTCGCCCTCGGGCACGTGGAATCCCTCGGTATAAAGCTTGAAGTGATGAATCAGGCTTTCCATCGAGGTTTTCATGTCGCTGCGCGCCGGCGGTGTGATCTTGCCACGGGCAAGCACGTCGCCCCGGCCTTCGGGCGCGCGCAGCTTGGCGATGGCCTGGGTGATGATGTGCAGGGACTGGCGCATTTCCTCCATGCGCACGAGGTAGCGGTCATAGCAATCGCCGTTCTTGCCCACGGGGATCCGGAACTCGAACTCGTCATAGCATTCATAGGGCTGCGCGCGGCGCAAATCCCAGGCGAGGCCGGAGCCGCGCACCATCACGCCGGAGAAGCCGTAATCGAGTATGTCCTGCTCGGACACCACCCCGATATCGGCGTTGCGCTGCTTGAAGATGCGGTTTTCGGTCAGCAGCCCGTCGATATCCGCCAGCACGCGCGGGAAATCGGCGGCCCATGTCTCGATATCGTCGATCAGATCGTCGGGCAGATCCTGGTGCACGCCGCCGGGGCGGAAATAGGCCGCGTGCAGCCGCGCACCACAGGCCCGTTCGTAGAAGACCATCAGCTTTTCGCGCTCTTCAAAGCCCCAGAGCGGCGGGGTCAGCGCGCCGACATCCATCGCCTGCGTGGTCACGTTCAGCAGGTGGTTCAGGATGCGTCCGATCTCGGAGTAAAGCACCCGGATCAGACTGGCGCGGCGGGGCACCTCGACGCCGGTCAGCTTTTCGATGGCCAGGCACCAGGCGTGTTCCTGATTCATCGGCGCCACGTAGTCGAGACGGTCGAAATAGGGCAGGTTCTGCAGGTAGGTGCGGCTCTCCATCAGCTTTTCTGTGCCGCGATGCAACAGGCCGATATGCGGGTCGCAACGCTCGACGATCTCGCCATCCAGTTCCAGCACCAGCCGCAACACGCCATGTGCTGCCGGGTGCTGGGGTCCGAAATTGATGTTGAAATTGCGGATTCTCTGCTCGCCCGTCAGGGCGTCGGTCGAACCGTCGTCAAATTTCGAGCCGTCCATCTATAGTTTCTCCAGCTCTTGCAACTTGATACCCATCCACCACAACAGGGCGATGGTTCCGAACGGGACGAGGCACGCCACGGCCCAGTACTTGTTGATGCCAAAGAACGGCAACAGCTTGAGCATCGGTATCGCCGTCAGGGCCGACAGGATCAGCCACCACAATCCGTCCATCACTTGGCCTCCGGTTTCTCATCCCCTGGCAGGATGTACTCGGCCCCTTCCCACGGGCTCATGAAATCGAACTGGCGGTATTCCTGCACCAGCGACACGGGTTCGTAGACGACGCGCTTTTCGGCCTCGTCATAGCGCACCTCGATATAGCCGGTGGTCGGGAAATCCTTGCGCAGCGGATGGCCACGAAAGCCGTAATCCGTCAGGATGCGGCGCAGATCCGGATGGCCGGTGAACAGGATGCCGAACATGTCGAAGACTTCGCGCTCGAACCAGTTGGCCGAGGGGTGAACCTCGATGATCGACGGCACCATGTCCTCATCCCGCAGACCGACCCGCAGGCGGATTCGGTGATTCTGGTACATCGACAGAAAATGATAGACCACGTCGAAACGCTTGGCCCGGTCCGGGTAATCCACCGCCGTGATGTCGACCAGGGTCGAGAACCTGCAGGTCGCGTCCGACTTAAGGAATTCGACGAAGGGCACGATCGACCCCGGCGTGACATCCACGTTCAACTCGCCATGCGACACATCCCATGACAGCACGGAATCCGGGCGCTTGAGTTCGATATGCGTGCCAAGTTCCTTCAGTGCATCGCTCATCTTACGATCGTCCCCGTGCGGCGAATCTTGCGTTGCAGCTGCATCAGCCCATATAGCAACGCCTCGGCGGTGGGCGGGCACCCCGGAACATAGATATCGACCGGAACCACACGGTCACAGCCCCGGACGACCGAGTAGCTGTAATGGTAATAGCCGCCGCCATTGGCGCAGGACCCCATCGAGATCACGTAACGCGGCTCGGGCATCTGGTCATAGACCTTGCGCAGGGCCGGCGCCATCTTGTTGGTCAGTGTTCCGGCAACGATCATCACGTCCGACTGTCGCGGAGAGGCACGCGGCGCGATACCGAACCGTTCGGCATCATAGCGCGGCATCGAGGTATGCATCATTTCAACCGCGCAGCAGGCAAGCCCGAAGGTCATCCAGTGCAGGCTGCCGGTACGCGCCCAGTTGATGATGTCTTCGGTCGACGTCAGCAGAAAGCCCTTGTCCTGCAATTCCGCGTTGAGGGCCCGTGTGGCGACCTCCTTGTCGGCACCGGCGGTGTTAGCACCCGTTTGCACGGCAGTCTGACCTACTCCCATTCCATCGCCCCCTTCTTCCATTCATAGGCGAAGCCAAGCGTCAGCACGGCGAGGAAGGCCATCATCGACCAGAAGGCCGCGTCGCTCAGATCCTTGAAGCCGACAGCCCAGGGAAACAGAAAGGCAATTTCGAGGTCGAAAATGATGAACAGGATCGAGACAAGGTAGAATCGAACGTCGAATTTCATCCGCGCATCGTCAAACGCGTTAAAGCCACACTCATAGGCGCTGACCTTTTCAGGATCCGGATTGCGCACAGCCAGGATCACCGCTGCCAGGATCAGAACGATTCCAAGCCCTGTCGCGACGATCAGAAACACCAGGATCGGGAGGTATTCCCGCAACATCTCTTCCACGAGCGTCTCCATTTTTGCTGCGCGCGGTCTCACGCGACGCTGACTAGGGATTTGTCTACTCTTGACGATCCGGGGGGTCAACCAAGGGAAACTCTGGCAGGCTGGGCGTTATCGACACAGGGGACGACCGGTTTTGCCGATGTCTCGGCGTTCTCGGCGTACTTGACGCAGGGGTAACGGCATGTGTTCATGGCGCCGGATCACCAGTAAATATGGAGAATGAAATGCATTTGGCCCTGACCCGCGCCAGCGGTTTTGCCCGCGACCTGGGCATTGAGCGGCCCATTCTGCTCGCCCCGATGGCGGGCGCCTGTCCGGTATCGCTATCGGCGGCGGTGGCCGCGGGGGGCGGGCTGGGGGCCTGTGGCGCATTGCTGATGTCACCGGAGCAGATTGCCGGCTGGGCACGCGACATGCGTGAAACCTCGAATGGCGGGTTCCAGATGAACATCTGGATCCCCGATCCCGCACCGAAACGGGATGCGGCCCATGAGGAACGGCTGCGCGCCCATCTGGCGGAGTGGGGGCCGGCTGTTCCCACGGATGCTGCGGAAACACCGATGCTCGATTTTGACGCGCAGTGCCAGGCGATGCTCGCGGCCTCTCCGGCGGCGATGTCCTCGATCATGGGGGTGTTCCCGCCCGACGTCGTGACCGAGATCAAGGCGCGCGGCACCCGGTGGTTTGCCACCGTCACCACGGTCGCCGAGGCGCGCGCCGCTGCGGCGGCGGGAGCGGACGTGATTGTCGCACAGGGGATGGAGGCGGGGGGGCATCGCGGGGCCTTTGACGCGGATCGGGCGGCCACCGCGCTGGTCGGGCTGTTCGCGCTGCTTCCGGCGGTGGTGGACGCGGTGGACGTGCCGGTCGTGGCGACCGGAGGCATCGCCGATGCGCGCGGCATCGCGGCGGCGCTGATGCTGGGCGCGTCGGCAGTGCAGATCGGCACCGGGTTCCTGCGCACGCCCGAGGCAGGAACCAATCCCACATGGGCCGACGCCCTGGCGCGGACCGCGCCCGAAGACACCATCGCAACGCGGGCATTTTCCGGGCGTCTGGGCCGTTCGGTGCGCAACGCCTATACGGCGGCGGATGGCCCGGAACCGGCACCCTACCCGATCCAGCGATCGCTCACCGGCCCGATGCGCGCGCAGGCGGCCAGGGATGGCAATATCGATGCGATGCAGGCCTGGGCCGGACAGGCCGCCGCCCGCGCATCGGACGAACCGGCGGCCCGGATCGTCACCCGGCTCTGGGAGGAAACCCTGACGCTCTTCGGTTGACGCGGCTCAGGACATCCATGCGGCCTTGCGCTTGTCGAAGAACGCGGCAATGCCTTCGGCGGCCTCTGCGGTTTCCCAGCGATCGACAAGCGCGCGGATCGTCATGTCGATCGCGGCCTCATCCACCTGAGACGCCAGATCGCGCACCAGTTTCTTGGCCGATGCCACCGCGCCCGGCGCGCAGGACAGGTACGGTACGACTTCGCGCTCGACCGCCTCGGCCAGGTCGCCGGCCGCAACCGTGCGCGCCAGCAGCCCCAGATCAACCGCTTCCGCCGCATCAAACAGCCGCGCCGACATGAAGACGCGCCGCGCCCTCGCCTCGCCCATCCGGGCCACGACATAGGGTCCGATGGTCGCGGGGATCAATCCGAGACGGGTTTCCGTCAGCCCCATCCTGACGTGATCCACACCGATCGCCACGTCGCAGACACTGATCAGTCCGAGACCGCCGCCAAAGGCGTTGCCCTGCACCGCACCGATCACCGGTTTCGGCAGGGTGTTCAGCGCGCCCAGCATCTCGGCCAGCTTGCGCGCCTCGCGAAAGCGGGTTTCACCATCGGCCGCCATCTGCGCCTGCATCCAGCCCAGGTCGCCACCGGCGCAGAACGATTTGCCCTGCGCGGCCAGCACGACCACCCGCACCGCATCGTCCGCGCCCATTTGCGCGGCGGCTTGCGTCAACTCGGCAATCATCTGCGCCGACATGGCATTGTGCTTGTCCACCCGAACCAGCGTCAGCGTCGCAACACCGCGTGCATCCTTGGCGATTTCAATTGTCTCGTACATCACACCCCCCCGCGCATCGCGCGCGCCATGTCCGCCGCCTTGCGCAGCACATCAGGTTTCAGACCGGTCGAATAGCCCTGCCGCTGCAGATGCGCGGCAACCGCTTCGGTGGCGACATTGCCGCTTGCGCCGGGCGCATAGGGGCAGCCGCCAAGGCCGCCAACAGCCGCGTCGAACACCCGCACCCCAAGCGACAGCGACGCATCGATATTGGCGAGTGCGCGCCCTGCCGTATCGTGGTAATGCCCGGCCAGCCGCGACACCGGCACATGATTGCGCACCGCCATCAGCATGCGTGCGATGCTGTCCGGCGTGGCCTGACCGATCGTGTCGCCAAGCGAGATTTCGTAGCAGCCGTATCCAAACAGCGTATCCGCCAGTTCGGCGACCCGCGCGGGATCGGTCTTGCCGTCATAGGGGCAGTCGGTCACGCAGGAAATATATCCGCGCACCGGCAAATCCACGTGACGCGCGGCTGCGAGAATGGGTTTGAAACGCTCGATGGATTCGGCGATCGTCGCGTTCACATTCGCCTTGGAAAACCCTTCGCTCGCCGAGGCAAACACCGCGATCTCGTCAGCCTGTGCCGCAAGCGCATCATCATAGCCGCGCATGTTCGGCGTCAGCGCCGCATAGCGCACGCCCGGAACACGGGTGATACCGGCCAGCACCTCGGCACTGCCCGCCATCTGCGGTACCCATTTCGGGGATACGAAACTCGCCACTTCGATCCGCGAGAATCCCGCACCGCTCAGGCAATCCACCAGCGCGACCTTCTCCCCGACCGGGATCTCGCGCTTTTCGTTTTGCAGACCGTCACGCGGCCCGACTTCGAAAATCTCTACCGACTCGCTCATTGTCTCTCCCACCGTTACATGACCTGTGCCGTTCAGTCGTCTTCGGGTTCCAGCCGCACCAGCGCCGCGCCGGCCTCGACCTGGGAACCGGCGGCTGCCAGCACCTCGGCAACGATACCGTCGCGCGCCGCAAGCAACGCGTGTTCCATCTTCATGGCCTCCAGTACCGCGAGGCGGTCGCCCGCAGCAACTGCTTGTCCGACTTCCGCAAACACCGCCTTGACCAGCCCCGGCATCGGCGCCTCGATCAGATTGCCATCGCCGGCGGCCCCCGCCGCACGCTCCAGCGGGTCGACGATGTCGAAGGCAATGCCATAGCTGTCAAACACGGTGACGACACCTGCGGCGCAGGCGGTGTCCGGCATCGGTTCTCCATCGACCAACCAGCGCCCGCCGACCCGCATCGCGGTCACGTCGCGATCACCCACGGTCCAGGATTGCCGGTCAGGGCCGTCGGCCCGCATCTGCAACTCGGCCGGTTCGCCCTGCCACGCGAGCGTCACCGCGCGAACCAGCGGCCCCCACAGGGTAAAGCCCGTCGCCCAGTCGCCGCCCGTCATGCCAAGCGCAACCATGCCCGCCGCCACCCAATGACGCGGTTCCGGGTCGGCGGTGGCGATCAGACCGTCGATGTCGCGCCCGATCAGGCCGGTATCCACATCACCCGACGCGAACCCCGCATGCCGCGTCAATGCGCCGAGAAACGCGAGATTGGTAACCGTGCCCGCCACTTCGGTCCGCGCCAAAGCGCGATCCAGCCGGGCCAGCGCCACCGCGCGGGTCGGGCCATGTACCGTGACCTTGGCGATCATCGGATCATACCACGGCGAGATCACGTCCCCCGAACGGACCCCGCTGTCGGCGCGGCAATCGTCGGGGAAAGACAGATGCGTCAGGGTGCCGGTGGCAGGCAGAAACCCCTTTGGCACATCCTCGGCATAAAGCCGCGCCTCGAACGCGTGCCCGTTGATCGCCAGTTCCTCTTGCGCGGCAGGCAGCGCTTCTCCGGAGGCGACGCGCAACTGCCATTCCACCAGATCGACACCGGTGATCGCCTCGGTCACCGGGTGCTCGACCTGAAGGCGGGTGTTCATTTCCATGAACCAGAAGCGGTCCGGCCGCAGCCCCTCGCTCGCATCGACGATGAATTCCACGGTTCCGGCCCCCGCATAGCCGATGGCTTCGGCGGCGCGCACGCCCGCCTGCCCCATCGCCGCGCGCATGTCGTCCGTCATGCCCGGTGCCGGTGCCTCTTCGATCACCTTCTGGTGACGCCGCTGCAACGAGCAGTCCCGCTCGAACAGGTGCACCGCCCGCGTCCCGTCGCCAAAGACCTGCACCTCGATATGACGCGGTTTGGCGACGAATTTCTCGACCAGGACGGCATCGTTGCCGAAAGCGGTCCGGGCCTCGCCGCGCGCGCTGTCCAGCGCGGCCGCGAAATCCGCCGCCTTTTCCACCAGCCGCATGCCCTTGCCGCCGCCGCCCGCAACCGCCTTGATCAGCACCGGATAGCCGATCTCCTCTGCCGCCGCCGCGAGGTGGGCCGGATCCTGGTTGTCGCCGTGATAGCCCGGCACCACGGGCACACCGGCCTTTTCCATCAGCGCCTTGGCCGCGTCCTTGAGGCCCATCTTGCGGATGGCGTCGCCGGACGGCCCGATAAATGTCAGCCCGGCGGCCTGCACCTCGTCGACGAAATCCGGGTTTTCGGACAGAAACCCATAGCCGGGGTGGATCGCCTGCGCGCCGGTCTCGCGGGCCGCCTGAATGATGCGCCCGCCCAGCAGATAGCTCTCGGCCGGGGCAGAACCGCCGATATGCACCGCCCTGTCCGCCATCTGCACATGCCTGGCCGCGGCATCGGCGTCCGAATAGACGGCGACGCAGCGCACGCCGATCTTCTGCGCGGTTTCCATGATGCGGCAGGCGATTTCTCCGCGGTTGGCAATCAGTATCGTGTCAAACATCACTCTGATCCTTTGGCTGTTCGGGTCGCCGGGGGCCAGCCCCCGGACCCCCGGGATATTTCAGGCAGGAAAAAGGTCAAAACCGCCGCGCATTCGTAACGCGCCGCTTGCCTCGGGCGGCGGCAAAACCGATGCCGGACAGGATGCGCCATGCCGGTTCCGGCGCGGCATTGCACCCGGGAGGCCACCGGAATGGCTCACATCCGGAACACGCCGAACCGCGTGTCTTCGATCGGGGCATTCAGGGCGGCAGACAGGCTCAGCGCCAGAACCTCGCGTGATTTGCGCGGGTCGATCACCCCGTCATCCCAGAGCCGCGCGCTGGCGTAGAGCGGGTGCGACTGGTGTTCGAACATGTCGATTGTCGGGCGCTTGAATTCGGCCTCTTCCTCGGGCGACCATGCACCGCCGCCGCGCTCGATGGCGTCACGCTTGACGGTCGCCAGGACGCCGGCGGCCTGCTCGCCGCCCATGACCGAAATCCGGCTGTTGGGCCATGTCCACAGGAAGCGTGGCTGATAGGCGCGCCCGGCCATGCCGTAATTGCCCGCGCCGAACGAGCCGCCGACCAGCATGGTGATCTTGGGCACGTTGGTGGTGGCCACCGCCGTCACCAGCTTGGCACCATGCCGCGCGATGCCTTCGTTCTCGTATTTGCGCCCCACCATGAAGCCGGTAATGTTCTGCAGGAAAACCAGAGGGATTTTCCGCTGCGAGCAGAGTTCGACGAAATGCGCGCCTTTTTGCGCGGCTTCGGAGAACAGCACACCGTTATTGGCGATGATCCCGATCGGGCAGCCCTTGAGATGCGCGAACCCGGTTACCAGCGTTTCGCCGAAGCGGGGCTTGAACTCGTCGAAACGGCTGCCGTCCACAAGCCGCAGGATGACCTCGCGGATGTCATAGGGCGTCCGCAGGTCGGCGGGCACGACGCCGAGGATTTCATCCGGGTCGTGGGCCGGCTCTTCGGGGGCTTCCCATTGAACCGTCCGGGGCCTGCCCCGGTTCAGCGATGCCACCGCCCGGCGCGCCAATGCCAGCGCATGGGCGTCGTCCTCGGCGAGATAGTCGGCCACGCCCGAGAGCCGGGTATGCACATCGCCGCCGCCGAGATCCTCGGCGCTGACCACCTCGCCGGTCGCGGCCTTGACCAGCGGCGGACCGGCGAGGAAGATCGTGCCCTGTTCGCGGACGATGATGGTGACATCCGACATCGCCGGCACGTAGGCGCCACCCGCCGTACAGGAGCCCATCACCACGGCGATTTGCGGGATGCCCTTGCCGCTCATCCGGGCCTGATTGTAGAAAATCCGCCCGAAATGGTCGCGATCCGGAAACACCTCGTCCTGATTGGGCAGGTTGGCGCCGCCGCTGTCCACGAGATAGATGCACGGAAGGTGGTTCTCCTCGGCAATCTCCTGCGCGCGCAGGTGCTTCTTGACGGTCATCGGATAGTAGGTGCCGCCCTTTACCGTGGCGTCGTTGCAGACCACCATGACCTCCTGGCCCTGGACACGTCCGATCCCCGCGATCACGCCGGCGCAGGGGGCCGCGCCGTCATACATGTCATGCGCCGCCGTTGCACCGATCTCGAGGAAAGGCGAACCCGCATCCAGCAGGTTGGCAACCCGCCGGCGCGGCAGCATCTTGCCCCGGCTCTCATGGCGCGCGCGGGATTTTTCGCCGCCACCGATCCGGGCGGCCTCGGCGGCACCGCGGATGATCTCCAGCGCCTCAAGATGCGCCGCACGGTTCTGTTTGAAACCGTCCGAAGACGGCAGAGCGCTTGATGTCAGTCTCACGGTTCAGCCTCCTGTTGCGCCGCGACGCGACGATTGAGTTGCCGGGGCCTCGCCGTCTGACGAGCACCGGGCAGCCTGATGGAAGATACAACTTCCTTTTCATATGAGCGCCTTATCAGGCGATCCTCAACATATACTCAAGCGATCCAGCAGCCGGATCCCGACGCGGGTCGATACGTGGCGTCGCGATGACCGGGCATGGCTCAGCCCATGGTTCCCAGCATCTCGCGCCCCACCAGCATCCGGCGGATTTCGCTGGTGCCGGCGCCGATTTCCATCAGCTTGGCATCGCGGAAGATGCGGCCGACCGGGTTGTCGGACAGGTATCCTGCACCGCCCATCGCCTGCACAGCCTGATGCGCCTGCACCATCGCCTGTTCGGAAGCATAAAGACAGCAGGCCGCCGCATCCTGGCGGGTCACGTCGCCGCGATCACAGGCCTTGGCCACCTCGTAGACATAGGCCCGCGCGCTGTTCATCGCGGTATACATGTCCGCCATCTTGCCCTGCATCAACTGAAAGCTGCCGATGGGTTTGCCGAACTGCTTGCGCTCGGCCATATAGGGCATGATCTCATCGAGGCAGGCCGCCATGATGCCCGTGCCGATGCCGGCCAGAACAACGCGCTCGTAATCCAGCCCCGACATCAGGACCGCGACGCCGCGCCCCTCTTCGCCCAGCACGTTTTCAAACGGCACCTCGCAATCTTCGAAGATCAGCTCGGCGGTGTTAGACCCACGCATGCCCAGCTTGTCGAAATGGGGACTGGTCGAGAAGCCCTTGAAGCTTTTCTCGATCAGAAAGGCGGTGATACCCCTGCTGCCGGCTTCGGGATCGGTCTTGGCATAGACCACCAGCGTATCCGCATCCGGACCGTTGGTGATCCAGTACTTGTTGCCATTCAGGACAAAGCGATCATTGCGCTTTTCCGCGCGCAGCTTCATCGACACGACGTCGGAGCCCGCCCCCGCTTCGGACATGGCCAGCGCGCCCACATGCTCGCCCGAAACCAGCCCGGGCAGGTATTTGCGCTTCTGCTCGTCATTGCCGTTCAGCTTGATCTGGTTGACGCAGAGATTGGAATGCGCGCCGTAGGAGAGCGAAACCGATGCGCTTGCACGGGCGATTTCTTCCACGGCGATGACATGCGCCAGGTAGGACATGCCCGAGCCGCCGAACTCTTCGGGAACGGTGATGCCCAACAGGCCCAGTTCGCCCATCTCCGCCCAGAGCTCGGCGGGAAATTCGTTCGAACTGTCGATCTCGGCGGCCAGCGGCTTGACCCGTTCTTGCGCCCAGCGATGTACCATGTCCCGCAGCGCATTTACATCCTCGCCCAGGTCAAAGTGCATTGAAGCGTTGAACATCGCGATCTCCCTCCTCCGATTTAATGAACGACCGTTCAATAAACTCATAACAGCCGGAACCGAGTCGGTCAACTGTCATGCGGCGGCAGGCCGGAAACGCACGCGTCGACCGCCAGCAAGAACGCCGCAGAACCGGCGGCAAACCATTGCCAACACGTGATATAGAGGCCACTCCCAGCCCCTTTGGCCAGCTGAGACCCGCGCGAACCGGGCTGCCGTGTCGCCCGCCCTCAATGCCGTGGTCGATGCGGGGCGTTTCATGTCGATCGCCAGAGGCTCTATCCGATCAGATCGGCAACGATCCCCGGCAGGTCGGCGAACCGATCCAGCAATGCTTCGGGCTGCAACGCCGCCATATCGTCGCCCGATGGCCCGAACGTGACCAGCACCGAAGGCACCCCGGCGGCCCGCGCGGTGTTTCGGTCGGTATCGGAATCGCCGATCAGAACACAATGGGCCGGGTCGCCCCCGGCGCGCCGCGCCGCTTCGCGCAGCGGTTCCGGATCGGGCTTGCGCACTGCCAGCGTGTCGGCACCGACCAACGACGCAAAGGCATCGCGCACCCCCAGACGACGCAGCAGCAGGTCCGCCAGCGCCTCGGGTTTGTTGGTACAGATTCCCACACCATAACCTGCGGATTTCAGAGACTGCACGGCATCCATCGCACCGTCATAAAGCACCGTATGTGTGTCAATCGCCTCTCGATATGCCGCGAGCAGGACCGGATATTGCGCTTCCACCGTTGCCGGGTCGTAGAGACCCAATCGTTCCAACCCATGCCGCAGCATCATCTTGCCGCCGCGCAGCGCGACCCCCGCGTCGTGCTCCGGCACCAGAACATTGCCGTGGCCAAGCCCGCGAAAACAGGCATTCGCCGCCGCGAGCAGATCGCCCGACGTGTCCGCCAGTGTTCCATCAAGATCGAAAATAACCGTGCGCATCCGTTCCCCCGTCTGACCAACCGGCGGCAATTCGCCCGCCCCTGTTGCATACCGCAACCTTGTGTGATTGCTGCAAGCCTTGCCATGCCACGCCCAGCGGATAAAACGGTCGGCACAAAAACACAAAGAGAATTCATATGAGTATTGCATTGGTCATTCTGGCGGCGGGCAAGGGCACCCGGATGGAGTCGGACCTGCCCAAGGTGCTGCACCCGATCGCGCAGGTGCCGATGCTGCTTCACGCGATGCGTGCCGGAGCGGCGCTGGACCCACAAGAGGTGGTGATCGTCGCCGGTCACGGCGCCGAGCAGGTCGCCAGGGTCGCGCAGGACGAAAGTGAAACCGCCCGGATCGTGATGCAGACCGAACAATTGGGCACCGCTCACGCGGTCGATCAGGCGCGCGAGGCCCTGGCCGGGTTCTCGGGTGATGTGGTCGTGCTTTATGGCGATACGCCGTTCGTACAGCCCGAAACGCTCGCACACATGGTGGCGGCACGCGCGAAACACGACCTTGTGATCCTCGGGTTTCATGCCGCCGAGCCCGGGCGCTATGGCCGGCTGGTCACAGAGGGCGATCAGGTGCAGCGCATCGTGGAGTTCAAGGACGCCACCGACGAAGAACGGCAGATCAACCTGTGCAACAGCGGCCTTGTCGCCTGCGACGCCGGACTGCTGTTCGAACTGATTGCCGAGATCGACAATGACAACGCCGCCGGAGAATATTATCTCACCGACATCGTCGCGCATGCCCGCAAGCGGGGCTTGTCCGCAACCGCCGTTACCTGCGACGAAAGCGAAACGCTGGGGGTGAATTCGCGTGCGGAACTGGCTGCGGCGGATGGTGTTTTTCAGGCCCGCGCCCGCGCCGACCTGCTTGCGCTCGGGGTGACGCTGATGGCCCCCGAGACCGTTTATCTGGCCCAGGATACCGTGATCGGGCGTGACACCGTGATCGAGCCGAACGTGGTTTTCGGCCCCGGCGTTACCGTCGAATCCGGTGTCACCATCCGGGCATTTTCGCATCTGGAAGGCTGCCACGTCAGCCGCGGCGCGGTGATCGGCCCCTATGCCCGGCTGCGCCCCGGCGCCGAGTTGGCCGAAGGCGCGCGGATCGGGAATTTCGTCGAGATCAAGAATGCCGTCATTGACGCGGGGGCAAAGGTCAACCACCTGTCCTATGTCGGAGATGCGTCGGTCGGCGCACGCGCCAATATCGGTGCGGGCACCATCACCTGCAACTACGATGGCGTGATGAAACATCGGACAACTATCGGCGCGGATGCCTTTATCGGTTCCAATACCATGCTGGTGGCTCCGGTTTCGGTCGGTGACCATGCGATGACCGCAAGCGGATCGGTGATCACCCGCAATGTCGAGGATGACGCGATGGCGATCTCCAGAAGCAAGCAGGAAAACAAGCCCGATCGCGCCCGGAAACTGTTTGAGATATTAAGGGCCAAGAAGGCCAGACGCGACAAGGAACGGTAATCATGTGTGGTATTGTAGGTGTCCTGGGTAGTCACGAGGTGGCGCCCATACTGGTCGAGGCTCTCAAGCGGCTGGAATACCGGGGTTATGACAGCGCCGGCATCGCGACGCTGAATGACGGTGTCCTGGACCGGCGGCGCGCGGTGGGCAAGCTGGTCAACCTGAGCGACCTGCTGGTTCACGAGCCGCTCCCCGGAAAGTCCGGGATCGGGCACACCCGCTGGGCGACACATGGCGCGCCCTCGGTCAAGAACGCCCACCCGCATCGCGCCGGCGGCGTGGCGGTGGTTCACAACGGCATCATCGAGAATTACCGCGAATTGCGCGCCGAACTGGCCGAAGAAGGCATCCGGTTCACCACCGATACCGATACGGAAACGGTCGCGCTGCTGACCGAGCATTACATGTCGCAGGGCAACGATCCGATTGCAGCCGCCTACAAGACCATCGCGCGGCTGGAGGGCGCCTTTGCGCTGGCGTTCCTGTTTGACGGAAATGACGATCTGATCATTGCCGCGCGCAAGGGCTCTCCGCTGGCGATCGGACATGGCGACGGCGAGATGTTCGTGGGCAGCGACGCCATCGCGCTGGCGCCCCTCACCGACCGTATCACCTATCTGGAAGAGGGTGACCGGGCCGTCGTGACCCGTCAGGGCGTTACCATCCACGATGCCAGAGGCAAGCTCGCCAACCGCGCCATCAAGAAGATCAAGCTGGCCAGCACCAGTGTCGACAAAGCCGGGCACAAGCATTTCATGGCCAAGGAAATCGCCGAGCAGCCCGAAGTGATCGGCGACGCCATACGTCACTACCTGCCCAGCGGCGAAGACACGGTCAACCTGCCCGGTGACGGCATCGATTTCACCCGCGTCAAGCGGATCACCATGGTTGCCTGTGGCACGGCATATTATGCCTGCCTCACGGCGAAATACTGGTTCGAACAGATCGCGCGACTGCCCGTCGAGGTCGATGTCGCGTCCGAGTTCCGCTATCGCGAACCGCCGATCACCGAGGGAACGCTCGCCCTGTTCGTCAGCCAGTCGGGCGAAACCGCCGATACGCTTGCGGCACTGCGTTATTGCAGCGGCAAGGCGCAGCAGATCGTTTCGGTGATCAATGTCCCCGAGAGTTCCATCGCACGCGAAAGCGATCTCGCCCTGCCGATCCTCGCCGGCATCGAGATCGGCGTCGCCTCGACCAAGGCCTTTACCTGTCAACTCGTCGTGCTGCTGATCCTGGCAATCAAGGCCGCGTCGGATCGCGGCGAACTGGACGAAGATACGGTAGCCGACCACATCGCGGCCCTGCGCGGGCTGCCGGCGATCCTGAATGTCGCGCTCGATCAGAACGACACGATCAAGGCCGCGGCCCAACGCCTGAGCGAAGCCCGTGACGTGCTGTTTCTGGGGCGTGGACAGATGTATCCGCTGGCACTTGAAGGCGCGCTAAAACTCAAGGAAATCAGCTATATTCACGCTGAAGCTTATGCGTCAGGTGAACTCAAGCACGGCCCGATCGCCCTGATTGACAAGCATATGCCGGTGGTGGTCATGGCACCGCGCGACACGTTGTTTGACAAGACGGTGTCCAACATGCAGGAGGTCATGGCACGTCGGGGCAAGGTGATCCTGGTCTCGGACGATCGTGGCATCACCGAAGCCAGCGATGGCGTCTGGGACACGATCCGCATGCCGCATATCCACACATCGCTTGCGCCGATCCTTTATGCGGTCCCGGCGCAGTTGCTGGCCTATCACACGGCCGTCGCCAAGGGCACGGATGTGGATCAACCGCGCAATCTCGCGAAATCGGTCACGGTCGAATAGATGGCCAAGCAATTCGACAGTCTCGATGACAGGCACAAGGAGTTCATCGCGGCCCAGCATCTGTTCTTTGTCGCCACGGCCGATGAGAGCGGGCGGGTCAATCTCTCGCCAAAGGGGGGTGACTCGCTGCGCGTGCTTTCTCCGACCCGGCTCGTCTGGCGCAACCTGACGGGGTCGGGCAATGAAACCGCCGGTCATCTGGCACGGGTCAATCGCATGACCGTGATGTGGTGCAGCTTTGGAAAACGTCCCCTGATCCTGCGCGCATATGGTCAGGCCCGCACCGTTCATCCCCGCGATCACGACTGGCACGACCTGAACCGCCAATTTCCGCCCCATATCGGCGCAAGACAGGTCTATGACCTGACCGTTGGTATCGTACAGGCGTCCTGCGGATATCAGGTTCCCTTCATGTCCTTCGAGGGCGAGCGGGATACGCTCGACAAATGGACGCAAGATCGCGGGCCAGACGGCATTTCCGGCTATTGGGATGAACGAAACCGAAAGACCATTGATGGGCTGCCCACGGGCATCCTGCCGGAATGAGCACCCCGAACGCGGGCAATCATCCCGGCGGATAATGCGCGCATTTGCGGAACTCCGACCTTATGCCCCTTGTCGCGTCGCGGCCCGCGCTTTACCTATATCACATGACTGCGCCCCTGATTGATCCCTTTGCCCGCGCCATTACCTATCTGCGCGTTTCCGTCACCGACCGGTGTGATTTTCGCTGTGTCTATTGCATGTCGGAAAACATGACCTTCCTGCCCAAGAAAGAGCTTCTGACGCTGGAGGAACTGGACCGCATGTGTTCCACCTTCATCGGACTTGGCGTGGAGAAGCTGCGCATCACCGGTGGTGAACCTCTGGTGCGCAAAGGCATCATGACGTTTTTCGACTCGATGACCCGTCATCTGGAGAGCGGCGCGCTGAGGGAACTGACCCTGACCACCAATGGCAGCCAGCTTGAACGCTTTGCGGATGACCTCTATGCCGCCGGCGTGCGCCGGGTGAATATCTCGCTCGACACGCTGGATGACGCCAAATTTGCGGAAGTCACCCGCTGGGGCCGCCTGCCACAGGTCATTCGCGGGATCGACGCCGCCCAGCGCGCTGGCCTGAGGGTCAAGATCAACGCGGTCGCGCTCAAGGGGTTCAACGAAGAGGAACTGCCGGCAATAACAAGGTGGTGCGCCGAACGGGACATGGATCTGACCTGGATCGAGGTCATGCCGATGGGCGACATCGGGAACGAGAACCGGATCGGGCAATACTGGTCACTCAAGGATGTGCGTCGCACCTATGCCGAGCATTACACCGTCACCGATCTGGCGGAACGCACCGGCGGCCCGGCGCGTTATGTCCGCCTCGAAGAGACCGGGCAGAAAATCGGTTTCATCACGCCGCTGACCCATAATTTCTGCGAAAGCTGCAACCGCGTGCGGCTGACCTGCACGGGTGAGTTGTTCATGTGCCTCGGGCAGGAAGACAACGCGGATCTGCGCGCCGCGCTGCGCGATCACCCGGACACCGAAGCCCCCTTGCGCGAGGCAATCCGGGCGGCCATCGCGCACAAGCCCAAGGGTCATGATTTCGATTATTCCCGTCAGCGCCCGGACGGGCAGATGTCGCGCCACATGAGCCACACGGGCGGCTGATGGCCCGCCCCGTCGCCAGGCCGACGGCTCTGTTTCACCTTTATCGGGGCGCCGCGAGGGTGTTGTCGCCGTTGGCCTATCTGCTGGTGGCGCGCAAGCTGCGCCGCCACGACGTCAGCCCGCGCCGCATGCATGAACGTCTGGGCAATGCCAGCGAACACCGCCCCGCCGGGCGGTTGATCTGGTTTCACGCGGCCAGTGTCGGAGAGAGCCTGTCGGTGCTCACGCTGATCACGCATATGGGCGACTATCTGACGGATGCGGAGTTCCTCATCACCAGCGGCACGGCGACCTCGGCGGCGCTGATCGCGCGGCGGCTGCCCCCGCGCACCCGGCATCAATTTGCGCCACTGGACGCGCCCGGTCCGATCCGTCGGTTTTACGATCACTGGCAACCCGACGCCGGTATCTTTGTGGAGAGCGAGTTATGGCCCGGCATTCTCGCCGAGGGGCACCAGCGCGGTGTCCCGCTCGCCCTGCTCAACGCACGTCTTTCGGAAAAATCCGCCGCGACCTGGCAAAAGGTGCCGGCGACAGCGCGCTTTGTGCTCGACCGATTCGATTTGATGCTGACACAGAATGCCGAGATCGCCGACAGGCTTTTGTCGATCGGGGCCGATCCCGCGCGGGTCGAGGTGGGTAGCAACCTCAAGGCGACCTCTGCGCCTCTACCGGTGGATCACGATACCCTGGAACAGATGCGCCGCGCGCTCGGCGATCGTCCGGCCTGGGTTGCCAGTTCGACACATCCCGGCGAGGAACAGGTGGTGCTTCAGGCGCATCAGACGCTGCTGCAGGACCATCCGGACCTGTGCCTGATACTGGTGCCGCGCCATCCGGAACGCGGGAATGACGTTGCAACACTGGTGCGCGACGCGGGGCTGAGCATGGCGCGCCGCACCGCGCAGGAGCCGATCACCGACGACATACAGGTCTACATGGCTGACACCCTGGGCGAGACCGGAACATGGTATGCGCTCAGCCCGCTGGTGTTTCTCGGAGGCTCGCTGCGCCCCATCGGGGGCCACAATCCCTATGAGGTCGCACAGGCCGGGGCCGCAGTGATGACCGGCCCGCATGTCAGCAATTTCGCCGAAACCTATGCCCCGCTGTTCGACATGGGCGGCGCGGTCGAGGTTTCCGACGCGGCGAGCCTTGCGAACGGGATGCGTGGCTGGCTGGACGATCCGGACACCCTGGAACAGGCGCGCGCAGCAGCACGTGCATTCGTCGCCAGCCAGCAGGACAAGCTGGCCGGTCTGGTCACCACGCTCTGTTCGGCTCTGGGGCTTGCGCCCCGTGGCTGAACTGTTCGTGACCAACCTGAACCCGCGCTTCACCGGCGTGTCGGCGACCGCCGCCAATGTGCTGCGACAACAGGCACGGCTTCACGACCTGCACCTTGTGGGCCACCCCCTGCCCGGCTGCCCCGCGCCGATCTCTGTCGCAAGGGCACGCGCCTTGTCCCGGACCCCGCCGCCGGATCGTCCCTTTTCGATCTGGCATGTGCGCCGCAATCCAGAAATGCGGGCGGCGATCTGGGCCCGCGACGTGCTGCGCCTGCCCATCCGTATCGTGTTTACCTCGGCAGCGCAGCGTCGGCACTCGGCCTATCCCCGCTGGTTGATCAGCCGCATGGACGCGGTGATCGCCACGACCGACACGGCGGCAGCGTATGTGCCCCATGTCCGCGCAGTGGTGCCACACGGGGTCGATACCGACCTGTTCACCCCGGCACGCGACCGCGCGGCGGGCTGGGCGGCCCTTGGGTATGGCGGCACGATGGGGCTCGCGACGGTGGGCCGCATTCGCCCGGAAAAGGGCACGGACCGGTTCGTCGCCGCCATGCTGCGCCTGCTGCCCAGGTTGCCCGATGCCGTCGCTCTGGTGATCGGACGGGCGACACGGGAACATGCCGGGTTCCAGCGGCACTTGCAGGAACAGATCGCGGCGGCACAGCTCACCGACAGGATCCTCTTTCCGGGTGAGGTTCCTGCGGATCAGCTGCCGTCGCTGATGCGCGCCCTGTCGCTAGTGGTGCAGCTGCCCCGGTACGAAGGCTATGGCATGGTTCCACTCGAAGGCATGGCGAGCGGCCTGCCCTTCATCGGTAGCGACGCCGGATATTACCGCGCCTTTTCGGTCGATGGACGCGCCGGAGTGATCGTTGACCAGGACAGCCCGGATGAGGTTGCCGATGTGGCATTCGGCCTTCTGACCGATGGCGCCCGCTACGCCGAGATGTCCGCAGCGGCACGCGAGGTCGCCGGCACGCGCTTTAGCGCCGCGACCGAGGCCGAGGGGATTGAAGCCGTCTATCGGCAGCTTTGGCAAACCGGCTGAGGCTCGCGTCAAAGAACCGGCTGCTCGCACCGGCCCCTTTCACACGCATCCGGTATCAGGCCGCCGGCATCCGCTGTTCGACAATCCCGGCCCACCAGCTGCACCCGGCGGGAATCGTCTCGTCGTTGAAGTTGTATTCCGGGTGATGCACCGGCGCCGTGTCGCCATTTCCAACAAGAATATAAGCGCCCGGGCGCTCTTCGAGCATAAAGGCGAAATCCTCGCCGCCCATCACCAGCGGCGCGTCTTCACAGGCGCCGGCGACCTGCCGTGCCACATCGGCGGCAAAGGCCGTCTGTTCGTCATGGTTCACCATCACCGGATAGCCCCGGTAATAGGCCACCTCTGCCTGACCGCCAAATGTCGCCGCGACCCCGGTGCAGATCTCCTTGATCCGCTGTTCGGCCAGGTCGCGCATGGCGGCACTCATGGTGCGCACCGTGCCCCTGAGATAGACCTCTTGCGGAATGACGTTGAACGCCTTTGACGAGGTTTCAAACGACGTTACCGACACGACGACCTGATCCACCGGATCGGCATTGCGGCTGGCAATGGTTTGCAGCGCCAGCACGGCATGCGACGCCATTACTGTGGTATCGACTGTCTCATGCGGCTTGGCGGCATGACCGCCCCGCCCTTTCAGCGTGATGTCGAACTGGTCGGTGGCGGCAAAAAAGGCACCTGGACGGATCGCGAAACTGCCGACGGGCTGACCCGGCCAGTTGTGCATCCCGTACACCTCCTGAATGCCCCACCGCTCCATCATGCCATCCTCGCACATTTCGCGACCACCACCGCCGCCTTCTTCGGCGGGCTGGAAAATCACCACCACGGTGCCGTCGAAATTCCGGGTCTCGGCAAGGTATTTGGTGGCACCCAACAGCATGGCGGTATGCCCGTCATGGCCACAGGCATGCATCGCACCGTCCGTCTTGCTGGCATAGTCAAGCCCCGTTGCCTCGTGGATCGGCAGCGCATCCATATCCGCCCGCAACCCGATCACCTTGCCCTGCGTGTCGGTTTTGCCCTTGATGACCCCGACAACCCCGGTACGACCGATGCCGGTCACCACCTCGTCACAGCCGAAGGTTTTCAGCTTGTCCGCGACAAGCGCGCTGGTGCGGTGGGTCTCGAACAGGATTTCGGGATTCTCGTGAATATCACGACGCCAGGCAGTGATCTCATCCTGCATTTCTGCAAAGCGGTTCTTGACAGGCATGGGAATATCTCCTGATTCTTGCAAGGCGTCGAGCGGAACTGCCCCATGTTCTACGCCTCTGTCCTGCAACGCTCAACCGGATCCGCGCAGAGGGCTGCTAGCCATGCTGCAATCTTGCCAGCCGTTTTTACATGGAAATCGACGCCGGCCTGAAACTGCGCGATTTCGATGTATTCCTCGGGTTGATGTGCCTGTGCAATGTCGCCCGACCCACAGACCACGGCGCAATAGTCCGCGTCCGGTTCGAGCGGACCGACATGCGCAAACAGCGCCGCCTTGTGCGGTTGCGGTTCAATCAGTAGCCACTGTCGGTCGTCAGCACATAGTGCCCCGGCTCGACCTCGTCATAGAGCGACGGGGCGGGCTGGTAATCGACGCCGTGGATCGGCGACGGGATCGGCTTGAAATCGAGGTCCTTCTCGGATTTGCGCCGACGCGGGTCTGCAATCGGAACCGCTTTCATCAAGGCCTGTGTATAGGGATGCTGCGGATTCTCGAAAACCCGGGCGCGCGGCCCGAGTTCGACGATCCGGCCCAGATACATCACGCCAACCTGATGGCTGACCCGCTCGACCACGGCCATGTCATGACTGATGAACAGGAAGGACAGGCCGAGTTCCGCCTGCAGTTCCATCATCAGGTTCAGAACCTGCGCCTGTACCGACACGTCCAGCGCGCTGACCGCCTCATCGGCGATGATCAGCTTGGGATTGAGCGCCAGCGCGCGGGCGATGGCCACCCGCTGCCGTTGTCCGCCCGAAAGTTCATGCGGATAACGACGCATGAAACCGCGCGGCAGTTCGACCCGGTCGAACAACATCGCCACCCGGTCACGGATCGATGCGGCGGAGTTGGAGCCGTAATTGCGCAGAGGCTCGGCCACCTGGTCCATCAACTGCATCTGCGGATTGAGCGAGGCGAAAGGATCCTGAAAGATCATCTGCATATCCAGCCGCGCATCACGCAGTCCGCGTGCGCCAAGCTCCAGAATATCGACCCCATCCAGATTGACCTCGCCCGCCATCGGTTCGACAAGACGCAGGATCGAGCGGCCGGCGGTGGACTTGCCACACCCCGACTCGCCCACGAGGCTGAGCGTCTGGCCGCGATTGAGGGTAAAGGACAGGTCCTCGACCGCGTGGACATTGGCAACCGTCCGCCTGAAGAATCCGCCCTTGACCGGGAAACGCGTCGTCAGGTTGCGCACGGTCAGCAACACATCATCCGTGCCGGTGATCGGGGCGATTTTCTGCGCGCGCGCTCCCAGCAGTTTCATCGGTTCCGGCGCGCGCTTGCCGCGCATCTCGCCGAGCTTGGGTACCGCCGCCAGCAGCGCCTTGGTATAGTCATGTTGCGGCGCCTCGAAAATCTGCTCGACGCTGCCTTCCTCGACCTTGCGGCCACGGAACATGACCACCACGCGGTCCGCCATCTGTGCCACCACCGCCATGTCATGGGTGATGAACATTACCGCCGTGCCGGTCTCGCGCTTGAGCCTGTCCATGAGCGCCAGGATTTCGGCCTGAATCGTGACATCCAGCGCGGTTGTCGGTTCATCGGCGATCAACAGCCGGGGTTCACACGCCATCGCCATGGCGATCACCACCCGCTGCCGCATGCCGCCGGACAGTTCATGCGGATATTGTTTCAGCCGCCGTTCCGGTTCGGGGATGCGCACCTCGCGCAGCAACGCCAACGCGCACTCCGTGGCCTCGGCCCGTGACAGCCCCTTGTGCACCCGCAGGCCTTCGGTGAGTTGCCGCCCGACCGTGAACACCGGATTGAGCGCAGTCATCGGCTCCTGAAAGATCATCCCGATCTCATTGCCGCGAATCTGCCGCATCAGGCCCTGGTCGGCCTGCACGACGTCGATCTGCTCGCCATCACGGCGATCGAAAACCAGCCGTCCCGCACCGATGCGACCGCCACCGAATTCGACCAGCCGCATGAGGGAAAGCGATGTCACCGATTTGCCAGACCCCGACTCTCCGACGATACAGACGGTTTCGCCCGGATTGACGTCAAAGGAGACATCCTCGACACCGACCACTGGACCATCCTTGGTCTGGAACTCGACCCTGAGACCCTTGATCTGCGCAATCGGTTGATCCAGCAAAGACGTTCTCCGGGATTGACAAATTCGAAGGCTACGGCGCGAGTGACACCGCTGTCAAACCCTCCGGTTGAATTCAGGAAAGGCAACTCTTGCATTTTCTGCAAACTCTGTTTCGATAAGCAGACAAGTGCCGCAAGGGACGTCGCTAAAAACAACGTATTGTTTTAACCCGTCATTGTATCTCCTGCATGTCCCTGCTGCAGCACAAGAAACACCTGCAGTTTCATGCGGGGAGAGGCGTGAAAGCGTCCAACAAGGAGAACGACATGACTATCAGAGCCCTGTTGCTTGGTGCAATCGCAGGAACAGCGGTTGCACCTTCAGCATTTGCAGAGCGTGGATCGGACGGCGAACTCAAGGTGATCTACTGGCAAGCGCCGTCGATCATGACCCCCTATCTTTCCGGCGGCCTCAAGGATCTAGAAGCCGCTTCGCTGGTGATCGAACCGCTCGCGCGCTACGATCAGGACGGCAACATTGTGCCCTGGCTCGCGGAGGACGTGCCGACCGTCGCCAATGGCGGTGTCAGCGAGGATCTGAAATCGATCACATGGACGCTCAAGGAGGGACTGTTGTGGTCGGACGGCACGCCCGTCACCTCCGAGGACGTGAAATTTACCTGGGAATACTGCACCGCCGAGGGCGGCGGATGTGCCCAATCCGAGAAATTCGGCGATGTCATCGATGTGGAAACCCCGGATGAGCGGACAGTTGTGATCAGGTTCGGCGTGCCCAAGCCGTTCCCCTATGGCCCGTTCGTCGGAGCTCAGGCGCCGATCATCCAGAAAGCGCAGTTCAAGGATTGTCTTGGCCCCAAGGCACCGGAATGCACCGAGGCCAACTTCAATCCGATCGGCACCGGCCCGTTCACCGTGACCGAATTCCGCCCCAACGATGTGGTCACCCTCGCGGCGAATGAAAACTATCGCGATCCGGACAAGCCCGCCTTTGCGACCATGACGCTGAAAGGCGGCGGCGATGCCGCGGCGGCGGGCCGTGCGGTCATGGAAACCGGCGAGTTCGATTATGCCTGGAATCTGCAACTCGCGCCCGAAGTGCTCAAACGCATGGAAGCGGCCGGCAAGGGCAGGAACATCGTCGATTTCGGCACCCAGGTCGAGCGCCTGCATGTCAACCTGACCGATGTGGATCCCGCTCTTGGTGACGAGCGTGGCACCGCCAAGCATCCGCACCCCTTCATGACCGACAAGGCGGTGCGCCAGGCCTTGTCGATGGCAATCGACCGCGCCCTCCTGACGGAAATCGGTTATGGTGATTTCGGCAAGCTGACCTGCAATGTGCTGCCCGCACCCGCGATCTATGCGTCCACCGCCAATGACGGATGCCTTGTGCAGGACATTGAAGGAGCCAACAAGCTGCTGGACGACGCGGGCTGGGTGCGCGGACCCGATGGCATCCGCGCCAAGGATGGCGTGCGCCTGTCGATCCTGTTCCAGACCTCGGTCAATGCGGTACGGCAGGATTATCAGGCGCTGATCAAGGACTGGTGGTCGCAGATCGGCGTGGAGACCGAACTGCGCAGCATCGATGCCTCCGTGTTCTTCGGCTCGGATCCGGGATCGCCCGACACGTTCGAAAAGTTCTTTGCCGATATCGAGATGTTCACCAACAATTTTGACGGCACCGACCCCGAGGCTTACATGGCCAACTGGATCTGCGAAGAGTTCCCGCGCCCGGAAACCCAGTGGCAGGGCAACAACATGATGCGCTTCTGCTCCGAGGAGTATGATGCGCTGGTGGCGGAAATGGCCGTTACCGGCGACCTGAACGAACGCGCCCGCCTCGCCAAAGAGCTGAATGACATCCTGATGCAGGACTATATCATGATTCCGCTGACGCACCGGGGCCGCAACTCTGCACAGGCGAATTCGCTGGGGGGCGTCATCATGAACGTGTGGGATTCCGAATTGTGGAATGTCGCCGACTGGTACCGCAAGTAACGGCCCTGCTGCCTGATCCGCCGACCTGCCGCGCCCCCATTCGTTTCGGGGCGCGGCATCGTCGCAACAAGAACAAGCCGCAAGGGCCACTGAATGCTGACCTTCACGATCCGACGACTGGTCCTGGCAGTACCGACGCTTCTCTTCATCAGCCTGATCATCTTCCTGTTGCTGGAACTGGCCCCCGGAGACCCGATGTCGCAGGTGCCGTTGACGGTGCCGGTAGAAGTCAGGGAAGAGATGCGCAGGGCGCTCGGGCTGGGTGAGCCGGTTCCGCTACGTTTCTGGAAATGGGTGGTGCAGTTCTTCTGGATCGAACCGCAGATCCTGATCGACCATGTGTTCGGCACCCATCTGGCGGATGGCAAGCTGCGCGTTCTGAGCTGGCAAACCCGCTCACCGGTCATGGACATTGTGGTCCAGCGCATTCCGCAAACCCTCTGGGTGGTGGGCACCGCCTATGTCGTGGGTATCCTGATCGCCCTGCCCATCGGCATATACTCGGCCTACCGGCAATATTCATGGTTCGATCAGGCCGGCACCTTCGTGTCGATGATCGGCTTTTCGGTGCCGCCATTCTTTTCGGGGGTGCTGGTGATCGTCATCTTTTCGGTGAATCTCGGCTGGTTCCCCTCGATCTACGACACCACCCATGAGGTGACCGACTGGAACAGCTTTGTCGTACAATTGCGACAGATGATCATGCCGGTCATGGTGCTCGCGCTCCAGATCACTGCCCAGATCAGCCGCTTCATGCGCGCCTCGATGCTGGACAACCTGAACCAGGATTACGTGCGCACCGCCCGCGCCAAGGGCATCAGCGAGTATTTCGTGGTCATGGTGCATGTGCTGCGCAACTCGATGATTCCGGTGGTGACGGTGATCGCGCTTGGCGTGCCCGCGATCTTTGGCGGTGCCATCATCACCGAACAGGTGTTCAAGGTGAACGGAATCGGCCAGTTGCTGATCAGTTCCATTCAGGCGAACGACCTGCCGATGGTGCAGACGCTGGCCTTTATCTTTGCGGTGCTGATCGTCCTGTTCAACCTGATCGCCGATGTTCTTTACGGCATTCTTGACCCGAGGATCCGCTATGACTGACCCGCGACACGACAGGTCATCCGATCCGGTCGATGAAATCGCCGCGCTCGCCGCGCATGATCCGGGCGTGACCGTTGCAGGCGGCCCCGTGCCGGACCGCCCGCCTCGCAGCCGATGGCTGGATGTGTGGGATCAGTTCAAGACCCACAAGGGCGCGCTCTGGGGCGGCATCCTGTTCCTGCTGATCATCCTGACGGTTTATCTCGGCCCTTATGTCTGGACCATTGAGCCGACCCAGATCGACATTCGCGCCCGCAACCAGGGGCCAAGCCTCGCGCATCCCTTTGGAACCGATCAACTGGGGCGCGATATCCTGTCACGCATGATGTCCGGCGGGCAAACCTCGGTTTCCGTGGGCATGACGGCAATGCTGCTGGCGCTGTTCCTCGGGTCCTTCGTCGGGGTGATCGCCGGCTATTTTCGCAGGCTCGACGGCCCGCTGATGCGGCTGACGGATCTGTTCCTCGCCCTGCCTCTCCTGCCGCTGCTGCTGGTGATGATGCTGCTCTTTCGCGAGCCGCTCAGCGCGGCGTTCGGCGCGGAACAGGGCATCTTCATCCTGATCGTCTGCGCCATCGGCATCACCAGCTGGATGCCCACCGCCCGCATCGTTCGTGGCGATGTACTGGCACTGAAGGAACGGGAATTCGTTCTGGCGGCCCGCAGCATCGGCACCACCGACAGCAAGATGATCGCGCGGCATATCCTGCCCAATGTCCTCAGCCCGATCATGGTCTCGGCGACGCTGGGGATTGCCACCGCGATCATCACCGAAAGCAGCCTGTCTTTCCTCGGTCTCGGCTTTCCACCGGATTTCCCGACATGGGGGCGGCTGCTTTTTGACGGCACGGACTATCTTCAGGATTATCCCGAACGGGTGATCTGGCCGGGTGCGGCGATTTCGCTGACCGTGCTCAGCGTCAATTACCTGGGGGACGGGCTGCGCGATGCGCTGGACCCGCGCATTCGCGGCAGATAACCGGTTCGGAGCGTCCCGTTGTGGCCCTCGCAGGCAGCCCGCGTCACTCCATCTTGCGGCGAATACGACGCACCATCCACCAGACCATCGCGATCACCGGCAGTGTCACCAGCGCGGTCAGCATTCCCTTGCTGAGCCCGGTCGCGCCGGCGAGCGGATAGAGCAGGTATCCTGCAAGCGAAACGGCGTAATAGCTGATGGCCACCACCGACAATCCCTCGACCGTATGTTGCAGGCGCAGTTGCAGGTCGGCGCGGCGATCCATGCTCTCAAGCAGGGCCTGGTTCTGCGCGCTGCGCTCGACGTCAACGCGGGTTCGCAGCAGATCACCCGCCCGGATCGCCCGGTCGGCCAGCGATTGCAGCCGTGTCTCGGTTGATTTGACCGTGCGCATCGCGGGCGCATAACGGCGCATCATGAACTCGCCAAAGGTCTGCCGCCCGTGAAACCGCGCTTCACGCAACACCCGGATACGCTCGTTCACCAACGCCTCATAGGCACCGGTCGCCCCAAACCGGAACGACGAATTCGCCGCCAGGGTCTCGAGCTGCGAGGAAATCGACAACAGCTCGGGCAGGATCACGTCCGGCGGCGTTGTGCCCCGTGTCATTTCCGTCATCAGCGCCGCGAGGTTGTTGTCGAGCTGGGCGATCTGCGTCGACATCTCTCTGGCGCGAGAAAACCCGAGCATCGACATGGATTTATAGGTTTCGATTTCGCAGATGCGCTGAATCAGCCGACCGATGCGCGACTCGCTGGTCTGCTCTTCAACGAAAACGGCGAACCGCAAATGTCCGGCGGGGTCGATGCGGAAATCGCCCGACATGATCGCACTCTCGTCCAGCACATGCGCGATGGCCGTGCTCTCGGGCACGAACCAGTCGGCCAGCTTGCGCGTGATCTCCTGGTCAGCAGGCCGTGGCTCCACCCGGACCATCGCCGATGTGATCCGCTGTCCCGGTGCGGTCTCAAGCCAATCTTCGGGAAACACTTCGAAATCGGCCGGGTCGAACGGTCGGCTCGACACGCCGTCGCGATAGGCGGTGTAGCTTACGAATTCGGTATGTTGCTCCCATTTCAGGACGTGCTGACCGATACGGTTGCTGTAATGCGTCGCACCGGGCTGCGGATGTGGCGCGCCATGACGGTCCAGCAGCGCGATCAGGTGGGAAAGATCCGCGCCCCGATCGCGGCTGACCGCTTCGTTCGGTTGCTTGATCGCGACGAATACGACGCTGCTGCCCGCTTGGATTTCAGGAAACGGGCGGGCATGCAGTTCGTTTGCCAGTCGATAGCGTAATGGGTGATCTTCGATTTGGGGCATCAGACCGTCCTGTCAGAGCGCCCGCGAGAACCGGGCACAATTGGCGCTAAATCATATAAATTCAATCAGTTAAAGGAATACATTGGTATACCCGGGCCATGCAAACGCAACTGCCTGAAAATAACGCATGGCCAGTCATTCGGACAAAAAACATGGCGCAACCCGTTTCTCCGCCGCAATTTCAGGGGTTTGAAATGCCGGCCTGCCTTGATGACGCGCCGCACCCTGAAATGAAAAAGCCCCCACCGGATATCCGGCAGGGGCTCTTTTTCGTCGCGTTGCGTCAGGTCACTCGATCATCGGCAACAGCTTGTCGAGCGACTCTTTCGCGTCACCGTAGAACATCCGGGTATTCTCCTTGAAGAACAGCGGGTTCTCGATGCCGGAATAGCCGGTGCCCTGACCGCGTTTGGAGACAAAGACCTGCTTGGCCTTCCAGCATTCCAGCACCGGCATGCCGGCGATGGGACTGTTGGGATCTTCCTGCGCCGCCGGGTTCACGATGTCGTTCGAACCGATCACGATGGCAACATCGGTATTGGGGAAGTCATCATTGATCTCGTCCATTTCCAGCACGATATCGTAAGGCACCTTGGCTTCGGCAAGAAGCACATTCATGTGCCCCGGCAGACGCCCGGCAACCGGGTGGATCGCAAAGCGCACATTCTTGCCCTTGGCGCGCAGCTTGCGGACCAGTTCGCTGACCGATTGCTGAGCCTGCGCAACCGCCATCCCGTAGCCCGGGATGATGATGATGCTGTCGGCATCGTTCAGTGCCTGCGCCACGCCGTCGGCCTCGATCGCGACCTGCTCGCCCTCGACTTCCATCGCCGGGCCCGACGTACCGCCGAAACCGCCAAGGATCACGCTGACAAAGTGACGGTTCATCGCCTTGCACATGATGTAGGACAGGATCGCACCCGACGAACCGACCAGCGCGCCGACCACGATCAGCAGATCGTTGCCCAGCGAGAAGCCGATCGCCGCCGCGGCCCAGCCAGAGTAGCTGTTCAGCATCGACACCACGACCGGCATGTCGGCGCCGCCGATGCCCATGATCAGGTGGTAGCCGATGAACAGCGCCGCAAGCGTCATCAGCAGCAGCGGCAGGAAGCCACCGGTGTTGAAATACCAGATCAGACAGATCAGCGACAACGCCGCCGCACCGGCATTCAGTGCGTGACCGCCGGGCAGCTTGGTTGCAGCAGACGTCACCTTGCCCGCCAGTTTGCCATAGGCGATGACCGATCCGGTAAAGGTGATCGCACCGATGAAGATGCCGAGGAACAGTTCGACGCGCAGGATGTTGATCTCTACCGCATCCTTCTTGGCCAGAAGCGCCGCGAACCCGTCGAGAGATTTCCTGGCTGCGTCGTCCATCGCCAGCACGTTGCCCAGTTCGAAATGCGCGTTGAAGCCGACGAAGACCGCCGCAAGGCCGACGAGGCTGTGCATCGCCGCGACCAGTTGGGGCATCTCGGTCATCTGAACGCGCTGTGCCACCACATAGCCGATCGCGCCACCGGCAGCGATCAGCAGAAGCGACAACAGCCAGAGACCCGATCCGGGCCCGATCAGCGTGGCAAAGATCGCCAGCGCCATGCCCACGATACCGTACCAGACAGCGCGTTTTGCGCTCTCCTGGCCGGAAAGACCGCCCAGCGACAGGATGAAGAGAACTGCCGCGACCACATAGGCCGCCGTCGTGAATCCGAATTCCATGCTACGGCCTCCTTAGGATTTCTGGAACATGGCGAGCATCCGCCGGGTGACAAGAAAGCCGCCGAAGATGTTGATCCCCGCCATGAAAATGGAAAGCGCAGCGAGTATGATCACGAGTAAGCTGCTTGAGCCGATCTGCATCAGCGCCCCAAGAATGATGATCGAACTGATCGCGTTCGTGACGGCCATCAGCGGCGTATGCAGCGAGTGCGACACGTTCCAGATCACCTGGAACCCGACAAAGACCGAGAGCACGAAGACGATGAAATGCTGCATGAAGCTCGCCGGGGCGACGAGACCGACCCCGAGCAGCACCACCGCGCCCACCGCGATCAGCGTCACCTGTTGCTTGGTCTGGGCCTTGAACTCGGCCACTTCCTGCGCGCGCTTCTCTTCCGCGGTCAGTTCCTTCGGTTTTTCCTTGGGCTTGGCCGCGATCGCCTGCACCTTGGGCGGTGGCGGCGGGAAGGTGACTTCCTTGTCATGGGTGATGGTGGCACCGCGGATGACGTCATCTTCCATGTCATGATTGATCGCCCCGTCCTTTTCAGGCGTGAGATCGGCCATCATGTGACGGATGTTGTTGGCATAGAGCGTCGAGCTCTGCGCCGCCATGCGCGACGGGAAATCGGTATAGCCGATAATCGTAACGCCGTTATCGGTCACGATTTTTTCGTCCATCACGGTCAGTTCGCAATTGCCGCCACGTTCGGCGGCAAGGTCGACGATCACGCTGCCCGGTTTCATCGACTCGACCATGTCCTTGGTCCACAGCACCGGCGCGGGCCGGTTCGGGATCAGGGCCGTGGTGATGACGATATCCATGTCCGGCGCAATTTCGCGGAACTTTTCAAGCTGCTTGGCCTGGAATTCGGGGCTGGACGGCGGCGCATAGCCTCCGGTCGCCGCGCCGTCGGGCAATTCGGACTCGTCGAACTCGAGGAACACGAACTCGGCCCCCATGGACTCGATCTGCTCCGCAACTTCGGGACGTACGTCAAAGGCATAGGTAATCGCGCCCAGCGACGTCGCCGTACCGATCGCGGCCAGACCGGCCACGCCGGCGCCAACGACCAGCACCTTGGCCGGGGGCACCTTGCCCGCCGCCGTCACCTGACCGGTGAAGAAACGACCGAAATTGTTCCCCGCCTCGATGACCGCGCGATAGCCCGCGATATTGGCCATCGACGACAGCGCGTCCATCTTCTGGGCGCGGCTGATCCGTGGCACCATGTCCATGGCGATGACGGTTGCGCCCTTTTCGGCGGCCTTGCCCATCAGTTCCTCGTTGGACCCCGGATAGAAGAACGAAATCAGCGTCTGGTCCTTGCGAAGCCGCTTGACTTCGGTTTCGGTGGGCGGGCGCACCTTGGCCACCACATCAGAGGCCTTGTAAAGGGCAGCCGCAGTCTTGACCACTTCAACGCCCGCAGCCTCATAGGCCGCATCCGAAAAGCCGGCCTCAAGCCCGGCCCCGGTTTCGATCAGGCATTCATGTCCCAGCTTCTGAAGCTGCGCCGCGCTTTCGGGCGTCATGGCGACACGACGTTCGCCCTCGTGAATTTCCTTCGGCGTTCCTATCTTCAATCCAAGTCCCCCTGATTTACCCGGCTCGGGCACAATACAGCCAAATTTCTGGTCGCTTCACTACCTTGCGCAACAAACTTGCGCAAGCTGCGCAGACTGCCGCGTGTCAAAAATGTTACTTGCTCACACCCATCTGCGCACTTTTCTTTCGTAGCGGGCAAAATCCATTCGGAACATGCGCCGCAATCTATCTTCTTCCGGAAGAATGAAACGCTTTTCTATCACCCACACGAAAATCGGTACCAGAGGCAGCGACAGAACCGCGTCAAATCGCAGGACAAGGCCCGCCAGGACAAGCGCGTCGCCGACATAGATCGGGTTGCGCGTCCGTGAGAAAATACCCGACTGGATCAGCCTGCCCGGCGTCCCATGCGGGTTGATCGTGGTCGCATGCCTGCGGAATTCGCTCAGGGCGAGCACCATCAGCAGCAGGCCGCCGCCGATCAACATTCCGCCGAGCAGATCGGCCCATTTGCCGCCGAAACTCAACCCGTAGGAAAAATACGTCGACTGAACCCAGGCGAGCGCAACGCAGCCCAAGAGCCAGACCGGGGGAACATCAATCCATTTCATCGGATCATCTTCGCCAGATGGGCGACTCCTTGCGTGGTTTATCGTCGGCGAGTGTGCACCTGAATCGCGTCCCTTTTCCACCCGGCCATTCGTAGCGATCGTCGCACCCTGTGTCGGGGCGCGCTTGTGTCCGGAGCGCGAGCCGATAGGGTAATAGCGAGGCAAGGGAGGAACGGCATGACACTTGAAGGAAAACACGCGATCGTCACCGGCGGCGGCACCGGGATCGGTCTGGCCATCGCGCGGGCGCTTGCGGCAGAAGGCGCACGGGTGACGATCACCGGGCGGCGACAGGAGGTGCTCGACGAGGTCGCCAGCGACGGTCTCTTTGGCATGGCGATGGATGTGCGCGACGAAGACGACGTGATATCCAAGGTCGCGGCGGCGGTCGATGCCCGTGGTCCGGTGCAGATTTGCGTGGCCAATGCCGGCATCGCCGAAGGCCGCGCGGTCCACAAGACCACGCTGGACTTCTGGCGAAACATGATGGCGACCAATTTGGATGGCGCATTTCTGACCATCCGCGAATGCCTGCACAGCATGCGCGGGACCGACTGGGGACGGGTCATCACGATGGCGTCGATTGCCGGGGTCAGGGGGTTGCCGGGCGCAGCCTGCTATACCGCGTCAAAACACGGTCTGATCGGACTGACGCGGGCACTGAGCGAGGATTACTTGGGCAAACCCATGACCTTCAACGCGATTTGCCCCGCCTATGTCGATACGCCGATCGTCGAACGCAACACCGGCAACATCGCCAAGCGCGCCGGGATCAGCGAGGAGGACGCCCGCGCGGTCATGGTCGGTGCCAACCGGCACAAGCGCCTGATCGCGCCCGAAGAGGTGGCCGCCGCCGCCATGTGGCTCGTGCGTCCGGGATCGGAGAGCGTGAACGGCCAGGTGATCGAAATCGCCGGAGGCCAGATGTGAGAAACGCCCGCGCCCGGACCTGCGCAGCGCCATCAACCAGGGAACACCAATGACCGATTTTGCAGCCACAAAGGCGATGTTCGAAATTCCCGAGGGCGTGCTGTATCTGGATGGCAACTCGCTGGGCCCGCTGCCCCGGGCGGCACAGGGGCGGGTGGCCCGGATGCTGAGCGACGAATGGGGCAAGATGCTGATCACCGGATGGAACAAGGCCGGATGGATGGCGATGCCGATGGCCCTGGGCGACCGGGTGGGCAAGCTGATCGGGGCCGAACCGGGCCAGGTGGTTCTGGGAGACACCCTGTCGATCAAGGTCTATCAGGCCCTTGCCGCCACGCTCGACATGAACCCGGATCGTCGCGTGGTGCTCAGTGACAGCGGCAACTTCCCGTCCGATCTCTACATGGCCGAGGGATTGTTGCGCAGCCTTGGCCGGGGCCACGAATTGCGCGTGGTCGATCCGGACGCGGTAGAGGAGGCCATAAACGACGAAATTGCGGTTCTGATGCTGACCGAGGTTGATTACCGCACCGGGCGATTGCACGACATGGCGGAGTTGACGCGACGTGCCCATGACGCCGGCGTGATGACGGTCTGGGATCTGGCGCATACGGCAGGTGCGGTCCCGGTGGACGTTTCCGGGGCCGGAGCCGATTTCGCCGTCGGCTGTACCTACAAATACCTCAATGGCGGGCCGGGCGCGCCGGCCTTCATCTATGTCGCGCCGCGTCATGCGGAGCGGGCAGTCCCTGCCCTGTCCGGCTGGCTGGGTCATGATGCGCCCTTCGCGTTCGAGCAAAGCTATCGCCCCGGTCAGGGTATCGAGCGGATGCGCGTCGGCACGCCGCCCATCATCCAGCTGACCGCGCTGGAAACTGCGCTGGATATCTGGGACATGGCGGATATGCAGGATGTCCGTGCCGCGTCGATTGCCCTGTGCGAGATGTTCATCGCCGAGATCGAAGCCTCCTGTCCCATGCTGACCCTGGCCAGCCCGCGCGAGGCCGCCAGACGTGGCAGCCAGGTCTCGTTCCGGTTTGAGCATGGCTATGCCGCGATGCAGGCCCTGATCGCCCGCGGAGTGATCGGCGATTTTCGCGCGCCGGACATCATGCGCTTTGGTTTTACCCCACTCTATATCGACGCCGACGATGTCCGCGCCGCCGTCGCGATCATTCGGGATGTCATGCAGAACCGGCTGTGGGACCGCGCCGAATACAAGACCCGCGCGGCGGTCACATGAGATCGACGATCCACCCGATTTTGCGGTTTCCAATTCACCCGCAACCGGAGCCGGCACCATGACCGATCCCTATGACCCCTCGCGCGAGGGGGCGCAGATGTCTTTCGACGGGCGCATGTCCTATGGCGACTACCTGCACCTGTCACAAATACTGGACGCGCAGAAACCCCTGTCGCAGGCACATGACGAGATGCTGTTCATCATACAGCATCAGACCTCTGAATTGTGGATGCGGCTGGCGATACACGAATTGTCAGCGGCGCGGGAGGCGCTGCAAGGTTGCGACCGGCGTCCCGCCTTCAAGATGCTGTCGCGCGTGTCGCGCATATTCGAACAGCTCAACAGCGCGTGGGACGTGCTGCGCACCATGACGCCAAGCGATTACACCACGTTTCGCGAAGCGCTCGGGCAATCCTCGGGTTTCCAGTCGCACCAGTATCGCCAGATCGAATTCATGCTGGGCAACCGCAATACAGCGCTGCTCAAACCCCATGCCCATCGCCCCGACATAACGAGGTTGCTGACGGCGGAACTGGCGAAACCATCCTTGTACGACGTGGCCCTCGCCGCTCTGCACCAGAGTTTTCCCCTGCCTGACGCGGTTCTGAACCGGGATCTTGAACAACCCCATTCCGAGAACCCGCAGGTCGCCGACGCCTGGAGCACGGTCTATCGCGATCCGCAAACCCACTGGGAGCTGTACGAACTGGCCGAGAAACTGGTCGATCTGGAGGATTATTTCCGCCGCTGGCGTTTCAACCATGTCACCACCGTCGAACGCGTCATCGGGTTCAAGCGCGGGACGGGGGGCACCGGCGGCATCAGCTATCTCAAGCGGATGCTCGAGGTTGAGTTGTTCCCGGAGCTTTGGCATCTGAGAACCGGTCTCTGAGGGCTCGCCGCTCAGCCTGCCATCAGACCGCCCGCGATGAGTGTTGCGAATATCGCAAGCCTTGCCCGCAATTGGGAAACCGAATTCGCCGTGGTTTTCAACCCTTTCAACCCCACCATAATGACATCCGCGACCTGCTCGGGCGTGTCTGGCAGCGTGATCCGGCCCTCTGCCGCCGTCCGTTCCAGCCATTGCATGTAAATGTCGCGCAACCGATCCTCGCCCGTCTGCTTGATGGTTGCGGTGGTTTTTTCGCCGGTGTCGAGAAGTTCCATGCCGTGCGGAGACTTGACCAGCGTTTCGATCATGTCACCGATCTGAGTTTCAAAGGCATCCTGCAACAGTTCGGGCACGGTTTTTTCGGCGCTCAGGGCCGTCGCAAGATCCCCGGCCGCATTGTCGTAATACATCTGCGTCAGGCTGCGAAAGATGTCGTCCTTGTTCCTGTAATGCTGATAGACGGCGGCACGCGACATTCCCGCACCGTCGGCAATGTCGTTCATAGAGGTCTTGCGAAACCCGTAGGTTGAAAACGCCTGCAATGCCGACCTGAGAATGGCATCCCGTTTGGAAACGTTCGAATCATGCATCATGGTAAAAGGCCTTGATCGTCCTTGATTTTTCGCCTGATTGACATTCTGACATTTTTTGATATATTTGTCAAAATGTCATAGCAATCGCCAGGATCGGGGCCAGCCATGTCAACCCAACTCACCATCAACGGCAAATCTCATCAGGTGGACCTCCCGGACGACGTTCCCCTGCTCTGGGTGCTGCGGGACGAAATCGGTCTGACCGGCACCAAGTTCGGCTGCGGCATCGCGGCCTGCGGCGCCTGCACGGTGCATATCGATGGCGAAGCGGTACGCAGTTGTCAGGTGCCGCTGTCCGATGTCTGGGGCGATGTCACCACGATCGAGGGTATCGGCACACCCGACGCCATGGCGGTCATTCAGGAAGCCTGGGTCGAACATCAGGTTGCCCAATGCGGCTATTGCCAGTCCGGCCAGATCATGCAGGCGGCGGCGCTGCTGGCCGAGACACCCGACCCGACGGATGCCGAGATCGACGACGCGATGCAGGGCAATCTGTGCCGGTGCGGCACCTACCCCCGAATCCGCGCAGCCATTCACACCGCCGCCGGCAAGATGCAGGAGTCCTGATCCATGGCAAGCTTTGGTAAAATCGCCCGCCGGACCTTTCTGATCGGTTCCGCCGCCATCGTCGGCGGCGTGGCATTCGGGGCATATTATGTCTCCCGACCCGCTCCCAACCCGCTGAAACCCGCCGAGGGCGAGGCGGCGTTGAATCCTTTCGTACTGATCGACCAGCAAGGCGTGACCCTGTTTGCGCCCCGTGCCGAGATGGGTCAGGGGGTCAGAACAACCTGGGCGGCGCTTATCGCAGAAGAGCTCGACGTCGACCCGGACGCGGTTCGCATCCTGCACGGTCCAGCGGCAACCGCCTACTACAACACCGCGCTCGTTGGTGATGCCCTGCCCGGCAAGGGGTACGACAAATCCGACTTCATGCACGGTGTCGCCGAAACGCTCGGCGTGTTCGGCAAGGTCATGGGCATGCAGGTCACCGGCGGATCGACCTCGATGATCGACGGGTTCGAGCGCATGCGTGCGGCGGGGGCATCAGCGCGTGAGACGCTGAAAGAGGCCGCCGCGCAACGTCTCGGTGTTGATCGTCAATCGCTCAGGACAGCGAACGGCAAGGTCATTGCGCCGGATGGCGCCGAGATTGCCTATGGCGACCTTGCCGTGGCCGCCGCCGCGCTTGATCCGGTCGAGGCCGAATTGCGGCCAGCCACCGAATGGCGACTGCTGGGCAAGTCGCAGCCGCGCGTGGACATGGTCGGCAAGACCACGGGCACCGCAGAGTTCGGCATCGACGTGCGGCTGGACGGCATGAAATTCGCCTCTGTCCGGATGTCTCCCCGGCGCGGCGGCATGATACGCTTTGACGCGTCGCAGGCCACCGGGATGCCGGGCGTCGAAAAGGTCATCGACCTGGGCACCGGCGTCGCTGTTGTCGCCAACAACACATGGATCGCGATGCAGGCGCTGGACGCGATAGACGTGGAATGGGACGAAGCCCCCTATCCCGCCGAGACCGATCAGCTTTTTGCCGAGATCGCCTCTGCCTTTGACGCCGGTCCGAATTCGACCATGCGTAACGACGGCGATGCGACCAGGACCCCGGAAGGTGCGACCGAGCTTCGCGCGGAATACCGCATGCCCTATCTGGCGCATGCGACGATGGAACCGATGAATGCAACCGCGCTTTATACTGGAACACGGCTCGATATCTGGTCTGGCAACCAGGCACCGGTATTCACCGCCCGCCACTGCGCCGATGCGGTGGGTCTGGAGGTCGAAGCCGTTGATGTGCACACCACCTATCTCGGTGGCGGTTTCGGACGCCGTGGCGAGGTGGACTTTGCGGTGCTCGCCGCGCGGGTCGCCCGGGAGATGCCCGATACCCCGGTCCAGGTCACCTGGTCACGGGAAGAGGACATGCAGCATGATTTCTATCGCCCCGCAGCGATCGGCCGGTTTCGCGGCGCTGTCCAGGATGGCAAGGCCGTGCTGCTCGACGGCGACATTGCGGCGCAATCCTGCAACCATCAGGTGATGGGCCGCTGGCTGGGTGCCCCTGCGGTCGGCCCCGACAAGATCACGGTAGACGGCGCCTTCAACGCGCCCTACGCGATCCCGAATTTCCGCATCCGGGGCTATCTTGCCGAACTGGCGGTTCCGGTCGGCTTCTGGAGATCGGTCGGACCATCGGTGAACGGATTTCTGCTGGACAGTTTCGTTGACGAGATGGCCCATGCCGCCGGGCGCGACCCCCTCGATTTCCGCCTCCAGATGGCGCGCGCCGAATGGGAACCGGCGGCGGCCTGCCTTGAAACGGTGCGTGACATGTCGGGCTGGACCGGCAAGACCCCGGACGGTGTCGGACGCGGCGTGGGCTTTACCTACAGCTTCGGAACCCCCGTCGCGCAGGTCATCGAAGTGGTCGACGAAGACGGCACGATCCGGATCAACAAGGCATGGATCGCCTGCGACCTCGGAATCGTGCTCGACCGCAGCATCGTCGAAGCACAGATGATCGGCGGCATGAACTATGGTCTGTCAGCGGCCTGCTACGGCGAGATCACATTTTCCGATGGCGAGGTCGAGCAACTCAATTTTCCCGACTACGATGCAATCCGGATGCACACGGCACCGGTCACCGAGGTCGCCATTCTCGAGAACAAGGCGTATATCAGCGGCGCGGGGGAACCGGGCACGCCGCCGTCAATGCCGGCACTGGGCAATGCGCTGTTCGACCTGACCGGCACCCGCGCCCGCGACCTGCCCCTGAACAAGCATTTCGACCTTCTGATCTGAGGGCAAAATATGCCCGCCGCGACTCAGGCGCTCTTTTGCAGGGCCGGGCGCGCCGCCCAGGCGCGGACCGCATCGCCGAAAGCGGTAAACAACGGGCGCGAAACCGGGTCATTCGCCGCGTCCCACTCGGGATGCCATTGCACCGACAGGGTAAAGCCCGGCGCGCCATCGACATAGATCGCCTCGGGTGTTCCGTCCGGCGCATGGCCGTCGATCACGATGCGCGGCCCGGCTCGCTTGATGCCTTGCCCATGCAACGTGTTCGTCATGACCTCGGTCGTCCCGAACAGCTCGTGGAACACGCCCCCTTCGGCAAAGCTGACCCTGTGGCGCAGCGCGAATTTTTCTTCCAGCGTGCCATCCGGCGGCATCCGGTGGTTCATCCGCCCCGGCAGGTCGCGGATCTCGGGATGAAGCGTTCCCCCCATTGCCACGTTCACCTCCTGGAACCCGCGACAGATACCGAAAAACGGTTGACCCCGCTCGACACAGGCCCGCACCAGCGGCAGCGTGATCGCATCCCGTGCCCGATCAAACGCGCCATGCGCTTCGGTCGCGTCCTCGCCGTATTCCTCGGGGTGCACGTTCGGGCGCCCTCCGGTCAGAAGGAACCCGTCGCAGGTCTCAAGCAACTCGTCCACCGACAGGAAACGCGGATCCGCCGGGATCAGCATGGGCATGCAGCAGGACACCTTGGCCACCGCTTCGGAGTTGTGCGACCCGCCCGCGTGGGCCGGATATTCGTCATTGATGAGATAGCTGTTGCCGATGATGCCGACGATGGGGCGCGCCATGTGAATGCCTGTCTTTTGCGTTTGCACAAGAATAGGACGCCGCGTGACGAACGGCAACTCCGCGACTCTGCGTAGCGGCGCAGGCGGGTGTGTCGTGACGCACCGATGCGCCGGCATCGGGCCCGTCAGATTTCGCCGTCAAGCCCTGCCGCTTCGATGCCCGCCAGTGCGGCCCGCGCATCGTTGTCCGAGGTGTCGCCGGTTACACCGACCGCACCGATCACCGCCCCTTTCTTGTCGCGGATCAGCACGCCGCCCGGCACCGGCACCACCTGCCCGCCGAAAAGCCCATTTACCGCGTCCATGAAATAGGCCTGCTGCTCGGCCCGCGCCATCTGCGCGGTTCCCGCCATGCCCAGCATCACCGCGCCATGCGCCTTGCCATGCGCAATCGCGAAGCGTCCCGGCGACGCACCATCCTCGCGCTCGAACGCCTGCACATGCCCGCCCGCATCCAGAACCACCACCGACAGCGGTTTCAATTCCAGCTCCCGGCCCTTCTCCAGAGCCTTGCGAATGATGGTTCGCGCCTTGCGCAGTGAAATCGCCATAACCTGTTCCTCCCATTTGCTGCTGGAATATCTGCCGTGGCGCTTTCGTCAATAGCTGATGTCAACGCACGCGGGTTACCGAACCGTCAGACTTCAAACATCCATATCGATATCCACGAGGTCACGACCCCGCAACACGCAACGAACGTCTCTGGTTGCATAGACGATGTCGGGATTTTCCGATGTCCTGTCGATCCGATAGGAAAGATCGATCGTTTTGACATGGTCCCCTTTCGCGGAACTGGAGATGATCTGTTGCACAGGATATTCCAGCCTGCTTCGCGCATGCCCGTCACATATTTCGACGGCGAGCCCGGTGCCGATGGTCTCCTCTTCACGGGCGCGTGCGCGTTCCGCCTCGACCTGCTGAGACACCGCCGCCCCGAGGCTGACGCATTGCGTGAATTCGGCAGTACCCTTCACGAACCCGGATTGAAGGCACGCCCTCTCTGACGAAGAGTACCGGCTGACATCCGTCTTCACCGCCGAAGTGTTCACGTCCATGTTGCATCCGGCAACAAACGCAATCGGAAGCATGATCACTGCTCGCATGTTGATGTCCTCGATATTGGCAGATTTATCGCACCCCGCCGCGTGTTTCCGGCACATGATGCAGAAGGGCCGTTATGAACTGGTCTGTTCCGGATGTCCAGTTTTACGCGCCCGGCCTTGCGAAAAGCGGGTGACGACACGACTGCGACCTGCCCTCCGTCAGCGCGACGCGTTGGCAAGATATGCCGATACAGGATGGCGGTGGCGCGATGCGGCGACTTGCCAAAGTCGCGCCTTCCGTATTGCCGAAATGCGATGCAAGATCCGTGACGACCGGCATCCGGGAGCGCGAGGGCGTCGCCGCGCCCCCGCGTCCCGGTCGCAAGTTATGCGCGAGCGGCGGCTTTCAGCTCAAGACGGCGGGCATGAAGCACCGGCTCGGTATAACCGCTTGGCTGCGCGCGCCCCTTAAACACCAGATCACAGGCCGCCTGAAACGCGATCCCGTCAAACCCCGGCGCCATCGGGCGATAGAGCGGATCCCCTGCGTTCTGTTCGTCGACCACCGCGGCCATGCGGCGCATCGCATCGGCGACCTGCTCCTGGGTGACCACGCCGTGGTGCAGCCAGTTGGCGATATGCTGGGCCGAAATCCGGCAGGTAGCCCGGTCTTCCATCAGGCCGACATTGTTGATGTCTGGCACCTTGGAACAGCCGACTCCCTGATCGATCCAGCGCACCACGTATCCGAGTATGCCCTGCGCGTTGTTTTCGACCTCGCGGATTTTCTGCTCGTCCGTCCAGCGCCGATAGGTCGCCAGCGGAATGGTCAGCACCGCATCCACATGCGCCCGGCGCCCCCCGGCCCTGAGCCTGTCCTGCACCGCGAACACATCGACCTTGTGATAGTGCAGCGCATGCAAGGTCGCTGCGGTCGGGCTGGGAACCCAGGCGGTGTTGGCACCGGCACGGGGATGCGCGATCTTCTGATCCAGCATCGCTTCCATCATGTCGGGCATGGCCCACATGCCCTTGCCGATCTGCGCTTTTCCCTGCAACCCGCATTCGAGGCCGATATCGACGTTGCGATCCTCATAGGCGCCGATCCAGTCCTTGCGCTTGATGAAATCCTTGCGCGAGAACGGACCCGCCTCCATCGACGTATGGATTTCATCCCCGGTGCGATCGAGAAACCCGGTATTGATGAAACAGACCCTGCTCTTCGCCGCCTCGATACACTGCTTCAGGTTGACGCTGGTGCGCCGCTCCTCGTCCATGATGCCGATCTTTACGGTGTTGCGCGGCAGGCCGAGTATGTCCTCGACCATGTCAAATGTCCTGACCGCAAAAGCGACCTCTTCCGGCCCGTGCATCTTGGGCTTTACCACGTAGACCGATCCGCTGACCGAGTTGCCGCCCTCGCGTTGCAGATCGTGCATGGCGATCAGAACGGTCACCATCGCATCCATCAGCCCTTCGAATGTCTCGTTCCCTTCCGCGTCCAGAATGGCGGGGTTGGTCATCAGGTGGCCGACATTGCGAACCAGCATCAGCGCCCGCCCCTTGAGCGCAAGGTCGCTGCCATCGGGCGCGGTATAGGCGCGGTCGGGATTGAGCGCGCGGGTCACCGTCTTGCCGCCCTTCTCGAGCGTCGCCGACAGATCGCCCTGCATCAGCCCCAACCAGTTGCCATAGGCCAGAACCTTGTCCTCGGCGTCCACGCAGGCGACGGAATCCTCGCAATCCATGATCGCGGTGATCGCGCTCTCCATCAGCACGTCGGCAAGGCCGGCCTGGTCGTGACAGCCGATGGGATGCGCGCGGTCGAACACCAGTTCCACATGCAGGCCGTTATTCGTCAGTACCACCGCATCCGGTGCCCGGGGGTCACCCCGATAACCGACGAACTGCGCGGGCTTTACCAGCGGCTGACCATCCACCAACAAGGCACCGTCGCGCACGTGATAGCGGCGCACATCCGCATGGCTGGTGCCGACAATCGGAAAGGCCTCGTCCAGGAACACGCGCGCCCGCGCCACGACGCGCGCGCCGCGACCCCGCTCATAGCCGCCAACCGGCGGGGTACTGCCCATCGCATCGGTTCCGTAAAACCCGTCATAGAGACTTCCCCAGCGGGCGTTCGCGGCATTCAGCGCGTAGCGCGCATTGGTGATCGGCACCACCAGCTGCGGCCCCGGAACCGTGGCGATCTCGGGATCGACATTATCCGTATCGATCTGGAAATCCCCGCCCTCGGGCAGCAGATACCCGATCTCTTCCAAGAAGGACGTGTAGGCCGCGTGATCATGGGTCTTGTCGCGGTTCTCCAGATGCCAGGCGTCGATTTTGGCCTGCAATTCGGCGCGACGGTCCAGCAGCGCACGGTTTTCCGGCCCCAGCTCACCCATGACACGTGCAAGACCGGCCCAGAACCTGCCGGCGTCGACACCCGTCCCCGGCAGCGCCCGTTTTTCGATGAACTCCACCAGTTCGGGCGCGATTTGCAGCCCCTCGATCATGGTCCTGTCGCTCATAAAGGTCCCTCTTCCTGAGATGTGCACAAATGTATACAGCGCTAGTTAGTTTGAAAGTTTCCGATAGGCAACAAGCGACCACGATACGGATCATGCACAGTGAGCGGGTCGCCGGGCGCAAATGCAGACCGCCACGATACGCAGGATTTCATCCCGCCTCATCGACCGGTTGCAACCGGGGGCAGGCGAACCTAACGTCGCCTGCGAACACCTGATGCATTCCGGAGATACAACATGAAGGACACCGCCCCGCAGACGATCTTCCTGAAGGATTACACGCCCTTCGGATTTGTCGTCGAGTCCGTTCACCTGACCTTCGATCTCTCGCCGAATGCCACCCGCGTCGCCAGCCGCATCGCCTTTGCGCCGAATCCCGAGGCGCGCGATCACCGCTTTTTCCTGCATGGCGAAGATCTCAAGCTGATCCGCGCCGCGATCGACGGCACGCCCGTCAGTCCGGATGTCATCGACGAAGGCCTGACCTGCGCGGTGCCGGAGGGATCGTTCATATGGGAGTGCGAGGTCGAGATAGACCCACAGGGCAACACCGCACTCGAAGGGCTCTATATGTCGGGCGGCATGTATTGCACGCAATGCGAGGCCGAGGGGTTCCGCAAGATCACCTATTATCCCGACCGGCCCGACGTGATGAGCGTGTTTACCGTCGAGATCAAGGGACCGCACCCGGTGCTGCTTTCGAACGGCAATCCGCAGGTTCAGGGCAAAGGGCACGCGATCTGGCATGATCCCTGGCCCAAACCCGCCTATCTCTTCGCGCTCGTGGCGGGCGACTTGCTGGCCCATTCCGACAGTTTCACCACCTGCTCGGGCAAGGAGGTCGAGCTGAACCTCTATGTGCGCGCCGGTGACGAGGACAAATGCGCCTTCGGCATGGAGGCGCTCAAGAAATCGATGAAATGGGACGAAGAGGTCTATGGCCGCGAATACGATCTTGACGTGTTCAACATCGTCGCGGTGGATGATTTCAACATGGGCGCGATGGAGAACAAGGGGCTGAACATTTTCAACTCCTCGGCCGTTCTGGCCAGTCCGGAAACCGCAACCGACGCCAATTTCGAGCGGATCGAGGCGATCATCGCGCACGAATATTTCCACAACTGGACCGGCAATCGCATCACCTGCCGCGACTGGTTCCAGCTGTGCCTGAAAGAGGGGCTGACCGTGTTCCGCGATGCGCAGTTCACTTCGGATGTGCGTTCCGAACCGGTCAAGCGCATCCAGGACGTGATCGAGCTGCGCGCCCGCCAGTTCCCCGAGGATCAGGGACCGCTGGCGCATCCGGTGCGGCCCGAGAGCTTTCAGGAGATCAACAATTTCTACACCGCCACGGTGTATGAAAAGGGCGCAGAGGTCATCGGGATGCTGAAACGGCTGGTTGGCGATCAGGCCTATGCCGAGGCGCTGGATCTCTATTTCGCGCGTCATGACGGGCAGGCCTGCACGATCGAGGACTGGCTCAAGGTGTTCGAGGACGTGACCGGACGCGATCTCGCGCAGTTCAAACGCTGGTATTCGCAGGCTGGCACCCCGCGCCTTGCGGTGCGGGAAGAATGGGATGACGGCACCTATACGCTGCATTTCTCGCAATCGCTTGGCGCAAGCGCCGCAACCCCGGAACCACAGCCGCAGGTCATCCCCATCCGCGTCGGCCTGCTCGGTCCCAATGGCGACGAGGTACAGGCCACCCGGACGCTGGAGATGACCGAGGCCACGCAAAGCTTCCGCTTTGAGGGGCTGGGGGCAAAGCCGGTCCCGTCGATCCTGCGCGAGTTCTCGGCCCCTGTCGTGCTGGAGCGTGAAACCGACACCGCCGAACGGGCATTCCTGCTGGCGCATGATACCGACCCGTTCAACCGGTGGGAGGCCGGCCGCACGCTCGCCCGTGAAACCATGATGGACATGGCGACATCCGGGGCGCCGGCGGGCGCAGCCTATCTTGACGGGATGCTCGCCGTTCTGCGCGACGACACGCTGGACCCGGCCTACCGGGCGCTGATGCTCGCGCAGCCAAGCCAGTCCGAACTGGCCAACGCGCTGGCCGAAGCCGGAACCACCCCCGACCCGGATGCCATCTGGCAGGCCAGCGAAACCCTGGCTCTCGCGCTTGCACAACACGCGCAGGACGTGTTGCCGCGCATCATGGCCGAGTGTCGCGTGGACGCTCCCTATCGCCCGGACCCGGACCAGAGCGGCAAGCGCGCGCTTGGCGCACGGGCACTGGCACTGGTGACGCGTCTGGACGGGGGCGCGCAGGCGGCAGAGCAATATGCGGTTGCCGACAACATGACGCTGCAGCTGTCATCACTTGGCTGCCTGCTGGCTGCGGGCAAGGGCGAAGAGCAGGTCGCCGCCTTTTACGCGCAATGGCAGGGCGACCGGCTGGTGATCGACAAGTGGTTCGGCATGCAGATCGCCCAGGCTGCGCCCGACCGGGCGGCGGATGTCGCGGCGCGCCTGACCGAGCATCCCGATTTCAACTGGAAGAACCCCAACCGCTTCCGCGCGACGCTGGGCGCGCTGGCGATGAACCATGCGGGTTTTCACATCGCCGACGGATCGGGCTACCGGCTGCTGGCCGACTGGCTGATCCGGCTCGATCCGGTCAATCCGCAGACCACCGCACGCATGTGCAGCGCCTTCCAGACATGGCGGCGCTATGACAGCGCGCGCCAGTCGCTGATCGGGGCCGAACTTGAACGCATCGCCGAAACGCCGGGGCTGTCGCGGGACACCACCGAAATGATGAGCCGTATCCGGGGAGCGGAATAGATGCGCAGGGCTCTGCTTGTCACCGGGGCGAGCGCCGGTGTCGGAGCCGCCACGGCGCGGCTGACGAGGTGGCCGATGCGATCCTTTACCTGCTGTCCGACGCGGCCCGCTATGTCACCGGCAGCAGTCTCGAAGTTACCAGCGGACGGTGAGTAGCAGGGACCTCATCTTTGAAAGGCGCGGGCGATCACCGGGCATGCTGATCGCCCTTGTCCTGATCTACGCCGTGCTGATCGGCCTTTGCGTGATGGTCGATGCCGCGTGGTGGCTTGTCATGTTGCTCGCGATGCCGACCCTGCCGGCCCTGGTCGATGTGCTGCGCGACACGCGCGCGGGGCTGCGGCTGTCGCGGAACCGGCTGGAATGGCATACCGGGAAACGGCACGGCGCGCTGACGCTGGGCGAGATCGACCACATGCGTCTTGACACGCGATGGGATTTCTCGGTGCGCGCCACCGCGTGTCTGCACGACAACAAGGAGGTCCGGCTGCCTTATGAAGCCATACCGCCGCACCGCGCCCTTGAAGCTGCGCTGCAAGCGCGCGGTATACCGGTGCAACGCCGGCATTTCACGGTGTTCTGAACCGGTGGCGCGCGGCCCTCTTGCCCCGATCTGATCCGTGTCCTAGAAGGCAGCGACGTTGGACAAGAGGCACGCCATGCTGGATCTGAGCTATACCACCCCCAAGCCCAAAACTATTGCCGGGGCCAAGCACGATTGGGAACTGGTCATCGGCATGGAGGTGCATGCACAGATCAGTTCGAATGCCAAACTGTTCTCGGGCGCCTCGACCACCTTCGGGGCCGAGCCCAACTCGAACGTCGCTTTCGTGGATGCCGCGATGCCCGGCATGTTGCCTGTCATCAACGAATTCTGTGTCGAGCAGGCGGTGCGCACCGGGCTGGGCCTGAAGGCCAAGATCAACCTGACCAGCGCCTTCGACCGCAAGAACTATTTCTATCCCGACTCGCCTCAGGGCTACCAGATTTCCCAGCTTTACCACCCGATTGTCGGTGAAGGCGAAGTGCTGGTCGAGATGGGTGACGGGATCGCGCGGCTGGTGCGCATCGAACGCATCCATATCGAGCAGGACGCGGGCAAATCGATCCACGATATGGATCCGAACATGTCTTTCATCGACTTCAACCGGACGGGCGTACCGCTCATGGAAATCGTCAGCCGCCCGGATATTCGCGGCCCCGAAGAGGCGGCCGCCTATGTCACCAAGCTGCGCCAGATCCTGCGCTATCTGGGGACGTCTGACGGCAACATGCAGAACGGCAACCTGCGCGCCGATGTGAACGTGTCGGTCTGCCGCCCCGGAGACTATGAAAAATACCAGGAAACTCAGGATTTCTCGCATCTGGGCACCCGCTGCGAGATCAAGAACATGAATTCGATGCGCTTTATCCAGCAGGCCATCGAGGTCGAGGCGCGCCGCCAGATCGCCATTCTGGAAAGTGGTGGAGAGGTCGAGCAGGAAACCCGTGGCTTCGACCCCGACAAAGGCGAGACGCGCAGCCAGCGGTCCAAGGAAGAGGCGCATGATTATCGCTATTTCCCCGACCCCGACCTGTTGCCTCTGGAAATCGAGCAGGCCTGGGTCGATGACATCGCGGCCAATCTGCCCGAACTGCCCGACGAGAAGAAGGCACGGTTCATCAAGGATTTCGGCCTGTCCGATTACGATGCCTCGGTGCTGACCGCCGATCTGGAATCGGCCGCATATTTCGAAGCCGTCGCGCAGGGGCGTGACGGCAAGCTGGCGGCGAACTGGGTCATCAACGAGCTGTTCGGACGGCTCAAGAAAGAGGATCACGCGATCACCGACAGCCCGGTCTCGCCCGAGCAGCTTGGCGGCATCATCGCGTTGATCACCAAGGGCGACATCTCCGGCAAGATTGCCAAGGACCTCTTTGAGATCGTCTATACCGAAGGTGGCGACCCCGCCGAGATCGTCGAAGCGCGCGGCATGAAACAGGTCACCGATACCGGCGCCATCGAAACCGCCGTGGATGAAATCATCGCCGCCAACCCCGCGCAGGTGGAAAAGGCCAAGGTCAATCCGAAACTGGCCGGCTGGTTCGTCGGTCAGGTGATGAAGGCGACCGGCGGCAAGGCCAACCCCAAGGCCGTCAACGAAATCGTCGCGTCCAAACTGGGTCTCTGACACAACGGTTCACGTCGGTCCGTTCACGCGGCTGGCGTGTATCAGAGCTTCAGGGCCGGGCCCGGGCAGGTTTCGTTGCCAAGGCACACGCGCTAGGATCGCGCGAGCAGGATCAGTAGGAGAGACCAGATGAGCCAGACCGCGCCGTTCATGTCAAAGGTCATGACCGTGAAACCGGAGTGGATCGATTACAACGGTCACATGAACATGGCTTATTACAACGTGCTGTTCGACAGCTGCGCGGACGAGGCCTATACGTTATTGGGCCTTGGCCCGGACTATGCGAAATCGCGCGGCTTTACCACCTATACGGCCGAGTTTCACATCTGCTATGTGCGCGAATTGCACGAGGGCGACCGGGTCCGGGCGAGCCTGCAACTGGTCGATCATGGCGACAAGAGCTTTCACACCTATCAGGAACTCTACCACGAAGACGGCTGGCTCGCAGCAACGGGCGAGGCATTGGGACTGCATATCGACATGAGCGGGCCAAAGGTCGCGCCATTCCCGCCGGACGTTGCCGAAAAATTCGCCGCGATGGCAGCGGCACAAGCGGACCTGCTCCGCCCCGAGCGGGCCGGGCGCAGCATCGGCATTCGGCGATAGGGCTGGTATTGGTCGCAACCGCGCTGTTATAGGAAACCAAGAACGAACCCGGGGATCCCTGACTGACATGCCACGCTATGAATACAAGGTCGTCCCTGCCCCGCAGAAAGGGCAGAAATCCAAGGGTGTCAAGACGCCGGAAGGACGGTTTGCCTTGTCCATCGAGGCGATTCTGAACGAGATGGCGGCCTCGGGATGGGAATATCTGCGGGCTGAACTGTTGCCGAGCGAGGAACGCTCGGGGCTGACGGGGTCGGCGACCAACTGGCGCAATCTGCTGATCTTTCGCCGTGGTCTCGAAGAGGATGCGGCCATCGTCGCCCCGGTGATGGACACCCCGGCGACCGCAGCCCCCGTTGTCGTGCCTGCGCCGCCCGTGAGTTCGGAAGAACCCGTGCGGACGCCGCCGCTGGTGTCGCCCGTCGACACCGCCCCGGCCTCTCCAGACAAGGATCGCGACCCGGTCTGATCCCGTGGTCGGCCCCCGGGCATGTCATGTCTGCGCCATTGGGGCGCTGCACCGCGATCCGGGTTATTGCGCAGGTTTCAGCACGCAGGCAAACAGATGCTCGCCGTCCACAGACCCGACACTGCCCCGCGCCTGCCACAGCGGGACGGAATTCGCGGGTCCGGTCGGGCAGGTCATTTCAATGCGCCTCTTGAACGGGCCGCATCAGACCCCGATATCCAGCGACAGCGCATGGATACGACCGACAAGGTCCGCTCCGAGTGCCGCGTGGACCGCACGGTGTTGCGCGATCCGGGATTGATCGCGAAAGGCCGCAGAGCGGATCCGCACGTTGAAATGGCTTTCGCCCCCCTCTTGGTAGCCGGCATGGCCCCGGTGCCGCTCGCTGTCATCGACGATGTCCAGCGCGGTGGGGGAAAAGGCGGCCTGCAACCGCTCGCGAATCTCGTTGGTGACGCTCATATTCTGACTTTGCGGCATTTTTTTTGCCGCACCCTCTTCTATCTCACGCGACATACTTTAAACTCTGGTCTCCGAGTCTAAAAGACGCCCGTGCAAAGGTTCCCGTGATGACAAAATCAGACCCGTTTGGCTTTGACATGTCAGTCAAGTCCGCCAAGAAAAAGAACCCCCGCGGGCGGCGCGGCATGTCCGGCGCATCCGAAACCTCGGTCCGCCAATGCGAGCATCCCGGCTGCACCGAGGCCGGAAAATTCCGCGCGCCCAAGGCGCCGGACGTGCTGGACGACTATTACTGGTTCTGCCAGCAGCACGTGCGCGAATATAATCTGAAATGGAACTTCTTTGACGGCACGACCGAGGCCGAGATCAATGCGCAACAGACCAAGGACAAGGTCTGGGAGCGCGCGACCAAGCCGATCAGCGATCCCGAGGCGCGCGCCTGGGCGCGGCTTGGCATCGAGGACCCGCATCAGGTGCTGGGCGCGAACGCCACCCAGAACCCCGGCCGCAACGCCGGTGCCGGGCGGCGCCTGCCCCCGACCGAACGCCGCGCCATCGAGATTCTGGAAGCCAAGGATACATGGACCAAGCCGGAAGTGCGCAAGGCCTACAAAAAGCTCATCAAGGTGCTGCACCCGGACATGAACGGCGGCGACCGGTCGCAGGAAGAGCAACTGCAACTCGTCGTCTGGGCCTGGGACCAGATCAAGGTCAGCCGCAATTTCAAGGACTGACGCGCCCAGCAGCCCGCACCGAATCTACCAGACGTTTTCATACTCTTACGCGCGGGGACGGTTGCGCGTCGGATGTGATGGCTGGTGGCCGATGCATCGGCATTTGCGATGGGTTTTTCACAATTCTTTGGCAGAGGGTCCCATTACCTCGACCAAGCTACGGTCGCACCCGATGCCCGGTTGCATGGCGGGGATCCTGAACCCGCCGATCACGCCGGTCCGGCCCCCGACGGCCTTTAGGACACCTCGCAACTGCGCCCGCATATCTTCGGCCCTGAAAGGTTTGACAGAACGTTGGCTGGCGCGGCGACATCTTTCTGCATATCGGACGCGCCGTCACGATCCTGATGCCTACCCCGTCGACCCGAGCCCTGACATCACTCTGCTGGCGCTGTTCTTAACATGGCGTCTGAGGCCCATTATCGGTTTACGCGCGCCACAGCCCGAAGTGCCACCGCTCTCCGTGATTTTACACGCTGGCCGCCGGGGATATCGACGAAGGGTTGCATGATGCATAGAGCTTGCTGCGGCCGGTCATGGGTAACATCCGCCGTTGGCATCCAGTTATTGCTTCCCCGTACGTCGTCATTTTTACGCCTCTTGCGTGAACTGCGCGTGATATAAACTGCGCTTCACCCGTTCTTGAGGACCGGAGCAAAAGCAGATTTATGAGGATATGTCAGGAAAACATACACTAAGCGTACGTTAGGCGATGGCTGTGTATTTGATGATGGTGCGGTCGAGAAGACTCGAACTTCCACGGGTGTTACCCCACAGCGACCTCAACGCTGCGCGTCTACCAATTCCGCCACGACCGCACGTCAGGGCTGGTGGGCGGGCTATAGACCAAGCACGACACCTTGTGAAGGGGCAAATTCACTCTTTGTGACGGTTCACCGATCGACGCCCCCTTCCCTCCCGGTCGGCACCGCGCTAAAGCGACACAATGGTGGACTGGATCACATCCGACTCGCGCGTCGACTACCACGATGCTGTGGCCTTCATGGAGCGGCGCGCCGCCGACATCGCCGCCGGAACCGCGTCCGAGTGCGTCTGGCTGCTGGAACACCCCCCGCTCTACACGGCGGGAACAAGTGCGCGGCCACAAGACCTGACCGACCCCGACCGCTTCCCGGTGTATCCGACCAAACGCGGCGGGCAATACACCTATCACGGTCCGGGCCAGCGCGTGATCTACGTCATGCTTGACGTCGGAAAACGCGGCCACGACGTGCGCAGATTTGTACAGCAGCTCGAGGCCTGGGTGATCGCGGCGCTTGCCGAATTCAATGTCACCGGACACATCCGCGATGGACGCGTCGGCGTCTGGGTCGTTCGTGACGACAAACCGCTGACCGCAACCGGCGCCAGAGCCGAAGACAAGATTGCGGCGATCGGCATCCGCTTGCGCAAATGGATCAGCTTTCACGGAATTTCGATCAACGTCGAACCGGATCTCGATCATTTCAGCGGGATCGTCCCCTGCGGCATCACCGAGCACGGCGTCACCAGCCTGGTCGACCTCGGGCACCCCGTCACGATGCATGACCTCGACGTCGCTCTCAGACGCAGTTTTGACGACATCTTCGGAGTATCGAATCCGCCACCCCGCCCCGCGTGAAGGTTACAGGATGTGCGGCTTCCCATTTCATCTTTGTAAAAATACTCCGGGGGAGACGCCCGCAGGGCGGCGGGGGCAGCGCCCCTAACCGGCGAGCGCCTCGCGAATCCTGTCGGCATGTGCCCGGATCGCGTCCATGTCTCCCATCTTTCCCGGCGGGCGCAAGCCGACATCCGAATGACGCGGCAACACGTGGAAATGCAGGTGGAAAACCTCCTGTCCTCCATCCGCTTCATTGAACTGCTGAATTGTCACCCCGGTCGCATCGAACGCGGCCATCACCGCACGCGCCAGTTTCTGAACGGTTCGCGTCACCGCTGCCAGTTCGGCCTCGCCGGCATCGAGGATGTTGCGGCACGGAGTCTTTGGGATGACAAGGCAATGGCCGTCGGCGCGCGGCATGATGTCCATGAAGACCAGCGTATCGTCGTCCTCGTAGACCCGGATCGACGGGATCTCATCCCGCAGGATCTTTGCAAAGATGTTGTCGTCATCATAGGTCATCGACCTGCTCCCGTATCTTACAATGCCTGCCGCTTTGTGCGAAGTCAGGCGCAGCAGGTCAACCCACACACGCCTCCGGAGGCAACCACCGCCCATTGCATCGGCACGGAAAACAAGGGGGGCGCGGCAATTTATCTTGATCCAAATCAAACTCCACCATTGAAGCCGTTCTGTAGGCATTCTAAAACCTGAGAGGAATTTCGCACGCGCCAGACACTCCGCGCGTGTTCATCTGTTACAGGAGGCGCCAAATGGCCGACGCAGCCATTCATGGTCACGAGCACGCGGACGAGCGCAGTTTCTTTACGCGCTGGTTCATGTCCACCAACCACAAGGACATCGGGATACTCTACCTGATCGTGTCCGCATTTGCCGGTCTGATCTCTGTCGCGTTCACCGTCTACATGCGGATCGAACTGATGGAGCCCGGCGTTCAGCACATGTGCATGGAAGGCGCACGGCTCTTCGCCGATTCGTCGCAGCCCTGTACGCCGAACGGCCATCTCTGGAACGTGCTGATCACCGGCCACGGCATCCTGATGATGTTCTTCGTCGTGATTCCGGCATTGTTCGGCGGATTCGGCAACTATTTCATGCCTTTGCAGATCGGCGCGCCGGACATGGCCTTCCCGCGCATGAACAACCTGTCCTTCTGGCTGTATGTCTTTGGCACCACCCTGGCAGTCTGCTCGGTGCTGGCACCCGGCGGCAACGACCAGGCGGGTTCCGGGGTCGGCTGGGTGCTTTACCCGCCGCTTTCGGTCAAAGAGGGCGGCATGTCCATGGACTTCGCGATCTTCGCGGTACACGTCTCCGGTGCCTCGTCGATCCTCGGTGCGATCAACATGATCACCACATTCCTGAACATGCGTGCGCCGGGCATGACTCTGTTCAAGGTGCCGCTGTTCGCCTGGTCGATCTTCGTCACCGCGTGGCTGATCCTGCTGTCGCTGCCCGTCCTCGCCGGTGCGATCACCATGCTGCTGATGGACCGCAACTTCGGGTTCACCTTCTTTGACCCCGCCGGCGGCGGCGATCCGATCCTGTATCAGCACATCCTCTGGTTCTTTGGCCACCCGGAAGTGTACATCGTGATCCTCCCCGGCTTTGGCCTGATCAGCCATGTCATCGGGACCTTCGCGCGCAAGCCGATCTTCGGCTACCTGCCGATGGTCTGGGCGCTGATCGCAATCGGCTTCCTCGGCTTCGTCGTGTGGGCGCACCACATGTACACGGTTGGCATGACCCTGAACCAGCAGGCCTATTTCATGCTCGCGACCATGACCATCGCGGTGCCCACGGGTGTCAAGGTGTTCAGCTGGATCGCGACCATGTGGCGGGGCTCGATCGAGTTCAAGACACCGATGCTCTGGGCCTTCGGCTTCCTGTTCCTGTTCACCATCGGTGGCGTGACCGGGATTGTCCTCTCGCAGGCCGCAGTGGACCGCTACTATCACGATACCTACTACGTGGTTGCGCATTTCCACTACGTGATGAGCCTTGGTGCGGTCTTCACCATCTTTGCAGGCATTTACTTCTACCTGCCCAAGATGACCGGGCGCATGTATCCTGAAACCATGGGCAAGCTGCATTTCTGGATGATGTTCATCGGGGCCAACCTGACATTCTTCCCGCAGCACTTCCTGGGCCGTCAGGGTATGCCGCGCCGCTACATCGACTACCCCGAGGCTTTCGCCTACTGGAACTGGTGGTCGAGCATCGGTGCCTTCCTGTCCTTCGCCTCGTTCCTGCTGTTCTTCGGAATCATCTGGTACACGCTCACCCGTGGTGCCAAGGTGACCGAAAACAATCCCTGGAACGAGTATGCGGATACGCTGGAATGGACCCTGCCCAGCCCGCCGCCTGAGCACACGTTCGAAACCCTGCCCAAGCAGGAAGACTGGGACAAGCGCCACGCGCACTAGCCCTCTCAGGCAGGTACAGACCAAGAGACCCCGGACAACTTCCGGGGTCTTTTTTGTTGCACCGTCCGCCGCTCATTTGCCGTGGTCCGCGCAACCGTCTTGCGCAAACCCGATCACCGCCCTACCAATTATACATGCATCGCAACGGAGGTTTCCGATGATTACCGTCTCGCCCCTATCCACCCAAGGCGTACTGGAGGTCCAGATATCCGGCAAGCTGACCGCAGAAGAATATGCCAGCACCCTCACCCCCGCGATGGACGAGGCTGCCGCGCGTGAAGACCGCTTGCGATTGTTGCTGCGCGTGGGCCCCGATTTTTCCGGATTTACGCCCAAGGCCGCCTGGGCAGACGCCAAGCTCGGCCTGCGTCACTGGGCCGGTTTCGAACGCATCGCCGTCGTGACCGATGTCGACTGGATCGAGAACACGATGCAGTTCATGGGCTTTGCCCTCCCCGGTGCCGTCGAAACCTTTGATCTGGACGAAGTGGACGATGCACGGCGCTGGCTTACCGAATCTCTCGGCAGCCTGCACATGCGTGATATCGGGGATCAGGTCCTGCATGTTCAACTGCTCGGCAAACTCGACACCGCCGCCTACGCCCGCGGCGAAGACGATATGGATGCTTATGTCCGCGATCACGGCCGATTCAAACTGCTTCTGGATCTGCGCGAGTTCGATGGCTGGCAAGGTCTCGCCGCGCTTGGCGATCACCTGAAACTGATCCGGGATTACCGCCATATCCCGACCAAGGTCGCCGTTCTGGGCGATGAATCCTGGCAGAAACTGGCACAGAAACTCATGCGCTACTTCATTTCAGCCGAGAGCCGGTATTTCGACGAGGACGATATCGAAAACGCCAAAGCCTGGCTTGCCTGATCACAAGCCACAAGAACGACAGGGCGGGCCGACCTTTGAAATCAACCGCCCTGTCACACTTGTCGGCCCATGACAAATCGCCAGATCGAACCTCGCGATGCCCTACAGCTGGTCACATACCGACGCCACCACCCGGGAGTTGCAGCTCTGGCCGCATCAGTCATTGCCACCAAAGGGCTTCGCGGGATTTATCCTCGCCACCTTCCTGTTGATCCTGTTGCCGCTTCTGCCGGTATTGGGAAGCGTCGTGTTGTGGGGCCTGCTGCCCTTTCTGATGTTGGCCGTTGCCGGTCTCTGGTACGCGCTTGAACGCAACCGTCGCGATGCGCAGGTCCTCGAGATCCTGACGCTCACCGAAAGCCACGCCCATCTTGTCCGGCACAACCCGCGCAGCCCGGCGCAGGAATGGCAGTGCAACCGCTATTGGGCGACCACGCAAATGCACGAAACCGACGGTCCGGTGCCACACTATGTGACGCTCAAGGGGGCAGGTCGCGAGGTCGAGATCGGCGCGTTCCTGTCAGAAGACGAACGGATCACCCTGTTCGAAGAATTGGACCGGGCGCTGCGTCCCTGACCAGCGCATCCGTCATCGCTATGTTCGCGATTCGCGCGAATCATGGCAACCGGCACGCTTGCCAGGCCTCAACAGCGGTAGCTTGCATGACACAAGACAGGCGTCGCGGCGGGGTCAGCCGGCGCAGAGACTTTCCTTGACCAGCGGCCCGACCTTGCCAAAGTCCATCTGCCCGGTATAGCGCCCCTTGAGTTCGGCCATCACCTTGCCCATGTCGCGGATCGATGTTGCACCGGTCGTCTCGACAGCCGAGCGGACCGCCTTGGCAATCTCATCCTCACCCATTTGCTTGGGCAGGAATTCTTGAATTATTTCAATCTCCTGCCGCTCTCTTTCGGCAAGATCGATGCGCCCGCCCTCTTCATAGGCGCGCGCGCTTTCCTGTCTCTGCTTGGTCATCTTGCTCAGAATCGCCAGCACGTCGGCGTCACTGACACCGCCCTCCGCTCCTTCGCCACGCGCTGCAATGTCCTGATCCTTGATCGCCGCACAGATCAATCGCAATGTCGACAGGCGCATGGTGGCCTTGTCTCGCATTGCCTGTTTGAGGGCATCATTTACCCGCGTTCGCATGTTCATATTGAGTGTTCCATCCCCATGGAGTTCGAAACACCGACACTACAGAAGTAAAAAGCGCGTTTCAACCGTGGGGCCGCGACGTAACCTGTTGATAATACGCGATGTCCCAAATTGTGACCGGACTTGACCTGTGTCCGCGTGCCGCTTAGGTATCCGTGAATTCAGCCCATAAGAGAGTCGCACCATGGCCCAATCCGCCTTGCCAAAGCCCACCGCCTGCCTGGCGCTTGCTGACGGGTCCGTGTTTTATGGCGTCGGTTTCGGTGCAACCGGGCAGACCACCGCAGAGCTCTGCTTCAACACGGCCATGACCGGCTATCAGGAAATCATGACCGACCCCTCCTATGCCGGGCAGGTCATCACCTTTACCTTCCCGCATATCGGCAATGTCGGTGTCAATCCGGACGATGACGAGACCGCCGATCCGGTCGCGTCGGGCATGGTGGTCAAGTGGGATCCCACCGCACCGAGCAATTGGCGCGCCACCGAGCATCTGCAAGAGTGGCTGGCGCGGCGTGGCCGCATCGCCATCGGCGGTGTCGACACGCGTCGGCTAACCCGTGCGATCCGCCAACAGGGTGCGCCCCATGTCGCCCTGGCGCATGACCCGGACGGCAAGTTCGACCTTGAAGCTCTGGTCGCCGCGGCACGCGGTTTCGCCGGCCTCGAAGGGATGGATCTCGCCAAGGAAGTGACCTGCGCACAATCCTACCGCTGGGACGAGATGCGGTGGGCCTGGCCCGAAGGCTATGCGCCCCAGACCGCCGCGAAACACAAGGTTATCGCCATTGATTACGGTGCCAAGCGCAACATTCTGCGCTGTCTCGCAAGCGCCGGATGCGATGTTACGGTGCTGCCCGCGACCGCATCCTCGGAAGAGGTTCTCGCGCACCAGCCTGACGGGTTGTTCCTGTCCAACGGTCCCGGCGACCCGGCCGCCACCGGCAGCTATGCGGTGCCGATGATCCGCGACGTGTTGGACAAGACGGACATCCCGGTTTTCGGCATCTGCCTTGGGCATCAGATGCTGGCGCTCGCGCTCGGAGCGAAGACCGTCAAGATGAACCACGGGCACCACGGGGCCAACCATCCGGTCAAGGACATGGAGACCGGCAAGGTTGAGATCACTTCGATGAACCACGGGTTTGCCGTGGATGCCCAGACATTGCCCGACGGGATTGTCGAGACACACCGGTCGCTGTTTGACGGTTCCAACTGCGGCATCCGAATGAAGGAACGTCCGGTATATTCGGTGCAACATCACCCCGAAGCCAGCCCCGGCCCGCAGGACAGTTTCTATCTCTTCGAGCGTTTCGCCGAAGCGATGAGCGCGAGAAAGTCCTGACGAAAGCTTAGTATTTTAGGCGCATTGTCGATAAATACCAGCAACTTAATCTGCTGTTAACATCCGCCGCGTCACGCTGATGCCCGACTTCAACTGCTCGTCGGGCCAACGGGATGAATACACAAAACCTGCGACTACTGGCGCCCCGGCCGGCGTTCATCGCACCGGCGCACAGGCCGTTGCCACTTGGACAGTACCTCGTCGAGCGCGGAACCATCACCTCGAACCAGCTCGTGCGCGCGTTGCAACTGCAACTGACGCTCGGCGCGCCAATCGGCGAAATCCTGGTGTCAGAAGGATGGGCCAGCCCCGCCGATATTCGCGATGCCCTGGCGCAACAATACCAGATCCGCGAAGTTGACCTGACGCTTGAGCCACCGGACGAAGACCTGTGCCATCGCATGCCGCACGGCTTCTGGCTCAGTCATCGTGTCATCCCCTGGCGGCGCGAGGACGGTACGGTGCTGATTGCCACGGACCGGCCCGATTGCTTTGAAAGCGTGCGCGCCGCGCTTGGCGATGTCTATGCCGCGCCGCTGCCGGTACTGGCCAGCGGCGCGCAGATCGAGGCCGCTATCGCCGAACGGTTTACCCTGCCCATGGCCAAGGCCGCGGGCGCGCGGGTTCCCGCGCAATTCAGTTGCCGCACCTGGCAATCGCGACACCCCGCAACGCTTCCGCTGCTGTTTCTTCTTTTTGCGATACCGGTGGGCGTCACGCCTGTTGCCGTACTCGCGGCCCTCAGTCTTCTGGCCATCGCGACCTTGTTGATGTTCTCTGCTCTCAAGCTGCTGGCCTTCGTCGCTTATCTGGTGGGAAACGCTGGCACCGGTCTGCCGGACAGATCGCCGATCGCCGCTCGCCCACGACCACGCCGCCCCAAGATTTCGGTACTCGTGCCGCTGTTTCGCGAAAAGGAAATTGCCGGTGCGCTGATCCGCCGGCTGGAGAAGCTGACCTATCCCAAGGCGCTTCTGGATGTCGTTCTGGTGCTTGAGGAACACGACGATGTCACGCGCCAGACCCTCGCGCAGACGCGGCTGCCCGCCTGGATGCGTGTCATCAGCGTCCCGGCCCATGACGGTCTGACGACCAAACCGCGCGCGATGAACTACGCGCTGGACTTCTGCCGGGGCGAGATCATCGGGGTCTGGGATGCCGAGGACGCACCGATGCCCGATCAGCTCGAAACCGTCGCGGCACGCTTTGCCGAGGCACCGGACGATGTGGTCTGCCTGCAAGGTATTCTCGACTACTACAACCCGCGCACCAACTGGCTCGCGCGATGTTTTACCATCGAATATGCAAGCTGGTTCCGCGTGGTGCTGCCGGGTATCGCCCGGCTGGGTCTGGTGATCCCGCTGGGTGGAACAACGCTGTTCTTTCGGCGCGACAAGCTTGCGGAACTGGGGGGCTGGGATGCGCATAATGTGACCGAAGATGCCGATCTGGGCGTCCGCCTGTGCAGGGCGGGGTATCGCACCGAATTGATCCCCACAGTTACCTTCGAAGAGGCGAATTGCCGCTCCTGGCCCTGGATCAAGCAGCGGTCGCGTTGGCTCAAGGGCTTCATGGTCACCTACCTCGTCCATATGCGAGACCCCCACCAGTTGCTTTCCGATCTCGGCCTCGCGCGGTTTCTGAGCCTGCAGGCCTTTTTCGTCGGCACTCTCAGCCAGTTCCTGCTGGCGCCGATCCTCTGGTCGTTCTGGCTGGTCCTGCTGGGCTTGCAACATCCGATTCACACGCTGGTTTCCGCATCAACGGCCACCGCGATCACCGGGCTGTTCGTCAGCGCGGAATTTCTCCTGTTCTGCATCGGTGTCGCAGCGGTCATGGCCCCCGAACGGCGCTTCCTGCTGCGATGGGTGCCGACCATGATCTGCTACTTCCCACTCGCCGCAATCGCCGCCTACAAGGCGCTCTACGAACTGATCCTGCGCCCCTATTACTGGGACAAGACGCAGCATGGCCACGCCCCGTCAGAGCTTGGCGTGGACTAGCACCGCTAACTTGCTGATCTCGGTTTGCAGCCACGCACCCGTGATCCGGCGGGCCAGGCACCGCGCGTGAATTTGGCCGCCGCTGCGCCACGTTGGATCGAAATTCCCCGCCCTTCCCCTTGCCCTTGCCTGCCGAATGTTGCACCACACGCTGGTTCGGCCCCCAATCGGGGCGACAGAGGATGAGGACAACGGGCATGGCCGACGGCACGATTGAGATGAATGCAAAACCGACCGAGGAGATCTCGGTTCGCGAGGTGTTCGGGATTGATACCCCGATGACGGTCAAGGCATTTGCCGATCGGACCGACCGTGTGCCCGAACTTGACGCCACCTACAAGTTCGACCCCGATACCACGCTGGCGATCCTGGCGGGCTTCTCCCACAACCGACGGGTCATGGTGCAGGGCTATCACGGCACGGGCAAGTCGACCCATATCGAACAGGTTGCGGCGCGACTGAACTGGCCGACCGTGCGGGTCAACCTGGACAGCCATATCAGCCGGATCGACCTGATCGGCAAGGATGCGATCAAGCTGCGCGATGGCAAACAGGTCACCGAGTTCCACGAAGGCATCCTGCCCTGGGCCCTGCGCAATCCGACCGCGATCGTATTCGACGAATACGACGCCGGGCGGGCCGACGTGATGTTCGTGATCCAGCGGGTTCTTGAACATGATGGCAAGCTGACCTTGCTGGACCAGAACGAAATCATCACGCCGAACCCGTATTTCCGTCTGTTCGCGACCTCGAACACGGTCGGCCTGGGCGATACGACGGGCCTCTACCACGGCACCCAGCAGATCAACCAGGCGCAGATGGACCGATGGTCGCTGGTGGCGACGCTGAACTACCTCAGCCATGACGCCGAAAGCGCCATCGTTCTGACCAAGGCGCCGCATTACAACACCGAGAAGGGTCGCAAGACCATCAGCCAGATGGTAACCGTCGCCGATCTGACACGCACGGCATTCATGAATGGAGATCTCTCTACCGTGATGAGCCCGCGAACGGTAATCACATGGGCACAGAACGCCGAGATTTTCCGCAATGTCGGATATGCCTTCCGCCTGTCCTTCCTCAATAAATGCGACGAGCTGGAGCGGCAGACGGTCGCCGAATTCTATCAGCGTTGCTTTGACGAGGAACTGCCCGAGAGCGCCGCGAGCACGGCACTGGGCTGAGCCCGGACGAACAGGCCCGTCCTGCTATTTGGCGGGACGGGATTGTTGCCTGCTCGCAAGGGCATAGCTCCATGTTCCCTTGCGACGCCGCAACTGGCGCGGGCCGAGATCGGCATTCAATGCCGCGGCCACGCCCGCAAGGTCGGGATGTTCCCCGTGCAGCACCCGGATCTTGCCATAGACCGAAGGGCACAGGGGCAGCCGGCAATTATAGGTGGCCGGCAGCACATGCGCCCGCCCCGTCCCCTGCCACAGGGCGACCCGCAACAGCCATTGGTCGCTGTTCCCCTCATAGCCACGTGACAACAGCCCATGCCAGTTCGCGATCAGGTCGGACGCGGCCTGTCGGCCTGACAGGAACAGCACGCCGCTGTTCCACTCGGGAAAGGCCGTTGGCAACCTGAGCAGGTCCGGGGGGCTCGGATAGCCCAGAAACTCTCGCTCGTCATGGATCGGAGCGTGAACACCCATGTAATCAAACCGGGTAAGCATATCCCAGGCCGGTTGCAGCGACCCACAGATATGGGTGTCGTTGTCCAGATAGAGGAAATCCGACCCGCAGGCAGCGCGGATCGCCGCCGCTTTCATCAGCGGATCATGCCAGGCGCTCTCGCGCGGGGCTGCGCCCTCGATCAGGTGGATTTCCGCGCCCAGATGGACCAGCCGCGGCGCGCAATCCGGTGTGGTATGCACCTCGATCCGGGCCTTCGGGTGATGCTGCCGCAACGAGCGGATCGACCCCTCGAGTTGCAAGACGTACTTTCGCTTTCCGTAAACACAATATACAACGCGCAAGACCGGTATCCTTCGCCAAATACGTGCGACCGACATCTGCCGGGCCCGATCATCTTGCGTGGGAATACTCCGGCGCGCAACGCTAACCCTGAGACTGTCGAGCATCGCAATGGCCATCAAATCCGACAACCCCGCCGATCCTTTCAAGAAGGCATTGGCCGAGGCGACCAAGGTGATGGCCGACGACCCGGACCTGTCGATCAGCTACACGGTCGATCCTTCGGGACTGTCGGGCGATGCGATGCGCCTGCCCCAGGTCAGCCGCCGCATGACCCGTGAAGAGGTGCTGCTTGCGCGGGGTACGGCCGATGCGCTGGCGCTGCACCGCAAGTACCACGACACCGCCACCCACGCACGATACGCGCCTCCGGGTGACATGGCGCGTGAATTATACGAAGCCATGGAAACCGCCCGATGCGAAGCGATGGGTGCGCGGGATATGCCCGGCACCGCGGGCAATATCGACGCCAAGATCGGCAACGAAGCGCTGCGCCGCGGCTATGACCAGATCACCGAGGCGTCCGAAGCACCGCTATCGGTTGCCGCCGGATACCTGATCCGCCATCTCGCGACCGGGCGCGACATGCCGCGCGGCGCGCAGAACGTCATGGACCTGTGGCGCGGATTCATCGAGGAGCAGGCTGGCGGGACACTCGAAAACCTTCAGGATCGGCTTGCCGACCAGTCGGATTTCGCCAGGTTCGCGCGGCAGGTCATCGCCGATCTGGGCTATGGCGACCAGCTTGGCGAGGATCCCGACAGCGAGGACGAGGACCAGGAAGATCAGGCCGAGGACGATCCCGAAGAGGATCAAGACCCCGACAGCACCGGGCAGGACGACGATGATGACAGCGCCGATGCCGATCCGGAGCAGACGCAGGACGATCAGCAGGATCAGTCCCAGGCACAGGTGAGTTCCGATGATCTTGCCGATCAGGAACTGGCGGAAGATGCCGAAATGCCCGACGGCGAAGCGCCGCTGGAACCCCCTGCTCCACAGCCGATCTCGGACGCGGACCCGGACTACAAGGTCTACAAGACCGAGCATGACGAGGAAATCGCCGCCGAAGACCTCGCCGAACCGGTCGAGCTTGAACGCTTGCGCGCCTATCTCGACCAGCAGCTCGAACCGCTCAAGGGGGCGGTGTCGCGACTGGCCAACAAGCTGCAGCGCCGCCTGCAGGCACAGCAGAACCGTTCGTGGGAATTTGACCGCGAGGAAGGCATCCTAGATGCCGGTCGCCTGGCACGGGTCGTTGCCAACCCCACCACCCCGCTCAGCTTCAAGGTCGAAAAAGACACCGAGTTTCGCGACACCATCGTGACGCTGCTGCTGGACAACTCCGGCTCCATGCGGGGTCGCCCGATCTCGATCGCCGCGATCTGTGCCGACGTTCTGGCGCGGACACTGGAGCGGTGCAACGTCAAGGTCGAAATCCTCGGGTTCACGACGCGGGCCTGGAAGGGCGGGCTGGCGCGCGAAGCGTGGCTGAACGATGGCCGCCCGCAACAGCCCGGACGCCTGAACGATTTGCGTCACATCATCTACAAGCGCGCCGACGCTCCGTGGCGCCGCTCGCGCGACAATCTCGGCCTGATGATGAAAGAGGGCCTGCTCAAGGAAAACATCGACGGCGAGGCGCTGGAATGGGCGCATCGGCGCATGGTGAACCGCCGCGAGGCGCGCAAGATCCTGATGGTGATTTCCGACGGTGCACCAGTCGACGATTCCACCCTGTCGGTCAATCCCGCCAGCTACCTTGAAAAGCACCTGCGTGACGTGATCGATATGGTCGAGCGGCGAAAGGCGGTCGAACTTTTGGCCATCGGCATCGGGCACGACGTCACCCGCTATTACGAACGCGCCGTGACGATCACCGATGTCGAGCAACTGGCAGGCGCCATGACCGAACAGCTTGCCGCCCTGTTCGACGCGGACCCGCGCGCGCGCGCTCGGGTCATGGGGATCAGAAAGGCGGGGTGATCGACCGGGGGTCTTCTGCGAGGCGGCTTTCTCTTGATATCACGCAAGCCGGTCAGAACGACGACAGCGGACGAACCCGTCAGTATTTCTTGTATCGGGCGCTGTAGCAGTTGCTGTTCAGCCCGGTCACATTGCGCATCCGTTCCACTTCCGAGCCGTCGGCGTTGAAGGTGAATTCCCAATAGGTCAGCCCCACGAAATTTCCGGAGCTGTTATAGGCATTAGTCGTGCCGCACATCGTTTTACCGCCGTTGCGGCTCGGGACCGCGCGAGACAATTCCAGCCCGCGAACGCCCCGTTTCGATCCTGCCTTTTCGACCAAAGCATCTGCGGCGAGGTCGGGCAACTCGACTTTCTCTTCGGTGCCTTCTGCGCCAACTGCCATTGGCAACAGGAGGAGGATGGCAATCAGTCGTTTCATCGCCCGTATACTCCCGCAACACTCACACGCAGCCTAGCGTCAGTTCCGCCCGGTCCGCAAGCCGTGCACCGGTCTTCGCACGCACGTTACACGGGCTGGACATTTTGCGCCGACCCGCTCAGGTTTCGCCCGGACACAGGAAGCAGGCAGATCAGACATGTTCCAGAGTTTCGAAGTGACGTCCCGCCCCGAACAAGGCCCCCCGCGCCTCGCCCGGCTGCGCGCGGAAATGAAAGCTCGCGAGCTTGAAGGGTTCCTCGTGCCACGCGCAGATGCACATCAGGGAGAATATGTTGCGGATCATGACGCACGGCTGGCCTGGCTTACCGGCTTCACCGGATCGGCCGGTTTCTGCGCGGCATTGCAGGACGTGGCCGGCGTCTTTGTCGACGGTCGCTATCGCACGCAGGTCAAGGCCCAGGTCGCGCCGGACTTTACGCCCGTACCCTGGCCTGACACCAACCTGCCCGAGTGGCTGATCCGGCACCTTCCGGACGGCGGTCGCGTGGGGTTCGATCCGTGGTTGCACACCATCGCCGAGGTTGAACGCTGGACAGATGCGTTCTCGGGCACCGATATCTCCATGGTGCAAAGCGAAAACCTCGTCGACGCGATCTGGACCGATCAACCGCCAGCCCCGATGCAGCCGGTAAAGGCACATCCGATTGAATTTGCCGGGGAAACTGCGGACTCCAAATTGACGCGGCTGGCAGAGGAATTGCGCAGCGCGGGTCATCGCGCGGCTTTGATAACGCTGCCTGACTCGATCATGTGGCTGTTGAACATTCGCGGCTCCGATATCCCCCGCAACCCTGTCGCACACGGGTTTGCGGTTTTGCACGATGATGCACGCGTCGATCTGTTCATGCAGGCCGACAAGCTGCGCGCCGTGCGTGACCACCTGGATGACTCGGTCTGCATCCTGCCGCCGGACAAGTTCCTTGAGAGCATCGCCGCACTGCATGGTCCGGTGCGGGTCGAAAAATCGTCGGCGCCGCAAAAGATCGCTGATGTGCTGGGCGAATCGATGGTCTTTGGCGACGATCCCTGTTCGCTGCCCAAGGCACGCAAGAACCGCGCCGAGATCGACGGGAGCGCGGCGGCGCATCTGCGTGATGGCGCTGCGATGGTGGAGTTGCTGGCCTGGCTCGATGCGCAGCCCACAGGCAGCCTGACCGAAATCAAGGTGGTCAAGAAACTGGAAGAGATCCGGCGCAGGGACAATGCCTTGCAGGACATCAGTTTTGACACCATCTCGGGCACCGGTCCGAACGGGGCGATCATGCACTATCGGGTTAGCGAGGAAACCGACAGCGTCCTGGAGGACGGGCATCTGCTGGTTCTGGACAGTGGCGGGCAATATCTTGACGGCACGACCGACATCACCCGCACCATTGCAATCGGCCCGCCCGGCGCGCAGGAACGCGCGGCCTTTACACGCGTCTTGCAAGGCATGATCGCCATGTCGCGTCTGCGCTGGCCCAAGGGGCTGGCCGGACGCGATATCGAGGCGATCGGACGCATGCCGCTTTGGCTGGCCGGACAGGATTTCAATCACGGGCTGGGCCACGGGGTGGGTGCCTATCTGAGCGTTCACGAAGGTCCTCAGCGCCTGAGCAGGATGAGCACGGTGCCCCTGGAACCGGGGATGATACTGTCCAACGAACCGGGATATTACCGCGAGGGGGCGTTTGGCATCCGGATCGAGAACCTTCTGGTGGTCGAAGACGCATCGACGCCGCCGGATGGCGACGCCGAGCGTGAAATGCTGTGCTGGAAAACCCTGACCTTCGTGCCGATCGACCGGCGGCTCATCGACACCGACATGCTGTCCCCCGATGACCGGAAATGGCTGAACAACTACCATTGCGACGTCCGCGAAAAGATCGCGCCTCGGGTAGGCAAGTCAGCACAGATGTGGTTGGATGCGGCGACCGCGCCGATCTGAGGTTGCGGCATCAAATTTCGCGCAGGCACAACGGGCCAGACGCATAGTTCCAAGGGGAAACCAGATGGCAAATCATATTCGTATTCGCAAGAAGCCCGGCACCTGGACTGTGCGCTCGGGCGGCGCGGTATTGGGCGAAACCACTGCGGCGCTTGAGTTGAGCGAAGGCGATCTTGCGCCGGTGATCTATTTTCCGCGCGACGATATCGCCATGGCGTTCCTTGACCGGACCGACAAGACAACCCACTGCCCGCACAAGGGCGATGCGAATTATTATTCGATCGTCAACAAATCCTCGGTCGATGAAAACGCGGTCTGGACCTACGAGAATCCGCTCGAGGCGGTGGCCGAGATCAAGGACCATCTGGCCTTCGCGACCGGCGACACGATCAAGGTCGAACAGGTCTGAGCAGGGCGCAGAAATGCAAAAACCGGGGCGCTTGCCCCGGTTTTCACTTATACCATTTTGCGAATAACCTGTTTCGTCAGGAAATTTGCCAACTCTTTATATTAAATTTGTTTACGCGGATGCCTGCTTGCGTTTGACGAAAGCCAGACCGCCAATTGCGCTGGCCATCAACAGGAACCCGGCGGGCAGCGGAACCGGCGACGGCACGGGGTTTTCGACAAGACCGCCATTCAGCGTGCCGATCCCCCCGCCAGAGATCGAAGCATTGAAGATATCGAACGCGTCATCGACAAACCGGAAGGTCATGAACAGGGTCTCGACCGAACCGGCAACCTCGATTTGAGGCGACAGGCCGGAACCGACATTGCTGATCGCAAAGTTGAACGGGTTGGTAAATGTGCGGCTTCCGATGTCGGAAGCACCCAGCGTCGTCCCGAAATCGATCTGAACGCTGGCACCGGATTCGAACAGGCCTTCGCCGCTGCATCCATTGCAATTGTAACCGAAACTGGAGAAGCTTGCGTCGCCGACACCCGACAAATCGAACTGAAACGTAACATCGTTGCTTGCGTCGACAGTTGCGGCGCTGGCCGGTGAAATCAGGCTGGCCACGATAACAAATGCAGCCGCAGCCAACCCTGAAAGTTTGAAAGTCATGCGATGAACTCCGCTTACTGATTACCTCACTGCAGGCGTTATCACCCGGTTTGATGGTCAAATGAGGACCCAATTGCGTCAAGTTTCGGACAATTGTCACTATCGGCGAAAAAAATGTTTCGTGGTCAGGAATGCTCTTCCGCCGCTGTCGCGGCGAGCGCCCGGTTATACGCCTTGAGCGCGTCAACATAAAACAATGCCCCCACAAGTCGCGGTGTGGTGTCATCGCCCTCCAGAACCACGACCGGCAGGAACCCGTCCTCGCCCCGCTCCAGCATAGGCATTGCCGATTCGAGCGTGCTTGACGGCGTGATGCACGTACCTTCGCCGATCATCTCGGCGCAACGCTCGGGATCGGCGGCGCGTGCGTGATCGGGGGGGCGCATCACCGCCCCCGCCCGCAACAGCGACAGCACATAGGCCTGTGGGCCTGCGGCAAGGCCGATGCCCCGGCGCTGCAACTGCGTGAGAAAGAACGAACGATCCACGATGCGCGAGGCCAGAGCCGTCGACAGGCTGACCGAGACCATGACGGCGAGGCCGATCTGCCAGTCTCCGGTCAGTTCGAACACGATCAGGGTGGTCGAGATCGGCGCACCCAGCACCGCCGCCGCCACCGCCCCCATGCCGGCAAAAGCATAAAGCGCATGTGTTCCCGACACTTCGGGCAGCACGTTGGTGGCGATGATTCCAAAGGACAATCCGGTCAGCGCGCCAACCATCAGCGACGGCGAAAACACCCCGCCCCCCATCCGCCCGCCTATGGTGATCGCCACCGCAGCGACCTTGACCACGGTGAACAGGATCGCGGTGACCAGAACCAGTTCGCCCGACAGGGCGATCCGCGTGGTTTCGTAGCCGACACCGATGATATGCGGAAACCAGATCGCGATCACGCCCAGCATCGCCCCGGCAATGGCCGGCCGACTCCACCCGGGAAACCCGAGTCGCGCTTGCAGATGATCGGCGATGTTCTCGGTCCAGAAAATTGCCCGCATCAACACTGCGGCCACAACCCCGCAGACAAGTCCCAGCAGCAGGAACGCCGGAAGCTCGACATAGAATTGCAGGGCCCCCGGCGTGATCAGATTGAACTCGGCCACATCTCCGAGGTGAAGCCGGTTGATGACTGTCCCTGCAACGCTGGCAATGGCAATCGGCGCAAAGGAATGCACGGCAAAATGGCGCAGCACCACCTCAAGCGCAAAGATCGCCCCGGCGATGGGCGCATTGAAGCTGGCCGACACGGCGGCGGCCACCGCACAACCCAGAAGGTCGCGACCGGTGATGCCGTCGGCGTGGATCCGGTCGCTCACCCAGGTGGAGATCACCCCCGCCATGTGAACCACCGGACCTTCCCGGCCAGACGAACCGCCCGAACTGAGCGTGATGAAAGACGCGGCCAGCGATGCCAGGCCGGCGCGGGTCTCGACCCGCCCGTCGCGCAGCGCGGCGCCCTCGATCACATCGGCCACCGCCCGCACCCGGCCATCCGGGGTGAACCGGTTGAGGATCACACCGACAACAAGCCCGCCGACGATCGGAATCACGAGGATCCAGTACCATGGCAATTTTTCCGCATGGCTGTGCAGCAGGCGGACATCCTCGGTGCCGTAAAGCGCCGCCTGCAATGCCGCGATCCCGAGGCGAAAACCAAGCGCCGCAAACCCCGCTGCGATACCGATGAGCAGCGCGATGAACCAGAACTGGATATGGCTCGGGCCGCGCTGGCGCATGACGACCAGGCCGTTGCGCAGCGCGTGACCGGCTTGCGCCAGTTGCCTGGCGAGGATCGAGCGGGTGGTGTCTGCCATCTGGATACCGGTGTCCGGGCCTTTCCTGTCTACTGCGGTTTCACGTCGACCCGAATTTTCGAACTCACGGGCGACCTGTCCTGAACTCGCTTCACCCTGCAAGCAAGGCGCGCGCCGCCGCGCGGGCCTCGTTCGTCACCGTATCTCCGGCGAGCATCCGGGCGATTTCATCGGTGCGCTCGGTCTCGGCGAGGGGCACGACACGCGACAGGGTCATCCCGTCGATGACCTGTTTCTCGACACGCCAGTGATGCGACCCGCGCGCGGCAACCTGCGGCGAATGGGTCACGACCAGTATCTGGCCATCCTCCGCGAGCCGGGCCAGCCGCCTTCCCACCGCATCCGCGGTCGCACCGCCCACACCGCGGTCGATTTCATCAAATATCATGGTCAATCCGTCGTCACGCGCCGACAGGCACACCTTGAGCGCCAGCAGGAACCGGCTGAGCTCGCCCCCCGACGCAATCTTGTTCAGCGCGCCGGCCGGTGCGCCCGGGTTGGTTGCGACGGTAAAGGTGGCCGTGTCCTTGCCGTCAGGCCCGGCTTCCGCCGTATCGAGGATCGTTCGGAACGTTGCGCGCTCCATCCGCAGCGGCGCCAGTTCCGCCATCACCGCCGCGTCAAGCCGTTCGGCGGCAACGACCCGTTCCGCAGAAAGCACAGCCGCGGCAGCATCATAGGCACTTTGCGCTGACCGGAGCTCTGCTTCCTGCTGCGCGAGGTCCGCATCGCCAGCATCCAGTGTCGCCAGGCGGTCGCGCAAGGACGACCCGACCTCGGGCAACGCGTCGGGGATGCAATCGTGCTTGCGCGCAAGTGCGCGCAGGGCGAACAAGCGCTCTTCCGTGGCCAGCAGCTCGTGCTCATCGAAGTCCAGCGTGTCGAGGCTGGATTCGATCCCGGTCTGCGCCTCGCCCAGTTCGACCAGCGCCCGGTTCAGCGCCGCAAGCGGCTCTTCCAATGTGCCATCGGCCTGATCGGCAACCCCATCGAGCCATCGCAGGGCATCCGACATCGCGCCCTCGGCACCATCCCCGCCCAGCAGGCCAAGCGCGCGGACCACGTCCTCGCGAATGCGGACCGCAGCCTGCATCCGGCGGCGTCGCGAGTCGAGTTCCGCATCTTCGTCGGCCTGCGGGTCCAGCGCATCGAATTCCGCGACCGCATGGCGCAGGAACTCTTCCTCTTCGCGGATCGCATCAAGGGCGGCGCGTGTGTCGTGCACGCGCTTTCGTGCCTGCGACAGCGCGCTCCAAGCCGTCCTGGTTGCAGCCCGCGCGGGTGCCAGCGCTCCGAACGCATCGAGCATGTCACGATGCCCGCGCGGGTCGAGCAAGCCACGATCATCATGCTGGCCGTGCAGTTCGACAAGCGTCTGGGAAAGCGCGCGCAACACGTCCCCGGAACAGCGGCGATCATTCACCCAGGCCGTCTTGCGCCCATCAGGCAGGTTGACGCGGCGCAGGATGAGCTCATCGCCCCCCGGCAATCCCGCCGCCTCCAGCACGGCATGGGCCGCATGAGCGGGAGGCAGGTCGAATACCGCAACGACCTCGCCCTGTTCTGCGCCCTGCCGCACCAGTTCGGCACGTCCGCGCCAGCCCAGTACGAACCCCAGGGCGTCCAGCAGGATCGACTTGCCGGCACCGGTCTCTCCGGTCAGCACGTTGAGACCCGGCTCGAAAGCAAGCTCCAGCCGGTCGATGATCAGCATGTCACGAATATCAAGCGCGCGAAGCATTCCACCTATCCCGCGTGCGAAGCGGCCCCAGTTCCGGGCCGCCGCCCCATGTCACGATTGCATCATTTTCGGCTGTGCGCCCTGAAGGATTGCAAGATGCGCTCCGGACCGGCACCGGTTCAGAGCCATTGCCCCTTGACCGACTGTCGGTAGATTTGACTGAGCCAGTTATTGCCACGGCTCTTCATCTTGAGGCCACGGCTGGTCAACAGCTTATAGGCGTCCTCGTACCACTCGGACGAGCGGTAGTTGTATCCAAGGATCGCACCGGCGGTCTGTGCTTCGTCCAACAGCCCCAGCGACAAATAGGCTTCAATCACCCGAAACAGCGCTTCGGCAGTGTGGCTCGTGGTCTGGAAATCCTCGATCACCACCCGGAAACGGTTGATCGCGGCGGCGTAATGGCTGCGACGCAGATAATAGCGCCCGATTTCCATTTCCTTGCCCGCGAGGTGGTCGAACGCCAGATCGAACTTCAGTATCGCCGACGTCGCATACTCGCTGTCGGGGTATTGCTCGATGACCGTGCGCAGCGCTTGCAGCGCCTGAAAGGTCAGCCCCTGGTCGCGGCCGACTTCGTCGATCTGGTCGTAATAGCTGAGCGCGAGCAGATACTGCGCATAGGCGGCATCCTGATCCGCCGGGTAGAAATCGATGAACCGCTGCGCGGCGGCGCGGCTGTTGGGGTAATCCTTGCCCTGATGGAAGGAATAGGCCTGCATGATCAGCGCGCGCTTTGCCCAGGACGAATAGGGATAAAGCCGTTCTATCTCGGAAAAGTACCAGGCTGCGTCGTCAGTGCGGTCCCGCGCGAGGTCGAACTCGCCGCGTTCGAATATCTGTTCCGGGGTATAGCTTTCGAGCGACTCGGTCCGGTCCGCCCTCTGGCTGCCGGAACACGCAGCGAGAAATGCCGCGAGAACAACCGCGCCGATGACCTTGGCCCTGTACTTGCCACCCAACATTCTAGATTACCCTTGTCGCCTGATCCGGGGTGTCGCCCCGATTGCGGTTGGGTCTAGCACAATATTTTCGGGTGCAAAACGCCTTAAAGACATGCGGACGCGATCGTATCGGTTGTGGGGTTTCCAAGTCAGGCGACCTGCGGGATCTCCGCCCAGACAAGCCCCTGCCCCGGCAGGCGCGCGGCCTCCTCGCCATCGCAGATCACCATCCGGAAAGCACCCGGCGTGTCGAACAGCGCCCGCAGCAGCGTATTGGTCAGCGAATGACCGGCCCGTTCACCCACGTAACGGCCAAGAATCGGACCACCGGCAAGCGCCAGATCTCCGAGTGCGTCCAGCATCTTGTGGCGTACCGCTTCGTCCGCATGGCGGAAGCCACCCGGGCTGAGCACATCGTCGCCGTCAACGACAACCGCATTATCCAGCGTTCCGCCAAGTGCAAGGCCCTGCGCATGCATCGCATCCACATCGGCCTGCCGACAGAAGGTCCGGCTGTCGCACAATTCGCGCGCAAAGGCACCGTTGCGCATGTCCAGAACCTTGCTCTGGCGCCCGATCGCCTTGTCGGCGAAATCTATGTGAAATTCGATCTCGAACCCGTCCGCCGGCAACAGCGTCGCGCGCGCGCCGTCTTTTTCCACCGTGACCGGCTGCAAAATCTCGATCGCCACGACCGGCGCACCCTGTACCCGCACACCGCGCGCCATGATACCCCGCACGAACGGCGCGGAAGAGCCGTCAAGGATCGGAACCTCGGGGCCATCGATGTCGATCAGCGCATTGTTGACACCGCAACCGGACAGCGCCGCCATCACATGTTCTATCGTCGAGACGGACACACCCGCCTCATTCACAAGCCGGGTACATAGCGGGCTGCGTTCCACGCGATCCCAGAGTGCGGGGATGACGGAATTGCCAAGCTCGATATCGGTTCGACGAAAGCGGATGCCAAATCCGGCCTGGGCCGGACGCAACACCAAGCGCGCCGGCGCACCGCTGTGCAGACCGACACCTTCAAATGTTACCGGGGCTTTGAGCGTATTTTGCAAGACAGGCCTCTAACCGTTTCTCCAACCACGTCCGGGTCGGCGTATCACCAGTTAAGCGGCTGTCATTTGTCGCTCAACTCAATCTTTGTAACCGAATGAAACATGGATGTAACAGATCGGCAGAACCCCGCCACACCAAACGCAACTTATTGAATTCAAAACGAAAAAGACCGCCCCGAGGCGGTCTCTTTACGGCCTATTGTGACAGGATCAGTTGGCCTGCCTGCGCAGGAATGCCGGAACTTCAATCCGATCCTGCTCGTGCTCGGGCTCGTCATGATAGGGTTCCGCGACGTCACGTTGATGCATTGGCGGTTGCTGACGGACGGTCTGCGCTCCGCGCTCCGCAGGCGTGTCCGCCGCGTGGCCCGTCATCCGGTTGATCAGCGAATTGACGCTGAACCGGGGCTTGTCCCCTGCGTCGACCGGAGCCGCGGCCGCAGGCCGGCGTGATTGTGCGGCCGTGCCGCGCTGTGCCGAGTTGGGCACGTTCTGGACCGCACGTTGCAGGCGGGCCAACGCCTCGGGCGACGGGGTGCCCGGTGCGCGCGGCGCCACGAATTTCTCGACCTCTGCCTGCTCGGCGCGCGGCTCGAACGCAGCGACACGGGGCTCGTAGGCGGGTGGCGGCAAGCCGTCATCCTCCTCTTCGCGGTCGTCGGCCGCCGGGGGATAGAACTCTTGCTGCTCGTCCTCGACCACCGCCTCGGCCGGCTCGACGGTTTCAAACAGCGTGCGCTCCTGGGGCGCTTCGGGCGCGGTCGCCGCAACCGGCGCGTCTTCCTTTTGCGGTTCGGACCGCTCTTGCTCGGTGCTGACACTGGTGCGCAGCGGGGCCGACATCGAGCGGCGCGGAACCGGCACATCGGTGTTGACTTCGACCGCGTCGATACCGGTGGCGACGACGCTGACGCGCATCACGCCTTCCATGTCGGTATCGAGTGTCGAACCGACGATGATGTTCGCCTCGGGGTCCACTTCCTCGCGGATGCGGTTGGCGGCTTCGTCCAGTTCGAACAGAGTCAGATCATGGCTGCCGGTGATGTTGATCAGAACACCCTTGGCACCGCGCAGGCTGATTTCGTCGAGCAGCGGGTTGGCGATCGCCTTCTCCGCCGCCTGGATGGCGCGATCTTCGCCCTCGGCCTCGCCCGTGCCCATCATGGCCTTGCCCATTTCGTCCATGACGGCGCGAACATCCGCGAAGTCGAGGTTGATGAGACCCGGACGCACCATCAGGTCGGTGACGCCCTTGACGCCCTGGTACAGAACGTCGTCCGCCATCGAAAAAGCTTCGGTGAATGTGGTTTTCTCGTTTGCCAGCCGGAACAGGTTCTGGTTGGGAATGATGATCAGGGTATCGACGACCTTTTGCAGGCTGTCGACGCCATCTTCGGCCTGGCGCATCCGCTTGGCGCCTTCGAACTGGAACGGCTTGGTAACGACGCCAACCGTCAGAACACCCAGTTCGCGTGCCGCCTGCGCAATGATCGGCGCGGCACCGGTTCCCGTTCCGCCACCCATGCCGGCAGTGATGAAACACATATGCGCACCGGCCAGATGATCGACGATCTGTTCGATGCTCTCCTCGGCGGCCGCGGCCCCGACGCTGGGTCGGGCGCCCGCACCCAGACCTTCGGTGACCTTGACGCCGAGCTGTACCCGGTTCTGCGACGCGCTCTGCTGCAGCGCCTGCGCATCGGTATTGGCCACAACGAACTCGACGCCGTCGAGCTGTTTTTCGATCATGTTGTTCACGGCGTTACCGCCAGCCCCGCCAACACCAAACACGGTGATCCGTGGTTTCAAATCGTCCTGTCCGGGCATCGAGAGATTCAATGTCATTTGAGTTCCGCCTGTTCTGCCGACCCACGTTCGCGGGTATTTTTTCGTCCAATTGTCACGACCTTAGCTGCCATAGGGCCTGACGTCACCACAAAAACGCAAAAACACCCCAAAATATGGACCATTTCGCGCGTGTTTCCGCCCAATGTCGCGTGTCGAGCAATATCTAGCGGTCACCAATTGTCCCGGAACCACTTCACGGCACGCCGAAACGACCTTGCCGGATAGCGGTCAACGGGAATTTCGAAATCCCACCACTCGTCCTGCGGGTGCGCCGCGAACAGGGCGAGCCCCACCGCACTGGCGAATCCGGGGCCGGTGGCGGCCTGCGGCAGGCCATGTACACGCAGCGGACGCCCCAGCCGCACCTGCTGGCCGAGAATGCGGCTGGCCAACCCGTCAAGCCCCGGTATCTGGCTTCCGCCGCCCGTCAGAACGATCTGCTGACTGGGCAGGTGCTCGAACCCGGCCGCGTCCAGACGCACGCGGACCTCTTCGAGAATTTCCTCGACGCGCGGACGCATGATGCCGATCAGTTCGGCGCGACTGACGGTGCGGCGATCATGTTCGTAATCGCCGGTATCGCCGCCGATTTCGATCAGTTCGCGATCATCCATTCCGGTGGCGTGAACCCCGCCATAAAAGGTCTTGATACGCTCGGCATTGCTCGCCGGGATGCCAAGCCCCATGGAAATGTCAGCGGTGACATGATCGCCCCCCATGCGGACACTGTCGGCATAGATCATGTGTTTCTTCATGAAGATGGAAACCCCGGTCGATCCGCCCCCCATGTCGACACAGGCCGCGCCAAGCTCCTGTTCATCCTCGACGAGCGCCGAGATGCCGCTGGCGTAGGCCGAACTGGCGATACCGGCAAGCTCGAGATCACAGCGCTTGACGCAATGCACGAGATTCTGCACCGCGTCGGCGTCCACCGTCAGCATGTGCATATCGACCGACAGCGCTTGCCCCAGCTGCCCACGCGGATCGATCAGACCCGAACGGTGATCCAGCGCGAAATTGACGGGCTGCGCATGCAGTACCTCGCGCCCCGAACCGTATTCCGGCACGTCACAGGCGGCGAGGACGCGGGCGACCTCGGCCTCGGTCACCACCTGACCCTCGAGTTCGATCTGGGCATCGAGCCCATAGCTGCGCGGGCTCGCCCCCGAGAAACAGGCGATGACATGATCCACCCGGATATCCGCCATCTTCTGTGCCGCCTGCACCGCCGTGCGGATGGCCCGCTCGGTTTCCTGCATCGCGGTGATCTCACCAAACTGCACCCCCCGCGCCCGCGTTGTCGCGGCCCCGATTACGCGGAACGCGGATTGCCCCGCCAGCGAGCCGATGGAATTGTCCTCGCTCAACTGCTCCGGCCCGTCGAATCGCAGTACGAGGCAGGCTGTCTTGGAGCTTCCGACATCCAGAATGGCGATCACGCCACGTTGCAGCGCCTGTCGCCGCATTTGCCGCATCGCCCGCTGTGTGTGATAGAAATCCGCCATTGGTTACTGCCCGCTTCCGTTGATTTCCCGAATCCGCCACCAGTTCTCGACGGCGTCCGATGTCATTCTCAGGGTCGGCCGCGACTCGAGCCGCAGATCGACCACGGCGACGTCGCGCTCGAGCATGTCCTGCGCCTCGCTCAGCGCGATCACCCGTTCAAGCGCCCGCACCGGGCGATCGGGGGGCAACAGGATGCGCTGATCGCGGTCGAGCACCACGTCCCAGCGGCGCTCGCCAACCCGCACCAGCCCGCGAAGACGATCGCCCAACGGTTCCGCGGCCTGGATCAGCGCCAGCGCCTCTGGCACCACCTGATCCGCGCCCTCGCCCGCGATCACGGCAAGATCGGGATACTCAAGGCGGCTGCCGATCATGTCGATATGCGCGCCTGTCCGGTCCAGCAGTTCGACGCCGTTGCGGGTCCGCCAGATAATCGCCGGCGTGCGCGCGATCACATCGACCTGGAGCACCCCGCCGGGGCGAATGCGGACGCTGGCATTCCTGACCGGATCGAGTCCGGCAATTTCGGTGCGGATCTGTTCGAGGTCGAGATCGAAGGAACTGACCGGGAAATCCAGCGGCACGGCTTCCCGGATGTCGTCCGACAGGCTCGGCGAAGCGCCGTCGATGGCCATCAGCCCGACCATGAATTCCGGGCGTTCCTCGATGCTGGTGCGCAACTCGCTGAACTTTTGCATCAGCCCGTCACGACGCGTCTGATCGGCCAGGTAGCCGCCCGCGGTCCCGACCACGATGACCAGAGGAACCCCGATGCGCAACGCGGTCCGGATGCCTGGCGTCAGCATCCAGCGCTGCATGCGGTAGCGCATGCGCGATGGCGCGGGATCGCGCGGTGTCGGCGCTACCGGTTGCATGATGCGTCCTCGACCAGCCAGCGGCACAGCGCGCCGAACCCGATCCCCGTCACCTCGGCCTGTTCGGGGCTGAGCGATGTCGGGGTCATGCCTGGCTGCGTGTTGGTCTCCAGCAGGAACAGACCCTGCGCACCGCGCGCTTCGTCCCATCTGAAATCGGTGCGACTGATTCCCTTGCAGCCAAGCGCCGCGTGCGCGCGCAACGCGTAATCCATGCACAGATCGAAAATCTCGGACGGAATGTCGGCGGGCACAACATGCCGCGATCCACCGGGCTTGTACTTGGCGTCATAATCATACCAGCCATCGGTGAGAATGTCGGTCACGGTCAGCGCCCGATCCCCCATCACCGTCGCCGTCAGCTCGCGCCCCGGCACGAATGTTTCGACCATCACCTCGGCCGGCATATCGTCGGAGAGCTGCGGCGGGCCATTGGACTCTTCATGTACCAGATAGACGCCGACCGAAGACCCTTCGTTGTTGGGTTTGACCACGTAGGGCGTCGCCATCACATGGCGCGCTCGCGCTTCGTCGCGATCGCAGATCAGGCTTTCGACAACGGGCAACCCGGCGGCGCGGAAATATTCCTTGCTGCGCTGCTTGTCCATCGCCAGTGCCGAGGCCAGAACGCCGGAATGCGTATAGGGTTGCCCCAGCCACTCCAGCAGACCCTGCACACAGCCATCTTCGCCCCACCGCCCATGCAGGGCATTGAAAACGACATCGGGCGACAAGGCGCGCAGACGCTCGCACAGGTCCGCGCCCGCATCGAGTTCGGTTACTTCAAATCCTTCGTCCCGCAGAGCGGTTGCGCATTCGCGCCCGGTGGACAACGACACCTCGCGCTCGGCAGAGGGTCCGCCCATCAATACCGCAACTGTCCGGGGTGTCCTGCTCGACTGACCCACGACTAGCGCCTCGATTTCCCGTGCCTTTGGCGGCCGGTGTTTTTCAATTTACCCGATTATTTCACACCCGTGTTCTTGCCTGTCCGGATATGTTCGGGGTCTTCAGCTCGCTACGGGTTCACCGACCCGCATGATTTCCCACTCTAGCGTGATCCCGCTGGAATCGTAAACCTTTTTTCGCACCTCTTCGCCCAGTCCTTCAAGGTCGGCGGCACTGGCCCCGCCCGCATTGATCAGGAAATTCGAGTGCTTCTCGCTCATCTGCGCGCCGCCACGCCGCGCGCCGCGCATTCCGGCGTCGTCGATCACTTTCCAGGCCTTCAGGTCATGCACGTCATCGGCCCGCCCGGTGCTGGAGAATCCGGCGGGGTTGCGAAAAGTCGATCCGGCGCTGCGGTCCCTGGTCGGTTGGGTTTCATCGCGTTTGCGCAGCTGCGCCGCCATACGGGCATGCAGTTCGGCGGAATCCCCGGCCCCGGCCCGCAACGTCGCATCGATCAGAACCGCGCCTTCGGGCAGATCGGTTTGCCGATAGCGCGGATTCAGGTGATCCGGTGTCAGGGTCGCGATCGTGCCGTCGCGCAGCACCACGCGCGCCGACACCAGATGATCGGCGACATAGCTGCCATAGCATCCGGCATTCATCCGCACCGCGCCTCCGATGCTGCCGGGGATGGTCCGCAGAAAGGTCAGGTCGAGCCCCGCATCCGCCGCCTTGCGTGCCACATGGGCATCCAGCGCCGCAGCACCGGCGGTCACCAGATCGCCCCTGATCCCGATGCCGTTGAACCCGCGACCAAGCCGGATCACCACCGCGCGAATCCCCCCGTCGCGAACGATCAGGTTCGAGCCGACCCCCATCGGGAACACGGTCACATTCGGGTCGAGCCATGCCAGAAACGCAGACAGATCCTCGGCATCGGCCGGCTGAAACAGCCAGTCCGCAGGCCCGCCGACGCGCAGCCATGTCAAATCGGCCAGCGGCCGGTCCGCCGTCAGCCGCCCGCGTATCGGTGCAGTGGTAAGGTCAACCATGATCACGCATCCCAAACGATTTCCACCGGACCCAGCGGATCACGCAGATCACCGGCCAGCGCAGCACGGACATCCCCGCCACCAGCGCGATCAGTCCGGCCCAGGGGCCATTCTCATAGGTGACAAGACCCAGGATCGGAATACCGGCAGCGATCAGCGCGTAAGCCCGCCGCCAGTGGTTGTCGCGACTCGGCAATAATGCCAGCACATTTGCAACCAGCGCCCAGAGTGCCGCGAGCGTCAGGGACAGTGGCATTTTCCAGTCCTCAATCGCCTCACCGTCGGGCTCCCCACGATATACATGGCATGCCCGGTAAAACATGGGCACGCTATTGCCGCCTGCAATTGCAAAGTGCAATCCCGCATGGCCCGAAATACGATACAAATGCAGTCACTTTCCGAAACGTCACCCGCGCAGACGATCCGGCAGGTTATTGGCCCATGCGCTGATGGTGCCCGCACCGAGGCAGACAACCATGTCTCCGGGACGTGCCTGCTCGCGGACCAACCGTTCAAGATCCGGTTCATCCATCAGCGCCCGCGCATGCCGGTGTCCGTGCCGGATCAGCCCCGCAACGAGATCATCCCGGCTCGCCCCCTCGACCGGCTCTTCGCCAGCGGCGAAAACCTCGGCGATCGCAACGACATCCGCATCGTTGAAGCAGCCGCAGAAATCCTCGAACAGATCACGCAGGCGGCTGTAACGGTGCGGCTGATGCACCGCGATGACGCGTCCTTCGGTGGCCTGACGCGCAGCCTTCAGGACCGCGGCGATTTCGACCGGGTGATGGCCGTAATCGTCAATGATGGTCACCCCATCCACTTCATCGACCTTGGTAAAGCGGCGGTTGACGCCGCCAAACGCGGCGAGGGCGGCCCGGATTTCATCGGTCTTCATTCCCAGGTGACGGGCAACCGCAACGGCGGCAAGCGCGTTGGACACGTTGTGATCGCCCGGCATCGGCAACGTGCAGCCCTCGATCACCTTGTCCTCGCCCTGAAGCTGGATGTCGAAATGGGCGACACCGGCCTTGTAGCTCAGGTTTACCGCGCGCACATCGGCCTGGGTGTTGAACCCGTATGTCACCACGCGGCGGTCGGTAATCCGACCAACCAGCGCCTGAACCTCCGGGTGATCGGTACAGCACACCGCGACGCCGTAGAACGGAATGTTGGACACGAATTCGTTGAACCCGTCGCGCAGCTTTTCGAAGTCGCCCCAATGTTCCATGTGTTCGGGGTCGATGTTTGTCACGATGGCGATGGTCGCGGGCAGGCGGTTGAAGGTGCCGTCGCTTTCATCGGCCTCGACCACCATCCATTCGCCCTGTCCCATCCGCGCGTTCGAGCCATAGGCATGGATGATACCGCCATTGATCACCGTCGGGTCGAAATGCCCGGCGACCATCAGTTCGGCCATCATCGTGGTGGTCGTGGTCTTGCCGTGAGTCCCGGCGACGGCGACATTGGATTTCAGCCGCATCAGTTCGGCCAGCATCTCGGCGCGGCGCACCACCGGCAGACCGCGCTTGCGCGCCTCGTCCAGTTCGGCATTGCCCCGCTTGATCGCGGATGAGATGACCACCACCTCGGCCGCGCCGAGATTCTCGGCCCGTTGCCCGATGCTGACCTCGGCCCCGAGCTGTGCCAGCCGGTCGGTGATCCTGGACGCCTTGAGATCCGATCCCTGCACCCGGTACCCGTGATTCAGCAAGACCTCGGCGATACCCGACATGCCGATGCCGCCGATGCCGACAAAGTGGATCGGCCCGACATCGAGGGGGAGTTTGGTGGCTGCATTCATAACCGGGCTTCCATCCATCATGAGTTCACTCTGTCCTTTGTGCCAATTCGCTGACCAGCGCAACAAGACGCTCTGTCGCGTCCGGCGCACCCGCGCCCAGTGCCGCCTGCGTCATCTGTGTCGCCGCCCGCGGGTTTTCCAGAATCGCCGTCATCTGTTCGGCCAGGCTCTGCACCGCAAGCGCGCGCTCGGGGATCATGATCGCGGCCCCCGCCTCGACCAGCCCGCGCGCATTCGCGGTCTGGTGATCCCCTGCCGCCGCCGCAAACGGGATCAGGATCGAAGGCCGTCCAATCACCGTGAGATCGGCAATCGACGACGCCCCGGCGCGGCTTATCACCAGCTGGGCTTCGCTCATCCGGCGCGGAACATCCTGAAAAAAGGGCTGCACATCGGCGTCAATGCCATTGGCCGCATAGCGCGCCGCGACCCGGTCGATATCCTCGGGGCGCGCCTGATGGCTGACCCGCAGATGCCTGCGGATCGGATCTGGCAGGGCAACGATCGCATCCGGCACCACATCCGAGAGAATGCGCGCGCCCTGACTGCCCCCCATCACCAGCAGCGACATGGGATAGTCACCCGGCGGAATATAGGACGCCCCCGCCCGGTTGAGCACCGCCGCCCGCACCGGGTTGCCCACATGTATGCCATTGGCCCCTTCGGGCAGTTCGGTCGGCCAGACACCGCAGCCGACACAGGCCACACGGGTCGAAAACACCTGGTTGACCCGCCCCAGAACACCGTTCTGCTCGTGGATCATCCGCGGCAACCTGAGCAACAGCGCCGCCCCGAGCGCCGGAATCGACGGATAGCCGCCAAATCCCACCACAACGTCGGGGCGATCACGGCGCATCTGCAACATCGCGCCCGCGACGCCCGACGCGATCCGCGGCGCGACCATCGCCTTGGCGGCAAATCCCCCGCGCGCGAATGTCGCGCTATTCACCTCGGTGATCTCGGTCGAGTGCGGAAAGCCACCGGTATAGCGCGCGCCCCGCGCATCGGTCGACAGCTTGACCCGCCAGCCCCGCTGCAACATCGCCTCGGCCAGCGCCTGCGCCGGAAACATGTGCCCGCCGGTGCCGCCCGCCGCCATCATCAGGAGCGGACGGCTCATCTGCCGCGCCCCCGCAAGAGATCGGCAAACTCGCCCTGTGGGCGGGTGCGGGTAAACGCCAGCAACATGCCGACCGCGATTCCCCCGGCGATCAGCGACGAGCCACCGTAGCTCACAAACGGCAGGGTCATCCCCTTGGCCGGAAGCAACCGCACCGCGACCCCCATGTTGATCATCGCCTGCACGCCAAAGATGCAGGCCAGCCCGGTTCCCGCCAGCCGGATGAAGGGATCCCGCTCGCGCATCAACCGCAGCAGCGAGCGCACGACGATGCTTGCATAAAGCGCGATTATGATCAGCACGAGCACCAGCCCGTATTCCTCGGCAGCCACGGCCACGATGAAATCCGTATGGGCATCGGGCAGCGACCATTTCACCTGGCCCTCACCCACGCCGACGCCGAACAATCCGCCTTCACGGATCGCGTTGGTGGCGTAACCGAGCTGTGTCGTCGGATCGACATCCGGGTTCAGAAAGCCGTCGATGCGCCGGGCGAAATGTTCGGAATTGGAATAGGCAAGCGTGCCGCCCAATATGACCAGCCCCGCCATACCGACCAGCAGGATCATCGGCGCACCGGCCACGAAATACATGACGCCCCAGCCGAACAGCACCAGACAGGCCTGCCCGAAATCCGGCTGCAACGCCAGCATCAGGACGATCGCGACGCACAGTGTAAAGGACCAGGCCGTACCCGGTGGACCGTTGATCTCCTGACTCGCGGCAAGCATCCACGCACCGACCACGATAAAGCCGGGCTTGAGAAATTCAGAGGGTTGCACACTGGCAAAGCCGAGGCTGTACCAGCGCACCGCGCCCTTGCCGAAATCGGTCCCCAGAAGCGGCAGAAACGCCAGCCCGACAAAGGCCGCAAGAAAACCCAGCACCGCCAGCCGCCGCACAACCGTCGGCGACATCATCGAGGTCAGCAGCATCGCGATCAGCGCAAGGCCGCCGAACACCGCCTGCCGGCTGACATAGTGGAACGGTTCGAACCCGTTGCGCGCCGCAAGCGGCGGCGAGGCCGCAAGCCCCAGCAACAACCCGATCACGAACAGGATAAGGACACAGGACATCGACCACTTGTCGATGGTCCGCCACCATTTTGGAAGAATAGGATCACCGGCCCGCTCGGGGACCGCGCCATACACCATCTCGGTCATGGATTACCGCCGTTTTCTGCCTCATCACGCCCCTTTGCGGGGTCTGTGTCGCGAGGCTACAGCAAAAACAGGCATCAGGCCAGTCTCTTCCTCTTGCCTTTGGCGGCAATCCGCGCCAACCGGCGGGTATGGAATTTGATACCGTGATCCTCGGGGCCGGTGCCGCCGGTCTGATGTGCGCGGCCCATGCCGGCCCCAACGTGTTGCTCGTCGACCACGCCCGCGCACCGGGCGAAAAAATCCGCATTTCCGGCGGCGGGCGCTGCAACTTCACCAATCTTCATGCGGGGCCGGAGAACTTTCTGTCGGAAAACCCGCATTTCGCAAAATCCGCCCTCGCGCGCTATACCCAGTGGGATTTTCTCGATCTCGTGCAACGACACCACATCGCGTGGCATGAAAAGACGCTGGGCCAATTGTTCTGCGACGGATCGGCCAGGCAGATCATCGCCATGCTGCTCACCGAAATCGAACGATCCGGTACAACGCTCTGGTTGCAGACCACGCTCAGGCAGCTGCGCAAGACGGAAACCGGCTTCGCGGTGGGGCTTGATCGCGAAGGCACCCGGCACGACATCGACTGCAAGACCCTCGTACTCGCCACCGGCGGCAGGTCGATCCCGAAGATGGGAGCCACCGGTCTGGCCTATGACATCGCCGCGCAATTCGACCTACCGGTCACCGAAACCCGCCCCGCCCTCGTACCGTTGACCTTTCCGGACGGCCGGTTCTCCGATCTCTCTGGGGTCTCCCTGCCGGCCCGCCTGTCCAACCATCGCACCAGCTTTGACGAGGCACTGCTCTTCACCCATCGCGGCCTCTCAGGCCCCGCCATTCTGCAACTTTCCTCCTACTGGCGCGAGGGCGAAGACATCATCGTGAACCTCGTCCCCGATCTCCCGCTTCTCGACATCTTGCGGCGCCAGCGTCAGAGCGAAGGCCGCCGACAACTCGGCACGGAACTGTCACGCCATATCCCCGCACGGCTGGTACAACACCTGTCCAGCCGCCTGAACCTGTCCGAACGCCTCGCCGATCAATCGGACAAGGCGCTCGATACCCTGGTTGCCGCCCTCGCCAACTGGCGGCTGACCCCCGCCGGCAGCGAAGGCTACCGCACCGCCGAAGTCACCCTGGGCGGCATCGATACCGCCGCGCTGTCCTCGAAAACGATGCAGGCCCGAACCGTTCCGGGTCTCTACGCCATCGGCGAAGCCGTGGACGTGACCGGCTGGCTCGGCGGATACAACTTCCAGTGGGCCTGGTCCTCGGGCCACGCCGCCGGCACCGCCATCGCCGCAAGCCGCTGACCATCCCGCCCCTTCATCTTTGTAAAAATACTCCGGGGGAGCCGCCCGGCGGGCGGCGGGGGCAGCGCCCCCGGAAAGCTTCGCGATGGACCTTGAAGCACCCTGCTCGGCCGATGCGTCGAGTTCCCGCGTCCAGCAACCGTCAGGTTTCTTGCGACACGCTCCCGCCCGCCAGCCGCTGGCGCACCTGGGTGGTGAAATCCTCACCGCGCCGCTCGAAATTGTCATATTGATCGAAACTCGCCGCCGCCGGCGCGAGCAGTACCGTGTCGCCCGCCTCTGCCTCCGCCATGGCGCGCGCCACCGCTTCCGCCATCGTGGTGCAAATTTCGGTCTCCACATCCAGTTGCATCGCGAAATTCGCCGCTTCGCGCCCGATCACATAGGCCTTGACCACCGCGCCGCTCGCCGCGTTCACACCGGCCAGTCCGCCTTCCTTCTCCAGGCCGCCGCAGATCCAGCGAATACGCGCAAAGGCACTGAGCGCCTTGGCCGCGCTGTCCACATTGGTCGCCTTGCTGTCATTCACATAGGTCACGCCATCCGCCTCGGCGATGATCTGACTGCGATGCGGCAGGCCCGGATAGCTCTGCAATGCCCGTTCGATCACCCGCGGTGCCAATCCCACGGCGCGACAGGCGGCATAGGCCGCACAGGCATTCTGATGGTTATGCGCCCCCGGCAGGCCCGCGATCCCGCGCAGGTCGATGGATCCCGCCTGCCGCCCCTTGCGAAACTCCGACAGGAATCCCTTGCGCGCGGCGACCTGCCAGCCCGGGCCGGTCGGCTTGCGCGTCACCGACACCCGGATCACCCGGTCATCCGCAGGCCCCTCGGACAATTGCCCGGCGAGATAGGCGCCCTCGGGTTCGTCAACACCCACCACGGCGCGATCCGGCCCACCTTCCGCGAACAGCCTGCGCTTGGCGGCAAAGTACCCGCCAAGCCCGGCATGCCGATCCAGGTGATCCGGCGACAGGTTGGTAAAGACCGCGATGTCCGGCGTCAGCGCCCGCGCGAGATCGGTCTGATAACTGCTCAGTTCGAGCACCACCACCTCGCCATCCCCCGGCGAATCGATATCCAGAACGCCGCGACCGATATTCCCGGCAAGCTGCGACACGCGTCCGCTCTCGGTCAGGATATGATGGATGAGCGCCGCCGTGGTCGATTTCCCGTTTGATCCGGTGACGGCCACAACACGCGGCGGGCTGTCGAACCTGTCCCATTCGGGCGTCGCGAAAGAGCGAAAGAAAAGGCCTATATCATTGTCCACCGGCACGCCCGCTCGCAACGCGGCGGCAACCACCGGGTTCGGCGCGGGATAGAGATGCGGAATGCCAGGGCTGACGATCAGCGTGGCAATATCCTCGAACGCATCGTTGCGCGACAGGTCGCGACAGGTGAAACCCTCGGCCTCGGCCGTTGCACGCGCCGCCGGATTGTCATCCCAGCAGATCGCGATCGCCCCGCCCGCCCGGATCGCACGCGCCGCGCTCAGCCCGGACCGACCAAGACCCAGAACCGCGACCTGCCGATCGGCCATACCCGTGACTGGGATCATCCCGGCCTACTCCCGTGCTTTTTCCACCACCGCAGCCCCGACACCATCGCCAGCAGCCCGATCAGGAAAATCGCCGCAGCGAGCCCAAGGTGCAAGTGCAATTGCACATGTCCGAAGACGGATCTTATGGAACTCCCGACCCCAAAGCCCAGACCGCACATCGTAAGCGCCCAGAGCAACGTCGCCAGCATGTCCAGCACCGCGAAACGCACCCAGGGAACCGGCGTCATTCCGATCATGATCGCGCCGACCGTCTTCATCCCGAACACGAACCGAAAGCCCAGTATCGCCGCAACGGGATGGCGCTCGATCCGTGTGCGCAGCGCGGGAACCGGCCCACGCGCCAGCTGTTTCTGCACAAAGGCACGGTGCCCGGCATGCCGCCCGAGCAGGAACATGGCATTGTCGATCAACCATCCGCCAAACGCGGCGGCGAGCACGACGCCAGAAAAAGGCAAAAGCCCGCGATGCGCCAGTACACCCCCTAGAAAGGCCACGGCGCCGCCCTCGATCACCGTACCCGCGACGATCCCCGGCAAGCCGACGGCCTGAACGAACGCCTCAAGCGACACGCGATCCGTCCCGGTCTTTCCTGGGATCCGCACGCCGACGCGCCGCCCGCGTCATCGTGAAACTGCCAACATCTGTCACCACGCTCTCCCCCGTTGCACGGCGCGCATTGCATTCCGCCACGAGACGCCGGCGCAGACAGGAACCGGAGCGGTCTAGCGCACCTTCAGCGTCGCGAGGCCGATCATGGCAAGGATCAGCGAGATGATCCAGAACCGGATGACGATGGTTGGCTCTGCCCATCCCTTCTTTTCATAGTGGTGGTGGATGGGTGCCATCAGGAAGACGCGCTTGCCGGTTTTCTTGAAATACAGCACCTGGATGATCACGCTGAGCGCCTCGACCACGAACAGCCCCCCGACAATCGCCAGCACCAGTTCGTGCTTGGTCGCGACCGCAATTGCCCCAAGCGCACCGCCAAGGGCGAGCGAGCCGGTATCCCCCATGAAAACCGCCGCCGGCGGCGCATTGTACCACAGGAACCCGAGCCCGCCACCGAAGAGCGCAGAGCTGAAGATCAGGATCTCGCCGGTTCCGGGCACATAGTGGACATCGAGATATTCGGTAAAATCGACCCGCCCGACCGCATAGGCGATCACACCCAGCGTCGAGGCGGCGATCATCACCGGCATGATCGCCAGACCGTCCAGCCCGTCGGTCAGGTTCACCGCATTGGCGGCACCGACGATCACGATGACCCCGAACGGCACGTAGAACCAGCCAAGGTTGATCAGGGTGTCCTTGAAAACGGGCAATGCCAGTTGCCCCTGCAGGTTCGCGGGATGGTACTGCGCCGCCCAGCATGACGCGATCACCGCGATCAGGATTCCCAGCAGCAGACGCAATTTGCCCGGCACGCCCGAGGTGTTCTGTTTGCTGACCTTGGCATAGTCGTCGGCAAACCCGATCGCCGCAAAGCTGGTGGTCACGAACAGCACCAGCCAGACAAACGGATTGTCCAGCCGCGCCCACAGCAGGGTGGCGGTGATCAGGGCTCCGACAATCAGCAATCCGCCCATCGTGGGCGTTCCGGCCTTGACGAAGTGGCCTTCGGGACCGTCATCGCGGATCGGCTGACCCTTGCCCTGCCGTCTGCGCAGCACCGCGATCAGGGGCTTGCCAAACAGGAACCCAAAGATCAGCGCGGTGAGGAACGCGCCGCCGGCACGAAAGGTGATGTACCTGAAAAGATTGAAAAAATCCCCGCCATCGGAAAGCGCCGTCAACCAATAGAGCATCTTAACGCCCCCTACTCATTATCTTGTGTCGCGAAGTCCGGCTCGCCATGACCCATTTTGCGGATCGCGTCAACGATCTCGCTCAGCTTCATGCTGAGCGATCCCTTGACCAGAACTACGTCGCCGCCATGCACCAGCTTGCGCAGCACGGAGAGCATGGCCGCCCCGGTCTCTTCACGGCGTCCGCGTTTGGCAGGGGGCAGCGCCGCGTGCAGGCTTGCCATCAGCGGTCCGACACAATGCACCGTGTCGATCCGCGCCATTGCAGGCAGTTCCGCCAGCGCCGCATGCATCGCGGGCGCCTGCGGACCCAGTTCCTTCATATCGCCGAGAATGGCGATGCGTCGGCCCCGCCCGGTTTCCGTCGCGGCCAACACCTCAAGCGCGGCCGCCACCGATGTCGGGTTGGCGTTATAGGCGTCGTCCAGCAGCGTCAGGTCGTGATCGGTTTCGACCGGGTCCATGCGGATGATCTCGCGCACACCGCGCCCCTGATAGGGGCTCCAGCGCCCGAGGCTGAGCACCGCAAGTGCCGCATCCGCACCAAGCGCAGTGGTCGCGGCCAGCGCGCCCAGCCCGTTCATGGCAAAATGCCGCCCGGCCGTGGCGATCTTGAACAGCAGCGGCTCGCCCTGCACCGTGGCCCTGGCGATTGTCCTGTCGCCGTTCACCGCAACGTCGAGCAAGCGGTATCGGGTCGCACGAGTGCCGAAATCGATACGCTCGGCCCCGACCGCGTCCGCCTTGGCGCGCAGCAGATCGGCGGTGTCGATATCGGCATTCAGGATGGCCGTGCCTCCGGGTTCCAGCCCGTCGAGGATCGCCGCTTTCTCGGCGGCAATTTCGGCCACGTCTGCAAATGCCTCAAGATGCACGGCGGCCACCGTGGTGATCATCGCCACATGCGGACGGGCCATGCGGGCGAGCGGTTCGATCTCGCCCGGGTGGTTCATGCCGATCTCGATCACCGCAAATTCGGTATCGCGCGGCATCCGCGCCAGTGTCAGGGGCACGCCCCAATGGTTGTTGTAGCTTGCCACGCTGGCATGTGTACGCCCCTGATCGCCCAGCATCCGGGCCAGCATCTCCTTGGTCGAGGTCTTGCCGACGCTGCCGGTCACCGCGACCACGCGCGCCCGGGTGCGGGCACGCGCCGCGCGGCCCAGCCCTTCCAGCGCCTGCTGCACATCCTCGACGACAAGCAGCGGTGCATCTGCCGCGACGCCATCGGGCACATGCGTGACCAGCGCGGCTGAGGCCCCCTTGTCCAGCGCCTGCGCCACAAAGTCATGTCCGTCCCGCGCGGCCCTGAGCGCGACAAAGAGATCGCCGGGCTGCAGGCTGCGGGTATCGATCGAAACGCCGGTGGCTGCCCAATCCCCTTGCGCCTGCCCGCCTGTGGCGGCAGCGGCTTCGCCGGCGGTCCAGAGCGTCATGCCAGCCCCCCATCCAGCGCCGCCACCGCGACACTGGCCTGTTCCACATCGTCGAACGGCAGCACGTCATCCCCCACGATCTGCCCAGTCTCGTGCCCCTTGCCCGCAATCAACAGGGCGTCGCCCGCACCCAGTTCGTCAATCCCGCGCAGGATTGCCTCGGCGCGGTCGCCCACCTCGGTCGCATCCGGCGCGCCCTCAAGCACCGCCTTGCGGATCAGGGCCGGGTCCTCGCTGCGCGGATTGTCGTCGGTCACGATCACGAGATCCGCATTCTCCGCCGCCGCGCGGCCCATCAGCGGGCGCTTGGTCGCATCGCGATCGCCGCCCGCGCCGACAATGGCGATCAAGCGACCGAGCACATGCGGCCGCAGGGCGGCAAGCGCGGTCGCCACCGCATCCGGGGTATGCGCGTAATCAACGAACACCGCGGCCCCGTTCGATCGGGTCGCCGCCAGTTGCATCCGTCCCCGTACCGTGCTCAGCCGTGGCAAGGTGTCGAACACATCCCCCGGCGCATCGCCACAGGCAATCGCAAGCCCGCAGGCCAGAAGCACGTTCTGCGCCTGAAACCCGCCAATCAGGTTCAGCCGCACCTGGTGCGGCTTGTCCCGAAAGGAAAACCGGATGTCCTGACCGGTGGAATCAAAGCGCTGAGACAACAGATTTATGTCGCCCAGGCCCCGGCCAGTGGTCACGATCTGCTGCCCCTTGGCGGCGGCAATCGCACGCATTTCCGGACCCCGGTCATCGTCGAGGTTGATGACCGCCGTGCCCTCGGCGGGCAGTACGCGGCGGAACAAGCCGGCCTTGGCCGCAAAATAGGCCTCGAACGTATCGTGATAATCCAGATGATCCTGGGTGAAATTCGTGAATGCCGCCGCCGTCAGGTGCACACCGTCAAGGCGGCGCTGCTCAAGCCCGTGGCTCGACGCTTCCATCGCGGCATGGGTGATGTCGTGAGCGGCCGCAGCGGCCAGGGTGCGGTGCAAGGTAATCGGTTCGGGCGTGGTATGGGCAAGCGGCGCGGTCCACGCGCCTTCGACCCCGGTGGTGCCGAGATTGATCGCCGCATGCCCGAGTTCGGTCCAGATTTGCCGCACGAATGTCGCAACCGATGTCTTTCCATTCGTACCCGTGACCGCGACGACGGTCTTGGGCTGCGCAGCGAACCAGAGCGCCGCCGTAAAGGCAAGCGTCTGGCGCGGATCATCGGCGACGATCAGCGCAGCATCGGACGCCGCCAATTCGATCTCGGCCAGCGCCGCCCCCTCCGCGTCGGTGAGGATCGCCGCCGCGCCCATGCGCAGCGCATATTTGATGAACTCGCCGCCATGCACGCGGCTTCCCGGCAGGGCGGCGAACAGGAAACCGTCCCTGACTTCGCGGCTGTCGACGGCAAGACCGGTGATCTGCGGATCCCGCCCGCCGCGCGCCGTCAGCGCCAGCTGGCTGAGTGATTTGACCGGCGGTGTTTCGGCTGTGCTCATGTGCCCGGCTCCCCAAGGCTAGTTTGAAGTCAGCCTTATACCAGCGGACTGCCCCGGTTCAACGTCAGGACGCACCCCCAGAAGAGGCGCGATGCGGCCGATCATTTCCGCCGCGACCGGAACCGCTGTCCAGCCGGCGGTACGCCGTGGTTCGCTGCCGGAATTCTCGGACGGTTCATCCAGCGTGACGATCAGCACGTATTTCGGATCCTGCACCGGGAACAGGGTGGCAAAGGTCGCGATGACCTTGTCTTCGTAATATCCGCCGCGGGGTTTGGGTTTGTCCGCCGTTCCGGTCTTGCCGGCCACACCGTATCCCGGCACCTCGCCAAGGCTCGCGGTGCCATCGGTCACCACCCGGCGCAACATGTAACGGGACGCCGCCGCCGCCTGGTCGGACATCACTCGTGGCCCGTATTGCGGACCGTCCTGACGCAGGATCGTCGGCTTGACGTAGAATCCGCCATTGGCGATCGCCGCATAGCCTGCCGCCAGATGCATCGGGCTGATCGACAGACCATGACCGTAAGAGATCGTCATCGTACTGAGCTCGGACCAGTTTTTCGGCAGGAGCGGCTCGGCGCCGCTGGCCTCGACAACTTCGAACGGCGTCACCGACAGCATGCCAAGCGCGCCCAGGAATTGCTTCTGACGTGCGGCGCCGACCTGTTGTGCCAGCCGGGCGGTGCCGATATTCGAAGACTTCTCGATGATCTTGGATACCGACAACTCTTTGCCATAGTTTCTGAAATCCGAGATCCGGAACTTGCCCCAACGCAGTGGCCCGCGAATGTCGATCATCGTGTCCGGACCGACAAGGCCAAGGTCCATCGCCTGAGCGGTGGTAAAAATCTTGAAGGTAGACCCAAGCTCGTACACGCCCTGGACCGCCCGGTTGAACAAAGGGCTGGCCGACGGATCAAACCCCGACGTAGGGGGGCGCGGGCGTTCGTTAGGATCGAAATCGGGCAACGATACGACCGAGATCACCTCGCCCGTATGCACATCCATCAGGGTCGAGGTGGCACCGCGCGCGTTCATCAGCTTCATGCCGCCATAAAGCACCCGTTCGGCCGCCGCCTGCACCGTCAGGTCCAGCGACAATTGCAACGGTTTCGTCCCGTTGGCCGGGTCGCGCAAATAGTCGTCAAACTGCTTTTCGACCCCGGCAACCCCGATCACCTCGGCGGCGTTCACACCCTCCTTGCCGAAACGCGTCCCGCCGAGCACATGCGCCGCGAGCGTGCCATTCGGGTAGAGCCGCATCTCGCGCGGGCCGAACAACAGCCCCGGATCGCCAAGATCATGCACCGCCTGCTTCTGCTCGGGGCTGATCTTTTTCTTGATCCAGACGAATTTGCGCTTGCCGGTAAAGTCCTTGAGCAGGCGGTCCGGGTCGAGATCGGGGAAAATCCGTGCCAGCCCCTCGGCCGCAGCCACCGGATCGATCAGCCTGGGCGGCTGCGCATAGAGCGAATGGGTCTCCAGATTGGTTGCCAGAATGCGGCCCTTGCGATCGACGATATCGGCACGCTGCGTGGCGATGGTCGTATCCCCGCTGCTGGCGACGGGTTCCTTGGCTTCGGACGTCGCAAGAAACCCCATGCGCAGACCAACCACGGCGAACGCGCAGAAAAAGAAGAACCCGAGAACCAGCAACCGCCCCTCGGCACGGGCGCGGGTGCGATCGCGCATTTCCTCGTGGCGGCGGCGGATATTCTCGCGTTCGATGACGTCGGGATTTTCTCCCTTGGCCCGCGCGGAGAGAATACGTGCGAGCGGACGGAGCGGCGTGCGGATCACAGCGGTTCCTCCACGGCCAGCGTGGAAATGTCGATCGGGTTGATCAAGGACAGCGCCTCTGGCACCGGATAGCTGACTTCGTCGACACGGCCGAACTGATCCGGACGCAACGGCAGAAGGCCCAGCCTGTCGAAGTTGATGTTGGCCAGTTCGCGAATGCGGTTGGGACGATTCAGATAGGCCCATTCCGCGCGCAACACGCTCAGCCGCGCCTGCGCCGCCCCGATTTCACGCTGCAACTGCCGAGTCTCGCCCAGAACCCGCTGAGTGGCATAGTTTTCGCGATAGGCCCAGAAGGCCAGCCCAAACACCGCGAGGGCGGCCAGAACATAAGCGATGCTGCGCATCAGTGTCCTCCTTTCAGCTGTGGCATTCCGATGGCCTGCGCATCGAGCTCGCCCGCAGGGGCATCCGTGCGGATCGCCACCCGCAGCTTGGCCGACCGCGCGCGGGGATTTTCGGCAAGCTCGATCTCGTCAGGTCCGATCGCCTTGCGTGACTTCAGGGTGAATTGCGGAGGGGCCTCTTCGGTTTCGGGCGCATAGCGATTGGCCCGCCCGCCCTGTCCGGCGCGCGCCGCCAGAAACCGTTTGACCATGCGATCCTCGATGGAATGAAAGCTGACCACCGCAAGCTGCCCGCCGGGGCGCAGCGCCCGCTCTGCCGCCATGAGGCCGCGATAAAGCTCGTCATATTCCTCGTTGACGGCGATGCGCAGCGCCTGAAAACTTCGCGTCGCCGGATGCGATTGCCCGGGCTTGGCGCGCGGCAGGCAGGATTCGATGATCTCGGCGAGCTGCAGGGTGCGCGTGATGGGCGCGTCGCTGCGCGCGCGGATGATGGCCCGCGCGATGCGCCGGCTTGCCCGCTCCTCGCCATAGTGGAACAGGATGTCGGCAAGCACGCTTTCGCCCGCTTCGTTCACCAGATCCGCCGCGGACGGCCCGGTTTGCGACATGCGCATGTCCAGCGGTCCGTCCTGCATGAAGGAAAAGCCGCGCGCGGCCTGATCAAGCTGCATCGAGGACACGCCCAGGTCGAGCACCACGCCATCGAGATCGCTGGCATACTCGTCCATCCGCGAGAACACGCCCTGCTGCATCAGCAACCGATCACCGTATTGCGCGGCCCATCCCCGCGCCATCTCGAAAGCCAGCGGATCGCGATCGACGGCCACCACCCGCTCGGCCCCCGCGTCCAGCAGCCCGCGGGTATAGCCACCCGCGCCAAACGTGCCATCCAGCCAGACACCGCCAACCGGCGCAACGGCCGCAAGCAACGGGCGCAGCAGGACCGGAATGTGCGCATCAGACCTGTCCGCGCCGCCCGCGACCGTCATCAGATCAGCCCCCCGAACCGCCGGGCGGTGCGGCACCGTCCAGGTAGACAAGGGGATCGAAATCGTCGGGAAGATCGTCCAGCCAGGCCTCGGTCTTGGCCAATTCCTCGGTATCATAGGTCTCGGGCTTCCATATCTGGAATGTGTCGCCGGCAGCGATAAAGAACGCTTCACCCTCCAGCCCGATCTTGTTTCGCAGCTTGGCGGGCAGAACCAGGCGCCCGGTCTCGTCAACATTGGTCGGAAAGGACTGGCCGTGGAACAGGCGTTGCAGCATCTTGCGCTCCATCGAGCCACGGGGCATCGCGTCGATCTTGGCATCGACCTCGTCGATCGCCTCCATCGTGTAACACTCAAGGTAGTTTCGCCGGTGATCGCCGTAGACGATCACAAGCTCGGGGTTGCCGCCGGGATGACAGCTGGGATCGCCGGCTTCGAGAACGCGGCGAAAAGAGGCCGGGATCGTCACCCTGCCCTTCGTGTCCACCTTGTGGTGGCCTTCGCCTCTGAACCTGCGGCCCAAGTTCTCTGCCTTTCCTTGCGCGTCCCGACGCCCGTCCGTTCACCCCCTGAATGAGAAACGGCGGGTTGATCCGCTGCCACCGATCAACCCGCCGCCATCGTCCCGCTTTGCGGGTGTCCAGTCGCGCGCGCCACCTGGGGGGATGTCTGCTCGCTTGCGCGCCGGATCTCTTTGGTCTGATGAAGCCGAAGCCTGTATGAAACCTGCTTATCGTTGGTTGGGGTCGTTTGGTGCCCCTGCTGTCTTCTTCATCCGATGAACTAGGGATGACACGGGAATTCATGGGACGCAATAGTTTTCTACGGGAAAATTTCACTCATACAGAGCAATGCGGATCAAGACACCCCCTGAAATTCATGAAATCTGTAAGATTATTGTCACAAGTTGGGATGATTTAGAGACCGACCACAATATGTAGTAAATTTGAGCCACCCGAAGAATTTCCCACGATTTCCCGAAAAATATCGATCCTGTGTCATTCCCGACTCAAATGTTCACTATGGGTTCTAGTTTTCGCTCAAAAACCCAGATCAATACGACGACTGCGCTTTGCTTGATTCTGACCGGTTCGCACAGTCGGCGGCCCCGTCCCATGATTTCCCAGATCGGGTTATTACAATCGCGGTGCGCGTATGGAGGCATCGTCCTTACCGCCGCCATACATTATAATAGCATCCGAATACCGACCGAACCGGACCCATCGAAACAGGCATCCGTCGGTATTGCTGCACGGGTTCGCTCACGCCATCCCGCCGTCGATGAGCCCCAGTCTGTCCGACCCAGCAGCTGCTGAAGAGCGCCATCAACATCGGCCCCCGCCAGACCACCGCCCTTGAGTCGTCCACCATCAACCCGATGAACATCATCGTGACCCCGTGCGCCCGCACAGGAATGATGGTTCTCCGGTCAGATGACGCAGGCTTGCCCGACGCTCCCATCATTCGCGGTCGGCGCAGCCGATACCACCTCGACAGCCTGTATATTCAAGACTGCAGTTTCTGCATCGCAGCGAAGCGACCCCACCTGATCGGCGATCGCGGATCACGCGGCTTCGATCACGAAACGCACGGATTTTCCGTCAATCGTGATGGCGCGCACCATGTCACGACTCACAAGATCGCCGCCATCAGAGAGAATCAGGACCGAAAATACTGATTTAACATGACCTTGCGTCAATTTCACAAGGTCACTCCTTGCCTGATACTGGCAGACGTACACTCCGCTTCACCCAACACGGGAAATCTGACGGTTTTCTGAGCAAATATGAGGCAAGCGCCTGACAAACATACATTTACCCCATGCAATTGCTGCATAGCAGCATTGTTCAGACCTCTATTGTGCATCCGCAGCATTCGCCTATCTTGGTGTCAAGTTGAGGCGCCAACAAGCGACAGCGCATCTGAGGTAAAGAACAATGAGCACACTTGTACTTGAAAAATCAAACAGCGTCCCGATTGCATCCAACTGGCTGCAGCGGCTCAAAACGCGGTTTCACAACTACCGTGTATATCGCAATACGCTGAACGAGCTGTCTGTTCTCTCCGATCGCGAACTCGCAGACCTGGGCCTGCATCATTCGATGCTGCAACGCGTTGCCTATCAGGCCGCCTACAAAGCACACTGACAGCGAAGTCACACCAGTTAACCGGATTCAGGCTCTCCTCTCCTCCTCCCTGGAGCGTCTGTTTCTAGCGGCGGCACCTCTCCTCCTCCCTTGTGTCGCCGCACCTTCCATACCGGTCCAGCAGACCGGCCCTGATACACCGGGCGCTCTCCTCCTCCCTGCGCCCTGGTGTTGTAAGAGCGGCGGCACCCCTCCTCCTCCCTGGTGTCGCCGCACCCTTTTTCATCCAGCATATTGCAAAGACGGCCAGAACCGTTGCCAAACCGGCGCGGATCATTTCTGTTGTCGACGAACCGTATCCGCATCCCCCACAGGAAGACCGAACGCATGATTGCCCTGTCGCTCCACATTCTGGTTGTCATCGCGCTCAGCATCCGACTGCTGCTGCGCGAAGACCTCGCATCCACCACGCGCCTGGCCTGGTTCATGGTGATCAGTGTCCTGCCGGTCGTCGGTTCGGTGCTCTATTTCCTCTTCGGCGAGATCGACCTGGGCCACACCGCCAGCAAACGCATTGCCACCGTCACCCGAGAGGTACATGCGGCGGGGCGCGATTTGCAGCCAAGGGAACATGACCCCATCGATCAGATACCCGACCGGTTTGTCCCGGCTTTTTCCTACAGCCATTCGATCAATGGTTTCCCCGCGGTTTCGGGCAATGCTGTCGAACTGATGCCCGACGCCCAAACCGCGCGCGAGCGGCTGATCGCGGATATCGACGCAGCACAGCATCAGGTCCATGTTCTCTACTACATCTGGCTTGATGACGAGACCGGCACCAATACGGCCCGCGCGCTTATCCGCGCCGCGCAGCGTGGTGTCACCTGCCGGGCGATGGCCGATGGTCTGGGATCACGGGTATTGGTGAAATCCGCGCTCTGGGCCGAGATGCGCGCCGCCGGCGTCCAGGTTGCGGTGGCCCTGCCCATCAACAACCCGGTCGCAACCATTCTCAAGAGCCGGCTCGACCTGCGCAATCACCGAAAGATCACGGTGATTGACGGAAAAATCACCTATTGCGGCAGCCAGAACTGCGCCGACCCCGAATTCCGGGTCAAGGCGCGTTACGCCCCCTGGGTCGACATCATGCTGCGTGTCGAGGGCCCGGTGGTGGCGCAGAATCAGTTGCTTTTCGCCGGAGACTGGATCGCCCATTCCGGCGGTTCACTGTCCGATTTCCTGCTGACTCCGGATCGGCACAACCCCGGCTGCATCGCCCAGATCATGGGCGACGGTCCGACCGAACGCCGGTTGGCCACGCCGCATCTGTTCTCGGCCCTGATGAATGGCGCCCGGCAACGCGTGACCATATCAACCCCCTATTTCGTACCCAATTCCATCGTGCTCGAAGCGATCTGTGCCGCCGCCTTTCGCGGGGTTGCAGTGACCATGATCTTCCCGGAACGGAACGACTCCTGGGTCGTCGCCGCCGCCAGCCAATCAAGCTATCGCAACCTGCTCGACGCTGGCGTCGCAATCCACGAATACAAGGGCGGATTATTGCACTCAAAGACGCTCACCATTGACGACGAGGTCAGCCTGATCGGGTCTTCCAACCTCGACCTGCGCAGCTTTGATCTGAATTTCGAGAACAACATGCTGCTCTGTGACCGGGCGATCACCGCCGACATCACGGCACGACAGGCCGAGTATCTCGCCAATTCCGATCGCGTGACACTTGCCGAAGTCGATGGCTGGAGCCGCCCGCGGCGCATCTGGAACAACGCGGTCTCCAGCGTCGGCCCGATCCTCTGACCGGGCCGCAGACCGCCTCAGAACGGAATATCGTCGCTGGTGCTGACAAAACGGGCCACGACCTTTTTGGACCCTGCCTTTTCAAAATCGATCTCGAGCTTGTCGCCTTCGATCCCGGTGATCGCGCCATAGCCGAACTTCTGGTGAAAAACACGTTCGCCGATGGTAAAACTGCTGACCGCGCTCAGGTCGATCACCGTGTTGCGGCTTTCCCTGGGTTGCGACAACCGGCGTTCGCCGGCCCGCGCCTGCAGGCGTTTCCAGCCCGGCGAATTATAGCCATCCGCATTCGCCACCCGTTCGGCGATCTCTGACTGGGCGGATTGCCGCGCCATGCCCGCCGCACCGTAACCGCCACCATACAGCCCCGGCGGCGTCAGCACCTCGACATGCTCCTCGGGAAGTTCGTCGATAAACCGCGATGGAAGCTGCGATTGCCATTGTCCAAAGACGCGACGGTTTCCCGCAAAGGAAATCGTGCACAATTCCTCGGCCCGCGTGATACCGACATAGGCCAGCCGCCGCTCTTCCTCGAGCCCTTTCAAACCGCTTTCATCCATGCTTCGCTGGGATGGAAACAGGCCGTCTTCCCAACCGGGCAGGAACACGGCGGGAAATTCCAGGCCCTTGGCCGCATGCAGGGTCATGATGCTGACCTTTTCGCCCGCATCGTCCTTTTCATTGTCCATGATCAGACTGACATGTTCGAGAAACCCTTGCAGGTTTTCAAACCCTTCCAATGCCTTGACAAGTTCCTTGAGATTCTCGAGCCGTCCCGGCGCTTCGGGGGTCTTGTCGTTCTGCCAATGGGCGGTATAGCCACTTTCATCCAGGATGATCTCGGCCAGTTCCGTATGGGTCATCTCCGGCTCGCCCGTCATGCGGCCCCAGCGCGCGATACCCTCGACCAGTTGCGCCAGCGCCGCGCCGCCCTTGCCCTTGATCAGCCCGCTCTGCACCGCCAGCCGGGCCCCTTCAACCAGCGACACACCATTGGTCCGCGCGGTGGTCTGGATGATCTGTTGCGCCTTGTCGCCTAAACCGCGCTTGGGCGTGTTGACGATGCGTTCGAACGCGAGGTCATCGTCGGGGCTGACCACGACGCGGAAATAGGCCATCGCATCGCGAATCTCCATACGCTCGTAAAATCGCGGCCCACCGATCACCCGATAGGGCAGTCCGATGGTCAGAAAGCGATCTTCAAAGGCGCGCATCTGGTGGCTGGCGCGAACGAGAATCGCCATCTGGTCGAGCCCGATGGCCCGCATCCCGCGCGCGCCGCGCTGCATCGCCTCGATCTCCTCGCCAATCCAGCGCGCCTCTTCCTCGCCGTCCCAATGCCCGATGAGCCGGACCTTTTCGCCATCCTCGGCCTCGGTCCACAATTCCTTGCCCAACCGCCCCTCGTTGCCGCGAATGACCCCCGAAGCCGCCGCGAGGATATGCGGGGTCGAGCGATAATTCTGCTCCAGTCGCACCACATGCGCACCGGGAAAATCCTTTTCAAACCGCAGGATGTTGCCCACCTCGGCCCCGCGCCAGCCATAGATCGACTGATCGTCATCCCCGACACAGCAGATGTTGCGATGCGATGCCGCAAGCAGCCGCAGCCACATGTATTGCGCCACGTTGGTGTCCTGATACTCGTCCACCAGAATATACCGGAACCAGCGCTGGTATTTTTCGAGCACATCGGGGTGGGTCTGGAAAATCGTCACCATGTGCAACAACAGGTCGCCGAAATCGACCGCGTTCAATTCCTTGAGCCGCGCCTGGTATTGCGCATACATCTCCACGCCCCGGTGATTGTAGGCACCGGCATCCGCCGCCGATACCTTGGCCGGAGGCAGCGCGCGGTTCTTCCAGTCATCGATGATCCCGGCCAACTGCCGGGCGGGCCAGCGTTTTTCGTCGATGCCGGCGGCGGAAATCAGTTGTTTCAGAAGCCTGATCTGATCGTCAGTGTCGAGAATCGTGAAGTTCGACTTGAGCCCGGCAAGCTCCGCGTGACGGCGCAACAGCTTGACACAGATCGAATGAAAGGTGCCCAGCCAGGGCATCCCCTCGATCGACTGGCCCAGCATTTCGCCCACGCGCTCTTTCATTTCGCGCGCGGCCTTGTTGGTAAAGGTCACGGCCAGAATCTCGTTCGGGCGGGCCGCCCCGGTGTTCATCAGGTGCACGATCCGCGCGGTCAGCGCCCTGGTCTTGCCCGTTCCCGCCCCTGCCAGCATGAGAACCGGGCCGTCCAGTTGCTCGACCGCCTTACGCTGCGCCGGGTTCAGGCCGTCAAGATAGGGCTGTGGACGCGCCGCCATTGCGCGCGTCGAAAGCGATCCGCCCTCAAAGGCGTCGATGTCGTCAAAGCTGCTCATGCGGGCAATGTAGACCATGCCGCCGGGCAGGAAAAGGGATGTTCGCGGCTTGTTCCCGGCTTAGTCGATACCGCGCAGAACCTCGAGCAATCCCTCGCCGCTGACGCCGAAATGCGCCTCGGCGGCCTCCTGCGCCGCCTTGGTCCTGGCCCCGAACAGCCCATCGATCGGCCCCGGGTTGAACCCGGCATTCAGCAGAAGCGACTGCCATTCGGCGGTGCTGGCTTCCCCGGTCAATTCCGCGTGCGCCCTGCCGGTCAGCACCACACGATCCGACAGGCCGTGCGTGCCGCCATTGATGGCCTTTGTCACCATGATGATGTCGGGCACGTCGGACCATTCCAGCACGTTCCGTCCCGATCGCCGCGTCCGTGCGAAATACTCCGCCGCGATCAGCCAGCAGACATCGGGATCGGCCGCGCGGTCCGGGTTGGCCACCAGATCCTCGCCAATCGCGTCGCCATAGCGGGTGTAATTGTCCTTGCCCGTCAGTTGCAGAAACCCGCGCCCGCGATACCGCCAGCCATCGCCGGAGGCCGGGTTGCCGTTGCCCATGCGGTTGGCATAGACCCGGTTTGCGATCTTTTCGGGCTGGCGGGCAAAGGAGTTGGTCTCGGCCTGCGACGCAAATTTGTGACGGAAAACCTTCCACAGCACGGCCGCAGAGTAGTTGAGGTTCTCGAACCTCATCCTGAACTTCGCGCTTTCATGGGCGCATTGCCCGATCAGGCTGGCGCGGCGCCGGTTGGTGTTGACACCGATCTCTTCCATTTTCGATTCAATGGCTTGCCAGGCAGAAAATGCCGCTGTCGCCGTGACGGATGAGGACGCGCAAACGCGAATTGCGGTTTCAATGGTCATTGGAAACTCCAAACAAATTTTTAATTAAAATAATGACAACTTTAACACGAAATCGCATTTCCATCCAGTCCCGGCAGTCTTAGCGCTTGCGCTGCGGCGCGGCACAACGGAAAAGACAGTATGGATTTGCACAGCAGCTATCCCGGCCTGATCGACCTGAAATGGCGCGCCCGCCGTCGCCTGCCCAAATTCGTCTGGGAGTTTCTGGACAGCGGCACGGGCACCGAGGCGACGAAATCGCGCAACCGCGCGGCGCTTGACCGGATCGGTTTCACCCCGTCCATCCTGCACGGTCCGATCGAACCGGATGTCAGCACCAGCTTTCTGGACGAGAGTTATCCGAAACCGTTTGGCATCTCGCCCATCGGCATGTCCGGCATGGTCTGGCCCGATGCCGAAGCCCTTCTGGCGCAGGCCGCGGCGATGGCAGGATTGCCCTACTGCATGTCCACCGTGGCCAGCGCCAGCCCCGAAGATATCGCGCCGCATCTGGGCCGGCACGCGTGGTTCCAGCTCTATCCGCCCAAGGATCACGAGATACGGCGCGACATGCTCGGGCGCGCGCGCGATGCCGGGTTCGGCACCCTGGTCTTGACCGTGGATGTACCCGTCGCCTCGCGTCGCGAGAGACAAACCCGCTCCGGGCTGACACACCCCCCTCGTTTGACGCCGCGCCTGATGGCCCAGATCTGCATGCGCCCGACCTGGGCCGTTGGAATGGCCCGCAAGGGGATGCCGCACATGCGCACGCTCGACAAATACATCAGCGGCGCGCAGGCCAACCTGCCGCCGACCGCGCATGTGGGCTATCTCCTGCGGACCTCACCGGATATGGAATACGTGCGCTGGCTGCGCGACAACTGGGACGGGCCATTCCTGATCAAGGGCATCCTGCGCCCCGAAGACGCGGCGCCGCTGGAACAGGTCGGGGTCGATGCGCTCTGGGTCTCCAACCACGCCGGACGTCAATTCGACGGGTCTCTTGCCAGCATCGAAGTGCTTCCGGCCATTCGGGCGGAGACATCACTGCCCCTGATCTTTGACAGCGGGATCGAGAGTGGCCTCGATATCCTGCGCGCCCTGGCACTCGGGGCGGATTTCGTGATGCTGGGCCGCGGCTTTCACTACGCGCTCGCCGCGCTCGGCGCCGACGGACCTGCGCATCTGATCGACCTGCTTGCGAGGGACATGCAAGCCAATATGGGGCAGATCGGAGCCCATGACCTGAAAAACCTGCCGACCCCGATAGATTTGCCGCGGCTCTGTTGATGCATCCGTTACAGAACGACATTGCGCGGCGCGATACCGATTCAAGTAGACGTTTACGTCAGGTAACAAGCTGAATAGAAAAGCCGGAACGCTACGGCACCAGGAGACCAGAATGCCCGATTTCCAGAAAATCCTAGTCGCAAACCGTGGGGAGATCGCGATACGCGTGATGCGTGCGGCGAATGAGATGGGCAAGCGCACGGTCGCCGTGTATGCGGAAGAGGACAAGCTGGGCCTGCACCGTTTCAAGGCGGACGAGGCCTATCGGATCGGTGAGGGGCTGGGTCCTGTCGCGGCCTATCTGTCGATCCCCGAAATCATCCGCGTGGCGCGGGAATGCGGCGCCGACGCGATTCATCCGGGCTATGGGCTGCTGTCCGAAAACCCCGATTTCGTGGATGCCTGCGATGCAGCCGGAATCACCTTTATCGGGCCGCGCGCCGACACGATGCGCGCCCTTGGCGACAAGGCAAGCGCGCGCAAGGTGGCGATTGCAGCCGGTGTTCCGGTCATTCCCGCGACCGAGGTGCTGGGCGATGACATGGACGCGATCCGCGCCGAGGCGGCGGAGATCGGCTATCCCCTGATGCTCAAGGCGTCCTGGGGCGGCGGCGGGCGTGGCATGCGCCCGATCCAGAAGCCCGAGGAACTCGAAGAGAAGGTGCGCGAAGGCCGTCGCGAAGCGGAAGCGGCCTTCGGCAATGGCGAAGGGTATCTGGAAAAGATGATCACCCGCGCGCGCCATGTCGAGGTGCAGATACTCGGCGACAAACACGGCGGGATGTATCACCTGTACGAGCGGGACTGCTCGGTGCAGCGGCGCAATCAGAAGGTCGTCGAGCGTGCCCCCGCGCCCTATCTTACCGAGGCGCAGCGGGCCGAAATATGTGACCTGGGCTATCGCATCTGCAAGCATGTGGATTATGAATGCGCCGGCACTGTCGAGTTCCTGATGGATATGGAAAGCGGCGAGTTCTATTTCATCGAGGTCAACCCGCGCGTGCAGGTCGAGCATACCGTCACCGAAGAGGTGACCGGCATCGACATCGTGCGCGCGCAGATCCTGATCGCCGAAGGCAAGACCATCGCCGAGGCCACCGGCAAGCCAGCGCAGGAAGACGTGCAGCTGAACGGTCACGCGCTGCAGACCCGTGTGACCACCGAGGATCCGCAGAACAATTTCATTCCCGATTACGGGCGCATCACCGCCTTTCGGTCGGCGACTGGCATGGGTATCCGGCTGGATGGCGGCACCGCCTATGCCGGCGGCTTCATCACGCGCTATTATGACAGCCTGCTTACCAAGGTGACCGCCTGGGCCCCGACGCCGGAGATGGCGATCGCGCGGATGGACCGGGCGTTGCGCGAATTCCGTGTGCGCGGGGTCAGCACAAATATCGCCTTTGTCGAAAACCTGCTGAAACATCCGACATTCCTGAACAACACCTATACCACCAAATTCATCGACGAGACGCCCGAGCTGTTCCAGTTCAAGCGCCGCCGCGACCGGGGGACCAAGGTTCTGACCTATATCGCCGACATCACGGTGAACGGGCATCCCGAGGTCAAGGACCGCCCGCGCCCGCGCGCCGACCTCAAGCTGCCCCGCGCCCCCGAACAGCGTGGCGAGCCGATGATGGGCACGCGCAATCTTCTGGAACAGAAGGGCCCGCAGGCGGTCGCCGACTGGATGAAGGCGCAGTCGCAGCTCCTGGTCACCGACACCACGATGCGCGACAGTCACCAGTCGCTGCTGGCCACCCGCATGCGCTCGATCGACATGATCCGGGTGGCCCCGGCCTATGCCACCAACCTGCCGGGCCTGTTCTCGGTCGAGTGCTGGGGCGGGGCAACCTTTGACGTGGCCTATCGCTTCCTGCAGGAATGCCCGTGGCAGCGTCTGCGCGACCTGCGGGCGGCGATGCCCAACGTGATGACCCAGATGCTGCTGCGCGGCTCCAACGGGGTCGGATACACCAATTATCCCGACAATGTGGTGCAGAAATTCGTGCACCAGGCGGCGGAAACCGGGGTCGACCTGTTCCGGGTCTTTGACGCGCTGAACTGGGTCGAGAACATGCGCGTGGCGATGGATGCGGTGCTTGAAGCGAACAAGCTCTGCGAAGGTTCGATCTGCTACACCGGCGACATCAACGACCCGGACCGCGCCAAGTACAACCTGAAATACTACGTCGAGGCCGGCAAGGAACTGCGCGATGCGGGGGCGCATATCCTCGGCCTCAAGGACATGGGCGGCTTGTTGAAACCCACCGCCGCCAAGGCATTGGTCAAGGCGCTGAAGGAAGAGGTCGGTCTGCCGATCCACTTCCACACCCATGACACCGCCGGTGTCGGTTGCGCCACCATCCTCGCCGCCTCCGAGGCGGGCGTGGATGCGGTGGATTGCGCAATGGACGCCCTGTCCGGCAACACCAGCCAGCCGACGCTGGGGTCGGTGGTCGAGGCGCTGCGCCGCACCGATCGCGATACCGGGCTCGACATTACCGCGATCCGCGAGATCAGCGAATACTGGGAGGCGGTGCGCGCGCAATACGCGGCGTTCGAATCCGGGTTGCAGGCGCCCAACTCCGAGGTCTATCTGCATGAAATGCCCGGTGGCCAGTTCACCAACCTCAAGGCACAGGCGCGCAGCCTCGGACTCGAGGAACGCTGGCACGAGGTGGCCCAGACCTATGCCGACGTGAACCAGATGTTTGGCGATATTCCGAAGGTCACGCCGTCGTCCAAGGTGGTGGGCGACATGGCGCTGATGATGGTCAGCCAGGGACTGACACGCGCCGATGTCGAAAATCCGGATGTGGATGTGTCCTTTCCGGATTCGGTCATCGGGATGATGCGCGGCGACCTTGGTCACCCGCCCGGCGGCTTTCCCGAGGTCATAACCAGCAAGGTGCTCAAGGGTGCCACGCCGAATATGGAACGTCCGGGCAAGCACCTGCCCGCCGTCGATCTCGAGGAGGAGCGCGCCAGGGTCAGCGCCGAGCTCGAAGGCAAGGCCGTCGACGACGAGGATCTCTGTGGCTACCTGATGTATCCCAAGGTGTTCATGGATTACATGGGCCGCCATCGGACTTATGGGCCGGTACGGACCCTGCCGACCACCACGTTCTTTTACGGCATGGAGCCGGGCGACGAGATAAGCGCCGAGATCGACCCGGGCAAGACGCTCGAGATCCGCATGCAGGCGGTGGGCGAGACCAATGACGAGGGCGAGGTCAAGGTATTCTTCGATCTCAACGGCCAGCCCCGCGTGATCCGCGTGCCAAACCGGATGGTCAAGTCCACCACCGAAAAACGCCCCAAGGCCGAGGCGGGCAACGCCAATCACGTCGGCGCCCCGATGCCCGGGGTGATTGCCACCGTCGCGGTCACCGCCGGTCAGACCGTCAAGGAGGGCGACCTGCTCCTGACCATCGAGGCCATGAAGATGGAAACCGGCCTGCACGCGGAACGCGACGCGACCATCAAGACGGTGCACGTAGCGCCCGCAAGCCAGATCGACGCCAAGGATCTGCTGATCGAGCTGGAATAGGGTGGCTGCCACGTCTGACAAGAGCACAGGGGCGCATCCGGACTTGCGCCTCTGCGACACATGCCGATCTGATCGCAAGAGCGTTGGGCGCCGGCACAAGACGCGGCGTCGGACGCAGACGCTGCGCTACAATCCGAGTTCTGCGCGCTTTTTCCTGCTCAGCTTTGCAACGATCATGGCATAGGAATCCGATATGTGGCGTTGAAGTTCCGCATCCGAAAGCCCCGGTTCCGCGTAGTGCTGCAACCATTTCAATCCGCGCGACGCAAGATAGGGCGCCGGCCGGACGCCCGGCATGTCTGACAGCACCTCGAACGCGATGTCGGATGCCTTGAAGGTGAAGGCATCCCCGCCCTCTGCCCATCCGCAAATTGCGAAAACCTTGCCGCCGACCTTCCAGACATCCGAATTGCCCCATTGAACCACATGGGTCGCGCCGGTGAAGGTTGCACAGAACCGGTTGAATTCGTCCCTGACCATCTCGCACTCCCTGACACGCCCGCTTCAAGAGCCGACAGGTCCGGAACCTAGACCGTGTGACGCGCGCCCGAAAGAGGGTCGTGGCAGATCATGGGACAGTCTGGCCTACCCCTCCGTGGCGGTTCAGCTGACCGCCATGCAGCCATGATGCGTCGGCCCGTCGACATGCATCGCTTCGGCCGTGCGCCCGTTGACGGCAAGGCCCAGAATGATTGCCCCGCTCAACACTGCGATCCTGCATTTTTCACCAAAGGTCATCGCCGCGCCCTTCTTCTGATTTGTACCATCTACCCCTTGTTACGCAGAGGCGTCGCGGTTCCGTCGCGTTGACCGTGAATTTTTTTGACGAACTCCCGATTTTCCTCTTGCGGGTCGCGTCAGTTGTTTATATCTCACGCCTCACTCAAGGACGCGGGCGTAGCTCAGGGGTAGAGCATAACCTTGCCAAGGTTAGGGTCGTGAGTTCGAATCTCATCGCCCGCTCCATTGAGATAATCACAAAATACGAAAAATGCGATGCTCCGCCGGGGCAATGTATCGAGCGCATGCCTGCGGTCCAATGCTGGATTTCTCGTCGCCGCTTGCTAGGGTCGGCACAGGAAAATGGAGAAATCAATGAACATCATCTGGCTTGGACATGGCAGCTTTCGCATCGAGACCGGCGATCTGGTATTGCTCATCGACCCCTGGCTGACGGGTAACCCGATGCTGGCCGAAGACCAGCACGAAGCCGCGGTCGAGGGGGCAACGCATATCATCCTGACCCATGCACATTTCGACCATGTGATCGACGTTCTGTCATTGTGCCGGAAACTGAACGTTCCGGCGGTCGGACAGTACGACATCATGGGATACTGGAACGAGGTGGAAAAGATCGAGACGGTCGGCTTCAACAAGGGCGGCACGGTGGACCTTGGCGGGGCCACGTTGTCGATGGTCACGGCCCAGCATTCCTCCACCTTTGCAACCGAAGACGGTCTGCGCACCGGCGGGTCCGAGGTGGGTTACATGCTGAGCGCGGAAGGACGCACGATCTATATCAGCGGCGACACCGATATCATGGCCGACATGGAGTGGTTCGCGGATTACTACAAACCGGATATCGGCATCATGTCTGCGGGCGGGCATTTCACCATGGACATGGCCAAGGTCGCCTATGCGGCCAACCGGTATTTTGAGTTCAAAACCCTGATTCCCTGCCATTACCGCACTTTCCCGATCCTCGAACAATCCGCCGACGCATTGGCCAAGGCGCTGCCCGAGGTGGACGTGATCGAGCCGCAGGTGCTGCAACCCATCGCGCTTTGACACGATTACACACCCCCGGTTCGCCCACGCCACCGGGGGTGTGTAACATCAATATTGTTGATGGTTCAAAGATCAAACATTCATTACACTAATGCGCGGGTCCAACCTATATCCTCGACACAAGATCACATCGTCAGGATAGGAGACCATCGTGACACATACTGTAGACAGCATCTCATCGTCGAACGCGCGCCCCGTCAGCCGGAATTCGGACCGCAGCCGCCTATGGATCGCACTTGCACTGGCGGCGGCCGTTATCGGCTTTCTTACGATTGAAGGAACCGGCGCGCGCGCGTTTCTGGCTGGCCTGAATCTCGAAACCGGCAGCATCCCGGGCGAGGATTGGCACGGAAATGTCCGTCGTTCGACGCCGTCGAACTGACAGGTGAAGCCCGCCGCTTCAAGCAGCGCATCACACCGCCGACCGCTTCAGGCCAACGTCGAATCGCTGTCAGCGCCATTGCGCCGGTTTGCAAAGAACCGGCGCAGCATTTCCGCACACTCCGCCTCGGCCAGCCCGTCATAAACCTCTGGTACGTGATGGGTCTGGGCATGTTCATAGACCCGTGCCCCATGCGCCACCCCGCCCGACTTGGGATCGGATGCGCCGTAATACAGGCGTCCGATCCGCGCAAAGGCGATGGCGGCGGCACACATCGGACACGGCTCCAGCGTGACGTAGAGGTCATGCCCGAGCAGACGTTCGCTCCCCGTCGTCGCGCAGGCCGCGCGGATCGCCAGCATCTCGGCATGCGCCGTCGGATCGTTCAATTCACGCGTGCGGTTTCCCTCGGCTGCGACAACCCTGCCATCCGGCGCGACAATCACCGCCCCGACCGGCACCTCGCCCCGCTCTGCCGCCAGACGAGCCTGTTCAAGCGCCTGAGTCATCTGGGATTTGAAAACCATGGCGCACCCTGCCCCGCATTCCCCGCTTTCGCAAGGGCGTGGAATGGGTTAAGCCCCGCTTCATGAGCGACAAACCCACCCAACCCGGCGACCGGATCGCCAAGGTCCTCGCCCGCGCGGGACTCGCCAGCCGCCGCGAGGCCGAACGGATGATCGAGGCCGGACGCGTGACGGTGAACGGGCGCAAGATCGACAGCCCCGCTCTGAACGTGACCGCAAAGGACCGGATCGCGGTGGATGGCACGCCGCTGGCCGAACCGGAACCCGAGCGCATGTGGCTCTATCACAAGCCGACGGGGCTGGTGACCACCACCAACGACGAAAAGGGACGCAAGACCATTTTCGACGAGCTGCCCGACGACATGCCGCGCGTGATGAGTATCGGGCGGCTGGATCTCAATTCCGAAGGCCTGCTGCTTCTGACGAATGACGGCGGGATCAAACGCAAGCTGGAACTGCCCAGCACCGGCTGGCTGCGCAAATATCGCGTGCGGATCAACGGCCGTCCATCCGATGAAGATTTCGCGCCGCTGCGCGCGGGCCTCTTGATCGAGGGCGAGCGTTTCCAGCCGATGCAGGTGACCCTGGATCGACAGCAAGGCGCGAACGCGTGGCTGACCATCGCCATTCGCGAGGGCAGGAATCGCGAAATTCGGCGGGCAATCGCCGATATCGGGCTGACGGTGAACCGGTTGATCCGGGTGTCCTACGGTCCCTTTCAACTGGGCACGCTGAAGCCCGGCGAGGTGCAGGAGCTCAAGCGGCGCGTGTTGCGCGAACAACTGGGGCTGGAAAGCGCGCCCCCTGTCGGCACCGCCCGCCGCAGTCGCGGGCGCGGAAAAAAGACACCCCATCGCAAGACCTGAGCCAAACAGCGCACAGTTCCCCCTAGCAAGCAGTCAAAGCATGACCTACCTTCCACCCCATGGAACGGTCTGGGATTTGACATGTCGCACTCAGGACTTCGCAAGATGGCCTATGTCCTCTTGATTATCGTGATGTTCGGTGTGTGCACCGGATGGCTGGGAGGGCTCTAGACCATGGCGAAACGCTATGGCGGCAAGTACAGCCCCGAGGGACAGACAGACGAACAGACCGCAGAACCCCGTGGCAGGTTTGACGGAGCACGCGTGGACCCCGCAGGCGCAAGGTCGAACGTCTTGTTCATTCCGGCGATTCCGCTGGTTTTCATGTCGCTGGACGACGGCGCACTTGGACTGACCCTCGCGCTTGTTGCGGCGGGTGTACTGACCCTTGCGGCGTGGCTGCTGCGCGAGGGGCTGCGCGCCGAAGCGGCCTATGACGCACGCAAAGTTGCAAGACGCCCGGCCTTTCCCCGCAAGATGGCGGCAAGCCTGCTGACAGGTATCGGTATCGCGCTGGCGGCCTACAAGTCCGAACCCGGCCTTGTCGCGCCAATCCTCTACGGCGGTGTTGCGACCGTGCTGCACAGTTTCGCGTTCGGTCTGGATCCGCTGCAAGACAAGGGAATGGAAGGCGTCGACACGTTCCAGCAGGATCGGGTCGCCCGCGTCATCGAAGAAGCGGAAGGCCGGTTGTCCGAGATGAGCGATGCCGTCCGTCGCGCCGGAGATCGTAAGGTCGAAGCCCGTGTCGAGCGTTTTCAGACCACGGCCCGCGACCTCTTCCGGACGGTCGAAGAGGACCCCCGTGACCTGACCGCCGCCCGCAAGTACCTGACGGTCTATCTGCAGGGCGCGCGCGACGCGACCATCAAATACGCCGACATTTATGCCCGCACACGCGACGCGCAGGCGCGAGAAGACTATCTCGCCCTGCTTGACGATCTCGAAAAGAACTTCGCCGCACGGACCCGCAGGATGCTGCTGGACGATCGCGGCGACCTGACCGTTGAAATCGAAGTGCTGCGCGACCGGTTGCAGCGCGAAGGCGTCCGTACCGACGCCCCGTGACATAACAAGGAGCCCATCCATGTCCGACACAACCCGCAAGAAGGCACAGGAAGCCCTGACCGAGGTCGAAGAGATCACCGCCGTGGTTCTTCCCGATCCGGCAGCGGAAATCGTGCCGCTTGAACAGGCGGACGCGCCGGTCAGCGCCGAAATCACCAGGCGGATGAACGAAATCAACATGAGCGACACCAACTCGATTGTCGCTTTCGGCTCGGGTGCTCAGACGGAGTTGCAGGAGATCAGCCAGGCCATGCTGGCGGATGTGCGCAACAAGGATGTCGGCCCTGCGGGAGACTCCCTGCGCAACATCGTCACGACGATCCGCGGTTTCTCGGTCAGCGAACTTGACGTGCGCCGCGAACGCAGCTGGTGGGAAAAGCTGTTGGGCCGCGCCGCGCCCTTTGCCAAGTTTACCGCCCGCTTCGAAGAGGTTCAGGGCCAGATCGACCGCGTCACCGACGAGCTGCTCGGTCATGAACACGCCCTGCTCAAGGACATCAGGTCCCTGGACAAGCTCTATGAAAAGACACTGAATTTCTACGACGAGCTGGCACTTTACATCGCCGCCGGAGAAGCCAAGCTGGCACAGCTGGATGCCACCGACATCCCCGAAAAGGAAGCCGCCGTGGCCGCCGCGCCCGAGGAAAAGCAGGTCATGGCCGCGCAAGAGTTGCGCGACCTGCGCGCGGCGCGCGACGATCTGGAACGCCGGGTGCATGACCTCAAGCTGACGCGACAGGTCACGATGCAGTCGCTTCCCTCGATCCGTCTCGTACAGGAGAATGACAAGAGCCTCGTGACCAAGATCAACTCGACGCTCGTCAACACCGTTCCGCTGTGGGAAACACAACTGGCGCAGGCCGTCACCATCCAGCGCAGCTCCGAGGCCGCCTCGGCAGTGCGCGATGCCAATGACCTGACCAACGAACTGCTGACTGCCAACGCCGCGAATCTGCGCGAAAGCAACAAGATGATCCGCCAGGAAATGGAACGGGGCGTTTTCGACATCGAAGCGGTGAAACAGGCGAATGCCGACCTGATCGGCACCATCAACGAAAGCCTCGCCATCGCGGACGAGGGCAAGGCCCGGCGCGCCGCCGCCGAGGACGAGCTGAAGAAGATGGAGGCAGAACTGCGCGACACGCTCGCCTCTGCCAAGGCGCGCCGCGACGGGGTTGGCGACAACGCCGGCACCGCCGTACCGAACTGAGCCGCCGCATGTGGACGGGGAAGCAACGATGCGGGGCCTTGCTGGCCATTTGCGTCACCCTGTTGCTTGCCTGCTGCGACCAGATGGGCCTGAAATCCTCGCCCAGCCCGCAGGCGCGCCCGGCCAGTTTGCGCATTGCGCCGCCTGCTCCCGTCGGGCCTTCGGCGCGCAGTGTCGATCTCGCCCGGTATTACCAGAAAATCCAGAATGGTCTGCTGACCCGCGGATTACTGCGCACCGACGGAGGCGGCCCCGACACGCCTTATTCCGCCGAAGATCTGGCCCGCAACTTCGAGAACATCGTTTTCTACAACGAATATTCCAGCGGCGACGGGCTGAGCCCCGCGCAACGCCGCCAGAGCGGCCAACTCAGCCGCTGGAGCGGCCCTGTCCGCATCGGCACCGAGTTCGGCGCCAGCGTCCCCCCCGACCAGCGCAGCCACGACCAGGTCCAGATCGACCGCTACGCGGAACGGCTGGCACGCATCACCGGTCATGCCATCACACCGGTGCGGAGCGGCGCGAATTTCAACGTCCTCGTCGTGGGCGAGGACGACAACGACTTCCTGCGCCGCCGGCTCCGGCAGATCATTCCGGGCATCGGCCCGGCAGAGCTGGACCTATTTTCCAACCTGCCGCGCTCCTATTATTGCCTGGTGATCGCCGTATCCGGTGCCGGCAATCCCAACGACTACACCCGCGCCGTCGCGCTGATCCGAACGGAACACCCGAACCTGGTGCGCCTGTCCTGCATCCACGAAGAACTCGCCCAGGGGCTCGGCCTGTCCAATGACAGCCCCTATGCCCGCCCGTCGATCTTCAACGACGATGACGAATTCGCGCTCCTGACAAGTCACGACGAACTCTTGCTCAAGATGCTCTACGATCCGCGCCTGAAACAGGGCATGACCGCCGATGAGGCACGTCCGCTCGCCGGCGCGATCGCCCGCGAGCTTCTGGGCGAACAGCCACAAGACCCGATCTGAAAGGAACCTCACTATGGGCATCTTCGATTTCCTGAGCGGTGAATTCATCGACGTGATCCACTGGGTCGACGACACGCGCGACACGATGGTCTGGCGGTTCGAGCGCCAGGGCCATGCCATCAAGTATGGCGCCAAGCTGACGGTGCGCGAGGGCCAGGCCGCCGTGTTCGTGCACGAAGGCCAGCTCGCCGACGTGTTCACGCCGGGGCTCTACATGCTCGAAACCAACAACATGCCGATCCTGACAACGCTGAACCACTGGGACCACGGCTTCAAAAGCCCCTTCGTCTCCGAGATCTACTACGTCAATACCACCCGGTTCACCGACCTGAAATGGGGCACCAAGAACCCGATCATCTGCCGCGACCCCGAATTCGGCCCGGTGCGCATCCGCGCCTACGGAACCTACTCGGTCCGCGTGACCGATCCCGCCCGGTTCATGACCGAAATCGTCGGCACCGACGGCGAATTCACGATGGACGAGATCAGCTTCCAGGTCCGCAACATCATCGTGCAGGAATTCTCGCGCGTCATTGCCGGCTCGGGCATCCCGGTTCTCGACATGGCCGCCAACACCGCCGATCTCGGCAAGCTGATCGCAACCGAGATTTCACCCACGCTGGAAGACTACGGCATGTCGATCCCGGAACTCTATATCGAAAACATCTCGATGCCCCCGGCGGTCGAAGCCGCGCTCGACAAGAGGACCTCCATGGGCCTCGCCGGCGATCTCGGGAAATTCACCCAGTATTCCGCCGCCGAGGCCATGACCGCCGCCGCCGGCAACCCGGCGGGCGGGGGCATGGCCGCCGGCCTCGGCGCCGGGATGGGCATGGCGATGGCCGGTCAGATGGCGGGCCAGGGCCCCTGGGGAGCGGCACCGCGCGCACCAGCGCATCAGGCCGCGCCACCGCCCCCGCCCCCTGCCGAACATGTCTGGCATATCGCCGAGGGCGGTGAAACCAGGGGTCCGTTTTCCAAGGCCCGGCTGGGCCGGATGGCCGGCGAAGGCGCCCTCACGCGCGACACCTATGTCTGGACCGCCGGACAGGATGGCTGGAAACGCGCCGAAGACGTCCAGGAACTGGCGCAACTCTTCACCATCCTGCCGCCGCCGCCCCCCGGCGCCTGACCCGCCCTTCATCTTTGTCGAAATACTCCCGCCGGAGGCGGACTATCCCCGTGACCGAAACAGGCGCTGACATCCCCGTGACCGAGCATCGCTTTCCCTGCGAACAATGCGGCGCGGACTACCGGTTCGATCCCGCACGCGACGCGCTGGTCTGCGACCATTGCGGCGACACCCGCGCCATCGAACACGGGCCATGGTCCGGCGCGGCCCTGCGGGAGCTCGATTTCGACGCAGCGGCGGCTGAAACCCTGCCGGAAACCGAGATCGAGGAAACCCGCGTCCTGAACTGCCCCAATTGCGCCGCTCAGGTTGAATTCGATCCCGACACCCACGCGGCCGAATGCCCGTTCTGCGCCACGCCGGTAGTCACCGACACCGGCATCAACCGCCATATCAAACCGCGCGGGGTGCTGCCCTTTGTCCTCGATGAACGCCGCGCCCACGCGGCCATGACCGACTGGCTGGGGCGGCTGTGGTTTGCACCGGGCGGGCTCAAGACCTATGCCCGCAAGGGGCGCAGGATGCAGGGTATCTATGTCCCCTACTGGACCTTTGACGCCCAGACGCGCTCGCGCTACCGGGGCGAACGCGGCACCATCTACTACACCACCCGCACCGTCGTGCAGGACGGCAAGCGCGTGCAGCAACGCGTCGCCAGGATACGCTGGACACGCGCTTCGGGCCGGGTCGCGCGCTTTTTCGACGATGTGCTCGTACTGGCGTCGACCAGTTTGCCCAAGCGCTTTACCGATGCGCTGCAACCCTGGGACCTGGCGGCGCTCGCCCCTTATCAGCCGCAATATCTCGCCGGATTTCGTGCCGAGGCCTATTCGGTGTCGCTGCAACAGGGGCATGACGAGGCGCGCGGGCATATGGCGCGGGTGATCGAACGCGACGTGCGTTTTGACATCGGCGGCGATCAGCAGAGGATTCACGATATCGACACCGATGTCAGCGAAGTGACCTTCAAACACATCCTGCTGCCGGTCTGGCTGGCTGCCTACAAGTATCAGGGCCAGACCTATCGTTTCGTGGTCAACGGCCAGACCGGGCGCGTACAGGGCGAGCGCCCCTATTCGGCGATCAAGATCACACTGGCGGTCGTCCTCGCGCTGCTGGTGGCGGCGGGGATCGGATATCTGGTGGCCACCGGCCAGTAACGCGTCCAAACGCCCCTTGCGGAATGGGTGCGCCATCGTCATCTTACGCGCCAAATCACTCCGGGACCCAACCATGACTCCTTCCGATCTGGATGCCCTTCTTGCCGCCCGACATTCCTGCCGGGCGTTCCGTCCCGATCCCGTGCCCCGCACCGTCATCGAGGGCATCGTTTCCACCGCCCGCCGCGCACCGTCCTGGTGCAATGCGCAGCCCTGGCAACTGACCGTCACCAGCGGCGCGGAAACAGACCGGTTTCGCGCCGCCCTGCAACAGGAAGCGAATGACGAGACACCGGACCCCGATCTGGACTGGCCGACACGATATTCCGGCATCTACCAGGAGCGTCGCCGCACCTGCGGCTGGCAACTCTACGAAGCAGTCGGTGTCGCCCGTGGAGACCGCGCCGCCTCGGCGCGGCAGATGATGGAGAATTTCGCCCTGTTCGGTGCCCCGCATTGCGCCATCCTGTCCAGCCCTGCCGAGCTTGGACCCTATGGGGCAATGGATTGCGGCGGCTTTGTCACCGCCTTTACCATCGCCGCGCAGGCATATGGGGTTGCCAGCATCGCACAGGCCGCGGTTGCGTCATACGGTCCGTTGCTGCACCGCCACTTCGCGATACCCGAGGATCGGCTGATCCTGTGCGGGATCTCGTTCGGCTATGCGCAGAGCGACCACAAGGCCAACAGCTTTCGCACCGAACGCGCGGCGGTGTCCGATATCGTGGACTGGCGCGGGGTCGCCTGATGCGCGCGGTGATCCAGCGTGTCCGTTCGGCCAGCGTGACGGTCGATCGCCGTGTGATCGCAGAGATCGGACCCGGCCTGCTCATCCTCGTTTGCGCGATGCAGGGCGACGACGACAATGCGGCGCGAAAACTCGCGGTCCGGATACCGAAACTGCGTATCTTCGGCGATGACGCGGGCAAGATGAACCGCTCGCTTCTCGATACCGGCGGCAGTGCCCTGGTCGTCAGCCAGTTCACGCTTGCCGCCGATACCTCACGCGGCAATCGCCCCGGTTTTTCGGCGGCCGCGCCGCCACGGGACGGCGAGCGGCTTTACCAGCTGTTCGCCAGGGAATTGACAGCGCAGGGCATCACGGTCGAAACAGGCGAATTTGGGGCGGACATGGCGGTGGCGCTGGTCAATGACGGCCCTGTAACCATCTGGATGGAGAATTGAATGGACACCCGAGCGATCAAAATCTGGCGGGCCGGCGTTGACGCGGTTGGCGGTTATCAGGCCACGCGCACGGCACTTGCCGGCGCGGATCAGCAGCCGCCGGACCAGGTGATCGCGGTCGGCAAGGCCGCGGGTGACATGGCCCGTGCCGCGCTGGATCATTTCGGGTCGCTGCCAACGCTTGTCGTCACCAAGGACGGTCACGCCGAGGGGCTGCCCGCAGACGTGCATGTCATCGAATCCTCGCATCCCGTGCCGGATTCGCGCAGCCTCGCGGCGGGTCGCGCCCTGCGCACGTGCGTTCAGGGCATGAAGGCGGGGACGAACCTGCTGCTGCTGGTATCGGGCGGCGCGTCGTCGCTGGCCGAGGACCCGGTCGAAGGCAAGACTCTGGCCGACCTCCAGGCGCTGAATTCCAGGCTTCTGGCCGAGGGGCTGGACATCACCGCCATGAATATCGAAAGACGTAAAATCTCGCGCATCAAGGGCGGCGGTCTGCTGGCGGCCTTTGCCGGCAAATCCGCACGGGTTCTGGCAATTTCCGATGTGCCCGGCGATGATCTGTCCGTTGTCGGATCGGGCATCGGCGCGCCACCGGGAACCTGCGAGTTCGACTGTGACACCCGGATCATCGCCAGCAACACCATCGCCCGCGATGCCGCCTGTGACGCGGCAGATACTCTGGGCCTGCCGGTGATCGAGAATGCCGAGGCGCTGCATGACGACCTTCCGACGCTGGCCCGGCAGATCGGCACGCGCCTGCGCGACATGCCGCGCGGCGTCCTGGTGCTCGGTGGTGAGCCCACGGTGGTTCTGCCCCCCAATCCCGGTCGCGGCGGGCGCAACCAGGCCCTGGCGCTCGAGCTTGCAAGGGAAATCGCCGGCATCGACGGGCTGACGGTGATCGTCGGCGGCACCGATGGCAGCGATGGTCCCACCGACGCGGCCGGTGGGGTGGTCGATGGGCACACCTGGCGGCCCGAGGCGGAACAGGCGCTGCGGGCCGCCGACAGCGGCAGTTTTCTCGAGCGGCATGGCGCGCTGTTCACCACCGGCCCCACCGGAACGAATGTCATGGACCTCCTGATCGCGGTGCGCGATTGATGCGCGCAACAACTGACAGGACCCTGCACCGATGAATGACTCCGCCAACAGTCTGCGTGAGATCGAAGAACTGCCCGATATGGGGATCACGCTGCCCGACGGGTGCCGCCTCTCCGCCCGCGTCTGGCGTCCCGTCGATGCGGCGCGAAATCCTGTGCCGGCGATCCTCGAATACCTGCCCTATCGCAAACGCGACGGCACATGCGCGCGCGATGCGCTGACCCACCCGTGGTTCGCGCGGCGCGGCTATGCCTGTATCCGTGTGGACATTCGCGGCAATGGCGACAGCGAAGGGCTGATGTCAGACGAATACACGCCACAGGAGCTCGCCGACGCGGTCGAGGTGATCCGTTGGCTGGCCCGGCAGGAGTGGTGTTCCGGCAGCGTCGGCATGATGGGCATCAGCTGGGGTGGCTTCAATTCCCTTCAGGTGGCGGCGCTCGAACCCGAACCGCTCAAGGCGATCATCACCCTGTGCTCGACGGTCGACAGATTCGCCGACGACATTCATTACAAGGGCGGCTGTCTGCTCAATGAAAATCTCGGCTGGGGCGCGACGATGTGGTCCTATTCCAGTCGCGCTCCGGATCCGGCGCTGCGCGAGAACTGGCGGGACATGTGGCTTGACCGGCTAGAGAACGAGCCGTTTCTTCCGTCGCTCTGGCTGCGTCACCAGCGACGCGACGCCTACTGGAGGCACGGATCGGTCTGCGAGTCCTATGACACGATCAGGGCGCGCGTGCTTGCCATCGGTGGCTGGGGCGATGCCTACAAGAACGCGGTTCCGCAACTGGTCGAGGCCGTGCCCGGCAGCAAGGGCATCGTTGGCCCCTGGGTTCACAAATATCCGCATTTCGCCGTGCCGGAGCCACGTATCGGATTCCTGCAGGAGGCGTTGCGGTGGTGGGACCGTTGGCTCAAGCACGCGGACACGGGTGTCGAGGACGACCCGGACTATCGGGCCTTCCTGATGGATGGCGTGCGTCCGGCGACCTGGTACACCGAACGTCCCGGACACTGGCTCAGCGAGGAGAAAGGAGCGACCTCGCACCTGTCCCTGCGCACCCTGCACCTGACCGATTCAGGGCTTGGCGATCAGGGCGGCGGATTGTCCGCAACCGTACGCTCACCGCATCACTGTGGCATGATGGCGGGCGAATATTGCGCCATCTGGCTGGGTCCCGAATTGCCGGGAGACCAGCGTGCCGATGATGCACTTTCGGTCTGTTTCGACAGCCGCCCGCTGGAGGAGGACATGGATATCGTCGGCGCGCCCACGCTGCGCCTGACGCTTAGCGCGGATCGCCCGCAGGCACAGATTGCCATCCGCCTGAACCACGTCCACCCGGACGGGGCGAGTACGCGCATCACCTACGGTGTGCTCAATCTCTGCCACCGCGACGGATCGGAACATCCCGCGCCTCTTTCCCCCGGCGCGGCGGTGGATGTCGAGTTGTCGCTTGACCATATCGCCTATCGTGTCCCAAAGGGCCACCGCTTGCGCGTCGCGGTGTCGAGCGCCTATTGGCCGTTGATCTGGCCCAGCCCGGAAACCGCAACCCTGACCCTGACGCGCGGTGCGCTGGAATTGCCGATACGGGAAAAGGCCGCTGGCGATGAATGGCAATTTCCTCCGCCAGATGCGGATGCGCCGTGGGAGATCGAGCAACTGCGTCCCGAGGCGCATGTCCGGCGTCAGGAAACCGATCTGACCACCGGCGAAGTTCACCTCGTGATCGAGGACGATTTTGGCAAGGTGCGTGACGCGGATCATGGGCTGATCAACGGATCGATCGCCCGCGAGCGCTGGTCGATACATCCTGATGATCCGCTGTCGGCGCGTGGCTCTTGCCACTGGACCGACGAGTTGGAACGCGACGGCATCCAATTGCGCACCGAGACAACTTGCGAGATGTGGTCTGACGCCACGCAGTTTCATCTGAAAGCCCGTCTGCAGGCTTTTCAGAACGGTTCGCTGGTTCTGGAGCGCGACCTGAGCGACAGCGTGCCACGCGACCTGCTGTAATGTCGCCACGGCACGATCGGACTTCCCCCTTGCGAGCAGGCCGGAAATGCGCAAACCTTGACCCATCAATCAATAAACACGCGCGCCAAGCGCGAAATCAACGGGAGTTTCAGATGAACAACGAACTTGACTACATGGCCAGCCGTGTCACAGCCGGGAAGATGACCCGTCGTGAATTCATGGGCAAGGCCGCCGCACTCGGCATCAGCACCGTGGTCGCGTCCTCGATCTACACAGGCGCGGCCAAAGCAGCCGAACCCGTCAGGGGCGGCACGATCAAGCTCGGCTCGTCCGGCGGTGAAAGCACCAACACGATGGACCCGGCGCTGACCGCATCCGAGGTTCCGCTGTCCAACATCCGGCACTGGGGTGAAACGCTGGTCGATGTGAACCCGGACGGCTCGCTCGACTTCCGCATGGCCGAAAGCGTCGAGGCCTCGGCCGATGCCATGACCTGGACCTTCAAGATTCGTCCCGGCATCGAATTCAGCAACGGCAAGACGATGACCGCCGAAGACGTGCTCAAGACGATGCAGCGCCACTCCAACGAAGACAGCCAGTCAGGGGCGCTCGGCATCGTCAAGGACATCGAAGCGATGCGCGCGGATGGCGACAATTTCATCGTCGAGCTTGGCACGGGCAATGCCGACCTGCCCTATCTCATGGCGGACTATCACCTGATGATCCAGCCCGATGGCGGCATGGATGATCCCGCGGCGGGGATCGGCACCGGCCCCTATACGATCGAGTTCGACGAACCGGGCGTGCGCCACGGCTTCAAACGCAATCCGAACTACTGGGACCCCGAAAACCGTGGCTTTGCCGAGTTCAGCGAAGTTCTGGTGCTGAACGACGCCACCGCGCGCGCCGCCGCGTTGCAATCCGGACAGGTTCACGGGATCAACCGGGTGGATCCCAAGGTCGCTTCGCTGTTGAACCGCGCGCCCAACCTCACCGTCGAAAGCGCCTCGGGTCGTGGCCATTACGTGTTCATCATGCATATCGATACCGCGCCCTTCGATACCAACGAATTGCGGCTGGCGCTGAAATACGCGATCAATCGGCAGGAGATGGTCGACAAGATCCTGCGCGGCTATGGCAGCATCGGCAACGACTTTCCGATCAATGGCTCCTATCCGCTGTTTGATACCACGATCCCGCAGCGAGAGTTCGATCTCGAAAAGGCCGCCGAGCATTACAAGGCCTCTGGCCACGATGGCAGCCCGATCATCCTGCGCACCTCCGACGGAGCGTTTCCGGGTGCGGTCGATGCCGCCGCGCTGTTTCAGCAATCGGCACAGGCCGCGGGTATCCCGCTGGAAATCAAGCGCGAACCGAATGACGGATACTGGTCCGAAGTCTGGAACAAGCAGCCGTTCTGCGCCTCTTACTGGGGTGGTCGTCCGGTTCAGGACCAGATGTATTCGACCGCCTATCTCTCGACCGCCGACTGGAACGATACCCGCTGGAAGCGTGACGATTTCGACGCGATGCTGCTGGCGGCCCGTGCCGAGCTGGACGAAGCCAAGCGCAAGGAAATCTATTCCAACATGGCCCAGATGCTGCGCGAGGAAGGCGGCCTGATCCTGCCGATGTTCAACGATTTCGTCAGCGGCGTCGCCAATTCCGTCGGGGGCTGGATCGAAGATCCGAACGGCGAGATGATGAACAACAAGTTCAACATCAAATGCTGGGTCGAAGCCTGATCAGATGCATCCGGTCCTGAAACTTGTGGCCCAGCGATTGGCGCTGGGTCTGGTCCTCCTCTTCTTCGCCTCGATCCTGATATTCGTTGGCACGATGATTTTGCCAGGGGACGTGGCCCAGTCCATTCTGGGCCAGTCCGCCACCCCCGAAGCCATCGCAAACCTGCGCGAGGAGCTCGGGATGAACAAACCCCCGATAACACGCTATTTCGACTGGCTGGGCGGTGTCATGCAAGGCGATCTGGGCACTGCCCTCACCAATGGCCGCGACATCGCCGAGAGCCTCGGCGTGCGTTTCAAGAATACCATCTTCCTTGCCTTCTGGGCCGCCGTAATCGCGGTGCCTCTGGCGATCTTTCTCGGACTGCTCTCGGTGCGCTACCGCGACCGCTGGCCGGACAAGCTGATATCGGCGATATCGCTGACGTCGATCTCGATACCCGAATTCCTGATCGGTTACGTCCTGATGTATTTCATCTCGGTCAAGTTGGGCTGGTTCCCGTCGGTTTCGATGATCAACGACACCATGTCGCTGGGTCAGAAGCTCAATGCCATCGCCCTGCCCGTCATGGTGCTGACGCTGGTGGTTCTGGCACATATGATGCGCATGACCCGCGCGGCGATCCTCAACGTCATGCAATCGGCCTATATCGAAACCGCCGAGTTGAAAGGGCTGTCCGGTTTTGACGTGATCCGCAAACACGCCTTTCCCAACGCCATCGCCCCGATCGTGAACGTGGTGATGCTCAACCTGGCCTATCTCGTGGTCGGCGTCGTGGTGATCGAGGTTGTGTTCGTCTATCCCGGCATGGGCCAGTACCTGGTCGATCACGTGTCCAAGCGTGACGTGCCGGTGGTGCAGGCCTGCGGGCTGATCTTTGCCGCAGTCTACATCGCGCTCAACATGTTTGCCGATATTGTCTCGATCCTGTCCAATCCGCGTCTGAGGCATCCGAAATGAAGAACATTCCCATCTCGGCACTCATCGGCCTGTTCTTCACCAGCCTCTATTTCCTGATGGCCATTTTTGCGCCGCTCCTGGCCCCCTACGGCATGGCGGAAATCGTCGGCGACGTGTGGGAGCCTTCATCGTCACAGTTCCTGCTCGGGACCGACAGTATCGGACGGGATCTTCTCAGCCGGATGATCTATGGCGGGCGTACCACGATCTTCATCGCGACCATGGCCACCGTCCTGAGCTTTGTCACCGGATCGGTTCTCGGCTTTCTCGCCGCAGTTTCGGGCGGATGGGTCGATCAGGTTCTGTCACGCTTTGTCGATCTCATCATGTCGATCCCGACGCTGATCTTTGCGCTGGTGGTTTTGTCGGTCATGCCGGTGACGATCCCGGTGCTGATCCTGGTGATGGGCTTGCTCGATTCCACCCGCGTCTACCGTCTGGCGCGCGCCGTCGCGGTTGACATCACCGTCATGGATTATGTCGAGGCCGCGCGCCTGCGCGGCGAAAAGACCGCCTGGATCATATTTCGCGAAATCCTGCCCAACGCGCTCAGTCCGCTGGTCGCGGAAATGGGCCTGCGCTTCATCTTCATGGTGTTGTTCGTCTCGACCCTGTCATTTCTCGGCCTTGGCGTACAGCCGCCCGAGGCCGACTGGGGCGGGATCGTGAAGGAAAACAAGGAAGGTATCGTCTATGGCATCCCTGCTGCGCTGATCCCTGCCTTTGCCATCGCGACGCTGGCGATTTCTGTCAACCTCGTCGCCGACTGGGTGCTCAATCGCACCACCAGCCTGAAAGGAGGGCGCGGATAATGTCAGAACCACTCGTCAAGGTCCGCGGCCTCAAGATCGGTGCGACGGTCTATCCTCCGGGGGAAAAGCCCCACGATATCGAAATCGTGCATGGCGTCGATTTCGACCTGCAAAAGGGCGAGGTTCTGGGGCTGATCGGAGAATCTGGCGCCGGCAAATCCACCATCGGTCTTGCCACCATGGCCTATGGGCGGGGTGGCGTTAAGATCACCGGCGGCGAGGTCTGGGTCAATGGCCGTGACATCCTGAAAAGCGGGCTGCGCGATGTGCGCCGGTTGCGCGGCAGCGAAGTCACCTATGTCAGCCAGTCCGCCGCCGCGTCGTTCAACCCGGCCAAGCAGATCATGGAACAGGTGACCGAGGCCGCGATCCGGCACAACAAGTTCAGCCGCAAGGAGGCCGAGGCGCGCGCTGTCGACCTCTTTACCAAGCTCGGCCTGCCCGATCCCGAAACCATCGGCAACCGCTATCCGCACCAGGTGTCGGGGGGGCAGCTGCAACGCTGCATGACGGCGCTGGCGCTGTGTCCCGAACCCGATCTGGTGGTGTTCGACGAACCCACCACCGCGCTGGATGTGACAACGCAGATCGACGTTCTGGCCGCGATCAAGGACGCGATCCGCGATACCGGCGTCGCCGCGCTGTACATCACCCATGACCTTGCGGTGGTGGCACAGGTCAGTGACCATATCATGGTGCTGCGCATGGGCGACACGGTGGAATACGGCACCACCGACCAGATCATCAACGCGCCACAGGAAGAGTATACCCAGGCGCTGGTCTCGGTTCGCTCGATCAAGCATATCGAAAAGGAACCGACGCCGGAACCGGTGCTGTCTGTCCGGAACATCACAGCGCGCTATCCCGGCACCAAGTTCGACGTGCTGCACGATGTGAGCGTCGACCTGCATCCGGGACAGACCCTCGCCATCGTCGGGGAAAGCGGCTCGGGCAAGTCCACCCTCGCCCGTGTGATCACCGGCCTGCTGCCGCCGCGCGACGGGGTCATCGACTTTGCCGGGCGCACCCTGTCGCCTGCATTCGAGAGCCGGACCCGCGAGGATCTGCGCGAATTGCAGATGATCTACCAGATGGCCGATGTGGCGATGAACCCGCGCCAGACGGTCGGCACCATCATCGGCCGGCCGCTGGAATTCTATTTCGGCCTCAAGGGGGCCGAGAAACAGAAGCGCATTCAGGAACTGCTGGACGAAATCGAACTGGGCACGGGCTTTCAGGACCGCTATCCGGCGGAATTGTCTGGGGGGCAGAAGCAACGTGTGTGCATCGCCCGCGCGCTGGCGGCCAAGCCCAAGATGATCATCTGTGACGAGGTGACCTCCGCGCTGGATCCGCTTGTGGCCGATGGCATTCTCAAGCTGTTGCTCGAACTACAGAAAATCGAGGATGTGGCCTATCTCTTCATCACGCATGATCTCGCGACGGTGCGCGCCATCGCCGACTCGATCGCGGTGATGTACCAGGGCCGGGTCCAGCGGTACGGCTCGAAAACCGAAGTTCTGAGCCCGCCATTCGACGACTATACCGACCTGCTCCTGTCCTCGGTCCCCGAGATGAAGCTGGGCTGGCTGGAAGAAGTGCTCGACCATCGCAAGATGGAAAGCGCCGGGAACTGACCGTCGATCCGACGGGCTGAACCGTGGCGCCTTGTCAGGGCGCCACGGTGATCTTGCCTTACTGACCCGACTGGATCTGGCGCGCCAGCATGATCGCGGCCATCTTGGTGCGCTCGATCAACGTGTCGACCGTAGAGGCTTCGCGAGAGGAATGTATACCGGTCCCGTTCAGGCCCAGCCCGTCGATCGTCGGCAGCCCGGCGCTTTGCACGATCGAGCCGTCCGTGCCGCCACCGGACACATTGGTTTCCGTGATCGGTTCATCGCCCAGCAGCTTCGACAGCCCCATGGCCTGTGCGATCAGGGCGTCGACCTCTTCATGGGGCGGTTTCGCCGGACGGTGCAGCACGACCCAGCTTTCAACGGTCGGAAATTCAGGATAATCCGGGTTGCTGACAACGGTGCTGGCGGCGATCTCCTCGATGCCGTTCTTCAGCTTTTCACCCGACTCGGCCGTCAGATACCGCATATCGATATAGGCTTCGGCGCAGCCCGGAATGGTATTGCGCTTTTCGCCGCCGCTCATGGTGCCGGTGTTCACGGTCGATCCCGCCTCGTAGTCGGTCAGCTTCTCGATCTCGATCACTTTGTGCGCCAGTTCCAGATTGGCCGACACACCTTGTTCGTGATTGGCCCCGGCATGGGCTTCGCGGCCGGTGATCTTGAGTCGCGCCTGGCCCAGCCCCTTGCGTGAGCGGGTCATCTTGCCCGGAGGCGAGGGCTCATAGATCAGGCCGATGTCATGATCCTTGGCAAGTGACAGCAGCAATTCACGCGAGCCCAGCGATCCGATTTCCTCGTCGCTGTTGAAGGCGATGGTGATATGCCCATCGGCAAGCAAGCCCTGGGCCTGGACCGCACGCAGCGCGTTGAGCATGACGACGATACCGCCCTTCATGTCGCCAACGCCCGGCCCCTTGAGCGTTCCATCCTCTTCGATGGTCAGCGACTGGAATTCATCGCTGGCCGGAAACACCGTGTCCATATGGCCGTTCATGAAAATGCGTCGTGTCGAATCGCCACGGATCGTTCCGACCAGATTGTCGGCAAACGCCATCTCGCCGCCCGCGCAAGTCAGGATTTCGACCGAAGGCGCCGGAAATGTTTCGGTCTCAAAGCCCAGTTGTTCGAGATCCGCCTGCAACAGGTCGCGATAGGCATCCAGACCCGCGATATTCTCTGTGCCGGTATTCATCCCGACATGTTGTTCAAGCTCGTCCAGAATGGCCTGACGGTTCTCGTCTACCCAGGCGATCATTGCCTGTTCCGTGTCGCTCAGCGTCACCTCGGCGGGCTGAACGTCTGCCTGCGCCGTCGCCGTCACCGGAAACGTCGCGCCGCAAAATCCAATCAGCGTGGCCGAAAGGACGGCGGGCGTATAGCGGAGTATGTTCATGATTTCTCCTGAATGAAACGTGGATAGTGTAGGTGTTGAGTTCAGTCATTGAACGCTCAAATCTGGCATCTGTAAATATGAATACGGCCTGCGCCCGACGCGGCGCAGTTGCTCCGGATGCAAACCTTTTTTGCACTCGGGGCGGTTGCTTTTGCGCGCGCGCTCGGCTTTTGTCACGTCGAGCAGAAAGCGGGACCGGGCATGCAGAACAAACTTCTCCTCATCATCCTGGACGGCGTACCCCATCGCAATTGGCGACGGTTGTTTGGCAATCTCGAGGGCTGGGTGCAATCCGGCGAGGCGCGGGTCTGGACCCATCGGGCGGTGCTGCCTTCGATCTCGGCCAGCTGCTATGCCTCGATCCACACCGGGGTCAGCCCGCAGGTTCACGGCTGTACCGGTAACGGAAATGTGTTCCGCCTGAGCCAGCCTGACATCTTCAGCCAGGTTCGCGCCGCGAACGGCGTCACCGGTGCGGTGGCGCATTCCTTCTGGTCGGAATTTTTCAACCGTCACCCGTTCGATTACGTCCGCGATATCGAATATGACGAACCCGAGAGCGATACGATCAATCATGGCCGTTTTCACACCATGACGGGATATGGCCATGACAACCAGATGACACCGTCCGACGTCGACCTGTTTGCGACACTGACCAACCTGTGTCTGCGCTTCGGCCTGAATTACGGATTGCTGCACACCTGCACCCTCGACAGCATGGGGCACCGGTTCTTTCACGACTGCACGCAGATGGACCACGCCTGTTTCGTGATGGACGAGATGCTTGCGCCTTTCATTCCGAAATGGCGGGCGGCAGGCTACGAGGTCATCGTCACTGCGGATCACGGGCAGGATGCGCGCGGGCATCACGGGGGGCGCGATCCGTTGCAACAGGAGTCTGCGCTCTATTATTTCGGCCCCGCCAGCGGCCCGTCAGAGGATACGGTGATCGACCAGCTGCAACTCGCCCCGACCATCCTGTCGCGCTTGGGCGCTCCTGTCCCCGACACGATGCAGGCACGGCCCTTTCTGACCTGACACGCGACCCGGTCAGTCGTAGGGCCAGATATCCTGCCCAAGCGCTTCGATCGCGCACACGATCCGTTCGAAACTGTCCCGTGCGCGATCGACCGTGGTGCGCGCGCGCAGATAGCCGTGAACAAGCCCCGGTTCGCGTATCCAATGCGCCTTCCCCCCGGCGGCGCGAATGCGCTCGCAATACACGCGCCCGTCATCGCAGACCGGATCGCATTCGGCAGAAAAAACAATGCTGCGCGGCAGGTTGGAAAAATCGCTGTCATGCAGCGGCGCATAGGTCGGATCGTTTTCCGGGGCCTCGCCATCCACCCCGCGGACACCGGCGTACTGGATAATGTAGGCCCGTTGCAGCAGCGGCGCGTCGGCATGTTCGATATAGGACCCCGCGTCGACATCCCCGCCCAGCCCGGGATAGATCAGAACCTGCCCGAGAATGTCGCGCTGCCCTCCCCGTGCATGCGCGGCCACCGCAGCGGCAAGGTTCGCGCCGGCGCTGTCTCCGGCAAGAATGATCGGATCCGAAAATTCGGTTCCGGCCCAGCATGTCGCATTATAAGCATCGTCAAAGGCCGCCGGATGTTTGTGTTCCGGAGCCAGACGATAATCCACCGACACAACCCGGTATCCGGTCTGGGCGCAGATTTCGGCGCAGACGTCGTCATGGCTGTCAAGACCGCCCACCACGAAGCCACCGCCGTGAAAATACATCACGGTCCGTGTCGGGCCGCCCGCAGAATAGACACGCACCGGCACGCCGTTGGCGGACATGTCACGCACCTGCACCACGTCAGGACGCGGGGCACGGAACGCGGCGCACATCGCATCATAGGCTGCACGTTCTTCTGCCAGTGTCCGGCCCGCTGGATCATCCGGATATGTTTCTTGCGTCCTCCGGATAAACTCCCAGGTTTGCGCGTCAATCAGCGAATCGTAATCCATTGCCGCCTCCGCTCAGGTTGTTGCCCCGGCCTGATCCGCCCATTCCCACGGGCGTGTGAAATCCCCAAGAATCTTGGCGACCTCCTCGTCCTTGGCTCCATTGCTCTGCAGCCGCGCGACAAGCCCGCGCTTCTTGTCGTCGATAACCTCGCTGACGCGCGCCGCGCTGCCCGCCTCCTTGAGCGCGGCATCATACACACGGGTGATGGCGATCTTGCGCAAATCGGGTTTGAAGATCTTGCCGACAGCGGTTTTCGGCAACTCGTCCATGATCTCGATATGCTTGGGTCGGGCAGCACGTTCATGCACATGCACCTGGCAATATTCCATCAGTTCCTCTGCGGTGACCGACGCACCTTCGACCAGCTCGACAAAGGCACAGGGCAATTCTCCAGAATGTGCATCCGGCTGGCCGATGGCGCCGGCAAAGGCAACTGCATCGTGGCCCAGAAGCGCCTCTTCGATCTCGGCAGGATCAATATTGTGCCCCCCGCGAATGATCAGATCCTTGGCTCGCCCGGTGATCCACAGGTATCCGTCCGCGTCGATCCGGCCAAGATCGCCGGTGCGCAGATATTTGTCCTGATAGTAGAGATCCGCGTTCTTGGCGGTCTCGGTATAGGTGTGGCCGGGGTAAACGCCTGGATTGCTGATGCAGATTTCCCCGATCTCGTCCACCCCCACTTCGGCAGGTCCATCCGCCGATCCCTTGATGATCTTGACGTCCGTATAGGGGAACGGAATGCCGATCGAGCCGATCTTCTTTTCCCCGTCAACCGGGTTGCCCGATACGAGGCATGTCGCCTCGGTCAGACCATAGCCCTCGATGATGGTGACCCCCGTCGCCTGCTCGAACCGGCGAAACAGTTCGAGCGGCAGGGGGGCCGACCCCGAGAACGCCTTTTTCACGGTCGAGATATCCGCATCCACCGGCCGCTGCATGCTGGCCGCGATGGCGGTTGGCACGGTAACGATGAACGTGGTCTTGTAACGCTCGTTCAGCTTCCAGAAATTGTCGAAAACCCCTTCGCCGCGATACCCCTGCGGCGTGGGAAAGATCACATGGCTGCCGCAATAGACCGCCGCCATCAGGATCACATGGCAGGCCATCACGTGGAACAGCGGCAGCGGACACATGATGTTGTCCTCTTCGCTGAGCAGCAGTTCACCGCCCACCCAGCCGTTATAGACCACCCCGCCATAGGTATGCTGCGCCACCTTGGGCATCCCGGTCGTGCCACCGGTGTGGAAATAGAAGGCCACGCGGTCCTGTTTGCTGTCCTCAAAGGACAGGGTCGTGGGCTGGCGCGCCAACTCGGAATTGAAATCCTTGTAATCCGCGTGGGCGAGATGTTCCTTGTTGGGCATCTTGGGACGGATCAGAGGAACGATCCACGATTTCGGCGGCGTCAGGTACCGGTTCAGATCGACTTCGAGAACAGTATTTACATCGGGCGCGTGGCGCACCGCCTCGGCGGTCTTTTGCGCGACATCCGTCTTGGGAAACGACTTGAGGGTCACGACCACCTTGGCCTTTGTCTCGCGCAGGATCGACGCGATCTGTTCCGGTTCCAGAAGCGGGTTGATCGGGTTGACGATCCCCGCGATGGCCCCGCCCATGATGGTCAGCACCGTCTCGTTGCAATTGGGTAATATGAACGCCACGGTGTCCTTTTCCCCGACCCCAAGCGACCGGAACAGGTTGGCCGCCTGCACGCTGCGCCGCAAAAGCTCGGACCAGGTCAGGGTTTCCGCCTTGTCCGTGGGACCGGACAGGATCTGATAGCTGACCGCGTTGCGATCCGGAAACCTGTCGGCGGTACGCGACATCATCTGGAAAAGAGTCTTGGGAAGGTCCCGATCCGCCCAGGGCATTTCATTTTCAATAGCGTTTCGATCCGCCAGATTCGCAATGGACATCGTGATTTCCTCCCAGGGTCGCCGTCGGTTCAGGCGTGACTTTTCCGGTCAGGATGCGGGGAAAAAAACAGTCGTGCAAGGGCGCAAGCGACGCGGAAGCGCACCACGGGGAAATGACGTCACGCAACTTGCGCGGTCCGGACCTCAGGCCGCGACGCTGCCGTCGGTAAACTGCAACCGTGCGAGCCGGGCATAAAGCCCGCCTTCGGCCACGAGCTGCTCGTGCGGTCCGGTGGCGACAATCCGACCCTGATCCATCACCACGATCCGGTCGGCCTTTTTCACGGTCGCCAGCCTGTGTGCGACGATCAGCGTCGTGCGACCGGCGCTCAACTCGTCCACCGCCTGCTGCACGAGGCGTTCGCTTTCGGCGTCCAATGCGCTGGTGGCCTCATCCAGCAACAGCACCGGCGCGTTGCGCAGGATCGCGCGGGCAATGGCGATCCGCTGTTTCTGCCCGCCAGACAACATGACGCCCCGCTCGCCCACATAGCTGTCATAGCCCTCGGGCAGGGCCGCAATGAAATCATGCGCCGCCGCCGCCCGCGCAGCCACCTCGACCTCGGCATCCGAGGCATCCGGGCGACCGAAGCGGATATTTTCACGCGCCGAGACGGCAAATATCACCGGGTCCTGTGGCACCAGCGCGATATGCTGCCGGAAGGCGTCACGGGCCAGCGCGTTCAGCGCCACACCGTCAAGCGTGATACGGCCGCTATCGGGATCATAGAAACGCTGGATCAAATGGATGATGGTGGTCTTGCCCGCCCCCGACGGCCCGACAAAGGCCACCGTTTCGCCCGGCGCGATCTCAAGAGAAACATCGGACAGGGCCGCGGTTTCCGGCCGGGAAGGATAGCGGAAAGACACGTTTTCAAAGGCAATGTGCCCCTGTACCGGTTCGGGCAACACGGCGGGTTGTTCGGGGTCCTGCACCGCATCAACGCTCGCCAGCAATTCCACCAACCGTTCCGTCGCCCCGGCCGCGCGTTGCAACTCGCCCCAGATCTCGGACAGCGCGGCAACCGAGCCGGCGACCATCACCGAATAGATCACGAACTGGATCAGCGTGCCTTCGGTCATGTTGCCGGTCCGCACGTCCAGCGCGCCCATCCAGAGCACGCCGACAACACCGGTAAAGACCAGGAAGATGACAATCACCGTCATCAGCGCGCGGGTCCGTATGCGGCGGCGCGACACCTCGTACGAAGTCTCGGTCATCTCGGCGAACTGCGCCCGGCTTGCCCGCTCATGCGTGAAGGACTGCACGGTCTGCACCGCTGCCAGGGCCTCGGCGGCATTGCCCGAACTGGCGGCGATCCAGTCCTGATTCTCGCGGCTGATGCTCCGCAGCTTGCGGCCCAGCACCAGGATCGGAACCACCACCACCGGTACGATCAGCAGCACCAGGCTCGTCAACTTGGCCGATGTCAGCAGCATCAGCACCAGCCCGCCAATGAACAACAGAAGGTTGCGCAGCGCAATCGACACCGACGAGCCCAGCACCGACTGGATCAGGGTGGTGTCGGTGGTGATCCGGCTCAGAACCTCGCCGGTCATGATCTTTTCGAAGAACTGCGGGCTCATGCCGATCACCCGGTCGAACACCGCCATGCGAATGTCCGCGACGACGCGCTCGCCCAGTCGGGTCACGAGCGCATATCGCAACCCCGTCCCCACCGCGAGCAGCGCCGCAATCGCAAGCGCCGCAATGAAATACTGGTTCAGGATCGCACCATCCTGCGCCCGGAAGTTATCGACCACGCGGCGCACCGCCAGCGGCAAGGTCAGCGACACACAGGCCGTCAGAACAAGTGCCATGATCGAGGCGACGATCAACCCGCGATAGGGTGCCATGAAGGGCCAGAGTTCCCGCAGACCGCCGATCGCCCTGGACCGCGCGCGCTCTTCGGTGGCATTGGGGGCCACTGCTGGCACGGCTTGGCTTGTCTTGGGTCGGCGGGCCATCTCGCCTCCTTTGGTCCTGCGGCATGCCCGTTTTCCGGGGCATTTACTGGCCCTGCTTCATGGCCGTGCAGGGTCGCGGGGTCAAGCGTTCGATCCCGTCTGCGGCCTCAAACGCCACATAAGTCGCACCCCCCTGACACCGCGTGCGCAGCGCAAAGCCATTTGACCCGCCCCGGACAACAGGATACCTGAAATTCCGATCCATCGTGGGACGAGCGACAAGGCGGGCATGCAGGTCATCATTCATACAGGCGCGCATTGCACCGATGGTGATCGCATCCTGAAATGCCTGCTGCGCAACAAACAGGCCTTTGCGGACCGCGGCATCGCGGTGCCCGGCCCCGGCAGGTATCGCGAGCTGCTCGGACACTCGTTTCGCGCCATGTCTGCCACTGCGCCCGCCCCGGATGCGCGCGAGGTTCTCATGGACGCCATTCTCGACGAGGAACATGCCGACCGGATGATCCTGTCCAACGCCTATTTCTTCGGCTCGCGTCGTCTTGCCGTCCGCGACGGACAGCTCTATCCGGCGGCACCGGAACGGGTGAGGTATCTGCACAAACTGTTCCGCGGAGATCGGCTGACGATGTTCATGGGGCTGCGCAATCCGGCCAGCTTTCTGCCTGCGGTACTGGGAAATCCCACACGCGAACAGCTTGCGGATGTGCTTGGCGGCACCGATCCGGGCAAACTGCGCTGGTCCGATTGCCTGCGCCGGATCCATGCGGCGGCCCCGGACATGGACATGATCGTCTGGTGCAACGAGGACACGCCGCTGCTCTGGGCGCATATCATCCGCCAGATGGCCGGCTTGCAGCCCGATGAAAAGATCGTCGGCGGGTTCGATCTTCTGTCCGATCTCATCACCCGCGAAGGCATGCAGAAGTTCCGCGCCTATCTGCACACACACACCGGGCTGAACGAAAACCAGAAGCGCTGCGTGATCGCGGCTTTTCTCGAGAATTTCGCAATTCCGGAGCGGATGGAAGAGGAACTGGACCTGCCCGGCTGGACCGAGGAACTCGTCGAAGAACTGAGCGACGCCTATGACGACGATCTCACGCGCATCCGGCAAATTCCCGGAGTCACCCTGATTGATCCCTGAAACACCTCGCGTGTTTATCCGCTTGCAACGCGGTCCACGGCTTTGCCATATCTCGGCGAGGACTTTGAAACGGAGGCGTCCAACCATGCTGCATACATTGACCCGACGGCTGTTCATGGCCGGCGCGCTGGCGATGCTGTCGATGCCCGCGCCTGCGGCTTCAGAGACACCGGTGACGGTTTTTGCCGCCGCGAGCCTCAAATCGGCGCTGGACGAGCTGGTTTCGATATATGATGGCCCGGTGCAGGTGTCTTACGGCGGCAGTTCGATGCTGGCGCGCCAGATCCAGCAGGGCGCTCCGGCGGATCTCTTTATCTCGGCCAACATCTCCTGGATGGATGTATTGGAACAGGACGCGCTCATTGTCGACACGAGCCGCAAGACGTTGCTGACCAACCGTCTGGTTCTGATCGCCGGTCGTGACGTCAAGTCCGATCTTGTGATCGAACCGGGCTTTGATCTCGTCGGCGTGCTGGGCGAGGATCGTCTGGCCATGGCCCTTGTCGATGCCGTGCCCGCCGGCATCTACGGTGCCGCCGCCCTGCGTGCGCTTGGTGTCTGGGAACAGGTCGCACCGCATGTTGCCCAGACGGACAACGTGCGCGCCGCGCTCATGCTGGTCGCTCTGGGCGAGGCCCCCTATGGCATCGTCTATGCGACCGACGCGGCGGCGAGCCCTGACGTGCGGGTTGTCGGCGTCTTTCCTGAAGACACCCATCCGCCGATCCGCTACCCCGCCGCACTGGTGGCAGGCGGCCAGGCCGACCCGGCGCAGGCCTTTCTGGATTTCCTCGCTTCGCCGCGCGCCGGTGACGTGTTCAGATCACATGGCTTCGGGCTGCCCGGGGACGGCGAATGAGCGACTGGCTCGGCCCGGAGGAATGGCAGGCGCTCTTGCTGTCCCTGCGGGTCTCTTTCTTTGCCACGTTGCTCAGCCTGCCACTTGGCATACTGGTCGCCTACGCGCTGGCCCGCTGGCAGTTTCGCGGCAAGCAACTTCTCAATATGCTCGTCCACCTGCCCCTGATCCTGCCGCCGGTCGTCACCGGATACCTTCTGCTGCTCACCTTCGGACGGCAGGGGGCGATCGGCGGCTGGCTCTATGACAGCTTCGGAATCATGCTCGCCTTTCGCTGGACCGGTGCGGTACTGGCGGCGGCAATCATGGCATTTCCACTGATGGTCCGGGCGCTGCGGCTGGCGATCGAAGCGGTCGATCCCAAGCTCGAACAGGCAGCGGCTACGCTTGGAGCCTCGCGCGTCTGGGTGTTTTCCTCGGTGACCCTGCCATTGATCCTGCCGGGGCTGATCGCGGGGGCCGTGCTCGCCTTTGCCAAGGCCATGGGCGAATTCGGCGCGACCATCACCTTTGTCTCGAACATTCCGGGACAAACCCAGACCCTGCCCTCCGCCATCTATGCGTTCCTGCAGGTTCCCGGCGGCGAAGCGCCTGCGCTGCGCCTCGTGCTTGTGTCGATCGCAGTGGCGATGGGCGCGCTGCTCGTGTCGGAATGGCTGGCACGGCGGGCTGCCCAAAGGATCTCCGGTACATGAGCCTCTCGGTCGACATGCGCCATCGTCTCGGAGCCCTGAACCTGCAGATTACGTTCCAGGCGCCGGGTGGCGTCACCGCCCTGTTCGGCCGATCCGGTGCCGGCAAGACAACGGTCATCAACGCGGTCGCGGGCCTGCTGACCCCGGACAGCGCGCGCATCTCACTTGACGGGCAACTTGTGCTCGACACCCGGTCCGGCCATGCGGTTCCCACCCGCAAACGCCGCGTCGGCTATGTCTTTCAGGACGGGCGGCTGTTTCCACATCTTTCGGTGCGCCAGAACCTGACCTATGGCGCGCGTTTCGCCAGTGCCGCACCACGCACCACGCTGGCCGAGGTCAGCGAGCTGCTCGGAATATCCGACCTGCTGGATCGCCGCCCTGGAACCTTGTCGGGGGGCGAGAAACAGCGGGTGGCAATCGGGCGCGCGCTGTTGTCGCAGCCCCGGATCCTGCTCATGGACGAACCGCTCGCCGCGCTCGATTCTGCGCGCAAGGCCGAGATCCTGCCCTTTCTCGAACGGCTGCGCGATCACACCGACATCCCGATCCTTTATGTGAGCCATTCGGTCGCAGAGGTCGCCCGCCTCGCAACCACCGTCGTTGTCCTGGAAAACGGCCGCGTCACGCGATCGGGCCCCGCCGAACAGGTCCTGTCCGATCCCGACATGGTGCGCCAGCTTGGCGTACGCGAGGCCGGTGCCGTTCTTCCGGCCACCGTCACACGGCATCATCAGGACGGGCTGACCGAACTCACCGTGTCCGGCGGGCGCCTGTTCCTGCCAGAGATGGAGACGCCGCCGGGCACAGCCACGCGCGTGCGTATCCTGGCGCATGATGTGATCCTGTCGCGTGACAAGCCACGCGGGCTGTCGGCGCTCAATATTCTCTCGGCATCGATCCTCGCCCTACGCGACGGCGACGGGCCGGGCGTCATCGTCCAGATGCAATGCGGCGAGGATCGCCTGCTCGCGCGCATCACCCGCAGATCCGCCGATGCGATGGCCCTGCAACCCGGCGATCATATCCATGCGGTCATCAAGTCGGTGTCAATCGCGCGCACCGATGTCGGGGCGGGATAGCCCCTTACATTCCGAGGGCTTCCTTGTACATTTCCAGGATCGCCTCTTCTTCGGCGATGTCGTCCTTGTCACGCTTGCGCAGGGCGATGACCTTGCGCATGACCTTGGTGTCATAGCCGCGCGCCTTGGCCTCTGCCATCACTTCCTTCTGCTGATCGGCGATGTCTTGCTTTTCCGCTTCCAGCCGCTCCACCCGCTCGATGAACTGGCGCAATTCATCGGCAGTCACTCGATAGGAGGTATCGGTATTGGTATCGCTCATTGCGGGCTCCGTGGATCATTGGATGTCAGAGCCTGCGGGATAACGCTGCCCCGGTCCCGCTGCAAGGCTCAAACCGTCACGCGCGGCATTGAAGCCTGTTGCGCATGGCCGGTCGATCCGCTAGGCGCGTCGCATTGAACAAATCCCGGGGGCGGCATGTTTGAAACGATGGTCTGGGTTGGTGCGGCGGTGTCACTTGCCGGTCTTGTCGGGCTGATATGGTGCATCCTGCGCGTCGCCAGGGCACGACGCGCCAAGCTCCCCGACGACGAGATGCGCGCCACGTTGCAGTCGGTGCTGCCGATGAACATCGGCGCGCTTTTCCTGTCGGTGATCGGACTGATGCTCGTCGTCGTGGGCGTGATGCTGGGCTAGGCCTTCAGACAGGCATGTTGTCGAAACGCGCTTCGATCGCTTCGTCGAGCAATGCCGCGTCCAGCTGACGCATCCGCCTCGGCACCCTGGCGCCCTCTGCGGCGATCTTGCTCAGAACTCTTGAAAACTGGGGCTGAAGCGCAATTCGCGTTTCGGCCTTGGCCGCAGAGATCCGCTCTTCCAGATGCTTTGCCCTGAGTTGCAACTCGTCGATGTTCATCTCATTTCCCCCCGAATAGTTCGCTATGGATACACCGCAATCGTAACGACTGCACAACACCGTCACACAAAACAGATGCACCACCCCGTCATGTTCTCAGAAAAGACGTACAACCCCAAGGTGATTCTTTTCTTTTTTACAGATCTCGCATCTGACGGGCGTGATTGCCTTGATACAGGTCAAGCCGGCGCACATTGATCGCCGCAATTAATGGAAAACGCTCTGCACGGACCAGCGGATCGGGGGCATACCAATATCATGTCTGCGAATGTCATCGCCGACCGCCCAACCGTACCGATGGGATCGGGCGAGGTTTGGCACCCCACGCGCCGATTGTGCAAGCGCCAAATGCGTGCTGCAGCGGAAGGGTTGTGTGCGACGCAGCCCATGCACTCGCTCACCTTCCCCTCGGTTCCGGCAGACATGTGCGCCCCGGATCGTTTGCCGACTGGACAGCGTGCCGGAGCGCGCGTAAAGAGCGGAGCATGGACCTGCGCAGCTTATCCCCCGACTATTCCGTCTCGCCGCAAATCTCGGTCGAGGACGTGCCCGCGCTTTCCGAGGCCGGGATCAAACTCGTGATTTGCAACCGACCTGACAGCGAAGTGCCGCCAAGTCATCAGGCCGAGGCAATCGGGGCCGCAGTGCGCGATGCCGGCTTGCGGTTTGAAGTCCTGCCTCTGACGCATCAGACCATGACCCCCGAGAACGTTGCGCGCCAGGCGGAACTGATCGCGTCAGCCGGAGGGCCGGTGCTGGCCTATTGCGCGTCGGGAACCAGGTGCTCGGTGGTCTGGGCCTTGGGGCAAGCTGCGACGCGCAGCGCCGATGACATTCTCGCAGACGTCTCGGCGGCGGGTTATCAGCTTGAGGGGCTGCGCCCGACGCTCGAACAATTGCACCAAGACACGGACGCCTAAAGCGTTTCGCGATTAACTTGAAACATCCCGCATCAGCTAACGCGTTGAAATCTTTGATTTCAGGCAGCGTTAGGTGATTCAGGTTTATCGCGAAATGCTATAGCCAGAGATTACCCTGCGGCCTCCCTGAGCTCGTCCACCTCTTCTGCGTCCAGCCCGGCAAGCGCGGAAATCTCCACGGCGGCATCCTCCGGGCTCATCCCCGAAAAACTGTCCTCCTCGCTTTCGGCGGCAGGGTCCACGTGCACATCGACGGGCGCGGCCTGCGCTTCGACCAGGTGACCATCCACCGTCATCGGATCATCCAACGCCGCCTTTCTGGCAAGGCCGCTCGCAAAACTCTCCTGGTCGCCCTGCATCGGAGTGCGAATTTCGTTCAGACGCAAGGCGCGCAGCCCACCGGACTGGCCCAGTCGGCCGATCGCGATTTTCTGCCCCGAAATCGAAACAAGCTCGACCCGATCCAACCGTTCCTGCACCAGCGGCAGCATGTCCCCCGGCTGCATCCTGGACAATTCCGCCAACGGGACGCGCACGCGCGACAGAACCGCCACCAGATCGGCGCGCGCGATCCCGATCGCCTGCCCGAGCGTTGGCGCATCCTGCGCGGCAACGACCTCCTTGCCGGTCTCGGTCTGCGGTTTTGGTTCCGGCAGGATCAGACACATTTCCCCTTGCAGAACGCCCCCATCAAGCTCAAGCGTCAGATCGAAAGTCCGATAGGTATCCGCATCCAGCACCAGCATGGCCGCCCGCTTGTCCTCGACCCGTGCACCAAAGCGAAACCCGGTCAGGCAGTTCTGATCGGCCGGCACCTCGGCCAGTTTGGCGGCGCGCTCGAGCATCCCATCCACCAGCGGTGCCACCATCGCCGCGTCGGTCGCGGTGAACGGGCGGTCGTCCGGCGCGATTGCCGTGACGCGCCCCATCGTCTGTTGCTGTACCAGCGCGACGACCAGCACCCGATCCAGAACGATGGCACCCGTCAACCCGTCGGGCCCATCCAGCAGAACCAACAACCTCGCGTCGGCCAGGTGCTGCTCGACCGCGTCCTGATCCACCCGCGATTGCCGGATACCGATGACCGAGACCACAAGATCGAACAGGTTGGCCGCAGCCCGCGCGACGCCCAACCGCAGCGCGCCGGCCGCGGTTCTGCCGACCGTCGCGCCGCTTTCGCGATTGGTGTCGGTCTTGCGTTTCAGCGCAGAATTTGAGCCGGAGGTACCCATGAATTTCGACCTGCTCGTGCAACGATATTGTTTCCGGTCTAGCGCAGGGTTGGTTACGAAGAGCTTTACGCCGTGTGTTATTGCGCCGCGACCCTCGCACCCAGCGGGAGCATCACCCGAAACGCACCGCCCGATTTTCCCGGCAAATAGCTGACATTGCCGTCAAGGCGCTGCATGATCTCCCGGCTGATCGCCAGCCCGAGCCCCGCGCCACCGGCCTTCTCGCCACTCACGCGCGTGAACTTCTCGAAAATCACCGCGCGGGAATCGGGCGGTATGCCGCTGCCATTGTCGACGAAATCGACCAGTAACCGGTCGGAAACCGCGCGTACCTTGATCCGCAACTCGGGGTGATCGGCGTTGCAGTATTTCTGGGCGTTGGCAATCAGGTTGATGAACACCTGCGCCAGCCGGTCGAGATCGGTATAAAGTGCGAATTGTTCCTCTTCCCGTTGTCGCCTGACCAGCAGCGGGCGCTCCGACCCTGCCAATGCGGCGGCTTCTGCCCTGTCCAGCACCTCGAACAGGTGTCCGCTCCGCATGTTCAGGCTGACCTGACCGCTTTCCAGAACGCTGAGATCGAGCAGATCGTTCAGCAGCCGCGTCAGGCGCAGTGCTTCGTCGTGAATGATCGTCGCGTAATGTGTCTTGTCTGCTTCCCCCAGCCCATCGGTATCGCGGAGTATCTCGGAAAAGGCGCTGATCGAGGTCATCGGCGTTCGCAGTTCATGGCTGACCTGGCTGAGAAACGCATCCTTCTGCACCGACAGTTGGGTCAGCTTGGCATTCGCCTCGCGCAATTGACGCGCCGTTTTGCTGAGCTCTGCGGACTTGGCCTCGAGCTTGCCGGAATATTCCAGCAGTTGCGCGCTTTCGTCTGCCACCGCCAGCAGGTCCTCGACCGAGACCGACGAACCGCCGACGATCTGTCCGATCATCGCATGCGCGGTCGCCGCACCGACCGATCCCGACAACTCGCGCTCCAGCCGGGTCAGGAATGCCGGGCTTGGCTCGGGCAGGTAACCCCGCTGCCCCTGCGCCTCGGCCTCGCGGTGAAACAGATCCTGCGCCTGTTGCGCGCCGAGGATGCGCTGCGACATGATCATCAGGTCTTCGCTCTGACCGATGGAACCGGTCCAGCCTCTGGGCGCGACGGAATGATCGAAAACATTGACGAATTGTGCGGCCTGCAAACGCTCCAGCGGACTTGGAAAGGTCACAAGCGACACGATGCAGAATCCCGCGGCATTCAGAAGAAGGCTCCACATCACCGAATGCACCACCGGATCAAGGTCGTCGGCACCGAACATGGCCAGCGGCCTGAGCCAGCCGATGCCGAACGGCCCGTCCCGGATCACGCTGTCGGAGAGGAAATTGCCGCCGAGTTCCGGCAGCAACAGGGTATAGAGCCACACGGCAAAGCCCAGCACCAGACCCACAAGCGCACCGGTCCGCGTGGCCCCGCGCCAGAACAGCCCGCCGACCAGAGCCGGCAGGATCTGCGCGATCCCTGCGAACGCGATGAGGCCGATCGAAACGAGCGCGTCCCCCCCGCCGGAAAGCCGGTAATAGAAGTAGCCCAACGCCAGAATGCCCGCGATCGAGATGCGCCGCGCCAGCAGGACAACGTTGCGCACATCGCCCGAAACCGACGCGCCCTCTCCGTGCCAGGACAGCCAGATCGGCATGACCACGTGGTTGGACACCATCGTCGACAACGCCATTGCGGCAACGATGACCATTGAGGTCGCGGACGAGAATCCGCCGAGAAACGACAGCATCGCCAGCCCCTCGCGCCCCTGGCTCAGCGGCACGGTCAGCACGAAAAGATCAGGGTTGGCGCCTTCGGGCATCAGGTCCAGGCCCACCACCGCGATGGGAATGACGAAGAGACTCATCAAAAACAGGTAAAGCGGAAACGCCCAGGCCGCCGTGCGCAGATGCCGTTCGTCGCTGTTTTCGACCACCAGCACCTGAAACATGCGCGGCAGGCAGACAAAAGCGGCGGCGGACAGAAAGGTGAACGTGACCCATCGCCCGGACGCGACATTCCACCTGCCAATCTCGGATCCATCGATCTGGGCCATGACCGGACCAATGCCGCCTGCCAGCTCCCAAACCACAAAAGCGCCGACGGCCAGCAATGCCAGCAACTTGACAACCGCCTCGAGCGCAACCGCCGTCACCACGCCATGATGGCGTTCGTTGGCGTCCAGGTTGCGCGTTCCGAAGAGGATCGCAAAAACCGCCAGTCCCGACGCCACGTAGAACACGCTGGCACCGTCGCTATAGACGCTTCCGGGGTCTGCCTCGGCAAATATCGAGAACGACAGGGTGATCGATTGCAGTTGCAGCGCGATATAGGGCGTGACGCCGATCACCGCCAGAAGGGTCACGCAGATGGCCAGCGAATTCGACTTGCCATAGCGCGACGAAATCAGGTCGGCGATCGATGTCACCCGCTGGCTCCGCCCGATGCGCACCAGCTTGCGCAGGCCCCACCACCATCCCACCATGACCAGCGTCGGGCCAAGATAGATCGTCACGAATTCGAGCCCCGAACGCGTCGCATAGCCGACCGCGCCATAAAACGTCCACGCGGTGCAATAGATCGACAGCGACAGCGTGTAGATCAGCGGCGTATGCAACCAGCGACTGCGACCCCGCGCCGCCAGCCGGTCCGCGACAAAAGCGACAATGAACAGCACCACCACGTATCCGAGACACACCAGGACAAGCAGGTTCAGCGATGCCACCCTGTCACCTCCGTGCGTCACCCGGACGCGACCATGCCCGCGTCATCCTGCCGAAAATCAGAACCGCGAGGATCAGTGCGGCCCAGACCGAAAAGACATAAACGATGGCCGCCGACATGGTGACACCCGCGTCTTGCGCCGCGCCATCCGACACCGATGGCCACAGCAGGGGCAGCGCAAAAAGCACCGCCCCCAGGAGCGGCAGAATGCGCGCGGCATCCATCAGCCGCCGGCGGCGGTAACTCTGGCGTTCAAGAAACACCGACGGCCGCATCCTGGCGGCAGGATCACCATCGGCGCGACGCTGTGTCATTGCCGCGACGCATGTGCCAGCAGGTCACGCACCGCTGTCAGGACTTCAGCGTTCGAAAACGGCTTGGTCATGAAACGGCTCACCCCGGCCTTCTCCGCCATGTCCCGGTCGCGCGATTGTCCCCGCGCCGTCAGCATCAGCACCGGCAGACCGGCAAGCGCGGGAATCTCGCGCAGGTCACGCAGGATTTCCATGCCGCTCTTGCCCGGCAGCATCAGGTCGAGAATGACGAGATCCGGCGAGGCCGCCCGAATGACTTCAATCGCATCCGATCCATCGGAATGCGTCCCGACGTCCCACCCGTCGCGGGTGAGCAGGAATCTGATAGCCTCGATGATGTTCGGTTCATCCTCGATCAGCAGGACATGTCGCCCCATTTGCGCCGTTCCTCCCCAAGGCGCGCGCTTGCCGCGCAACTTTATTGTTTTTCCAGTTAACCTAACCTTGCTTTCACAACCCTGTCAAAAGCCTTCACTCAGGATCGAGGGTTCACGACGGGCACGACATTCGGAACGCGGACAAACCCGACAGCTGCTGCCGACCGGTTGCACCGGTGCCTGGTCTGCGCCGTTTCCCGAGATCGGAAGAATCAGCATTGTCGACTGATAGAGCGGGTCTTCATCAAAAAAGCGTTGTCCCGACGGGTTGCGCGATTGCCATGCAATCGAAGAGCATCGCGGAACGCCCCAGTTGCGACACATGGCGACGCACCGGCATCAGCGGTCGGCTGAGCGCCGTAAAAACCGGCCATAACGGACAGGATGCGCCAAAACGCGGCAGCGCAAACCCCTCGATCTGCTTGCGATAGAGGATGCTTCCAGAGGCGTCACAGACCACAAGCCCCACATCGCCGGACAAGACATCGTCCGGCATCGCGGCGAGCCGACGAAACACCGCCGACAGGTCCGCGCCAAAAACCTGGGCCAGCGCGACCGGATCCGGGCCGACCTCTGCGATCGTCTCGCGGAAATCGTCCAGCGGCATGGCCCGCGCGTCTTTGGCATAGCGCGACAGGACTTCGGCGGCGATCAACCGGGCCGCGCGCGATGTCAATTCGGGCGCGGCGTCGGCAAGGGCTTCGGGCTCGGATGTGCCATCCTCCAGATCGACGAAGTGAAAGCCACAGCGGGCAACAAACGCCTCGACCTCTTCCTGCGGCGAGCCACGCCGTTCCTCGGCGTTTTCGCTTTCGTCGAGATAAGCGACCAGCGCCTTGCTGCTCTCTGCCAGACGCAGGCTGTCTTCGTTCAGGTTCCTGTGGAACCGCTCACGCCACTCCTGTTCGAGTTCTCCGGTCTCGGCAAGGATCGAGGCGGTGGACCGAATCGCGGCCGCTGTGGACAGCACTTCGTGCAGCGACGCCGCAAGCTGCGGGTCATGCGTCAAGCGATCAGACAGGGTTTCCACGGCCCGCTCCAGCGATGCGATGCGCCGATGCCCGGCGGCCAGAACCTCGGCCCATCCCGGAAATCGGCCGGCAAATTCATCGGCCCTGTCAATCTCGGCCGCCACGGGTCCGGCATCGGCAGCCGCCTCGCGCAGGGTCGCGATCAATGCCGCCTCTGCGCCCTGCGTCAGCATCGAAGGTTCGACCCCCAGGATCTGCGCGATGTCGAGCAGAAGTTTGCCGCCGATCCTGCGTCGGTTATGCTCGATAAGATTGAGGTAAGAGGCCGAAATTCCCACCTGCCGGGCAAGATCTGCCTGCCGCATCCCCGCAATCGACCTGCGTTCGCGGATACGGCTTCCGGTCAGGGTGTCGCGGGCCATGACGCGGTCAACTCCTTTTCCAGTGGTTTCGGATGCAATCCGCATCCCGGCATGGGGTGATTTACAAAATACCCTGAATCCTGTGGATTTATTTACAATATTCTGATGGTTTTCAAGTGGCTTATCGCAATGTTTTCAGACGCTAGGACTGGCAATGCTGCGTCGCGCATGTTTTGTGCGGTGCGCGGCAACGACAATCCGATCAGCAAACCGACCCGGCCCAGACCTGCCTGCGAACACACCTGTCCGGTAGATCATCCAATCCGGGCGGCCGATTGCGGCCTGACCGGAAGAATAAAATTAATCTATATTTTTCAATATAGTTACACTCCGGCATTAATCATTTGGCAATCTCTGATCCGCATGCTGATCACCGGGTGAGGGCGCGATCAGATGATAGGAGCAATCAAATGAATATCTCCATTGCACTACCGGCAATGGCGCCACAGACAACCGGCCATCCGGCTTCGCTTCCTGCGGACCCGGTCGAGGCGGGAAACACGCAAAAGGTAACCCCCGCATCGGAGGGCGCGGCATCGGGTGAAACCGGCCAGCGACAGACCGGCAGCGACGAGCAGCAGGAAACCGCGCCGCCATCCGCGATGCAGATCAAGATCATGGAAATTCTTGAGATGCAAGCCCGCGAAATGGACGAGACGCAGAGCTAACCAGCGCTATCGTGCGGCCCGGCAGCCATCGACCGGAATGGCCGCACCGGTGACGTTATGTGCAACCGGGTTGCACAGCCAAAGCGCCAGCGCACCGATTTCCGAAGGGTCGGAACCGCGCCGGTCACAAGCGCCGTTTTTCCGTTCAGCACCGTCATCGCCGATCCTCCAATCTCTTTCGCAACTCGGTCTTGAGAACTTTGCCATAGTTGTTCTTGGGCAGTTCATCGAGCGTGACATACGTCTTCGGCCGTTTGAACCGGGCGATATTGTCGATGCAGAGGCGGTCAAGTTCCTCGAACGGCGCGGTCCCCACGACGAACGCGACCACGCTTTCGCCCCATTCCGGATGCGGTTGACCGACAACCGAAACCTCGCGCACGTCAGGATGGGTCAACAACACCTCCTCGACTTCGCGCGGGTAGACATTCGAACCTCCCGTGATGATCACATCCTTCGAACGGTCCTGCATCGTCACATAGCCGTCCGCGTCCATGAACCCCATGTCCCCGGTCATCAACCAGCCATCGATCAGCGCCTTTGCGCTCGCCTCGGGGTTTTGCCAGTAGCCCGGCATGACCACATCACCCGACACCATGATCTCGCCATGCGCACCAGCGGGTACAGGCGCCCCTCTGGCATCGCCGATCCGTACCTCGACCGGGGATTGCGCGCGTCCCACGCTGGCCAGCCTCTCGCGCCAGCGGACATGCGTGCGGTCCGTCACATCGTGTCGCGACAAGGCGGTGATCCCCATCGGGCATTCCCCCTGCCCATAAATCTGAACAAATACGGACCCGAAATGCGCGACCGCCTCGATGATGTCCGCGTTGTACATGGGCCCTCCCGCATAGACGATAGTGCGCAAACCTGTACCTGTCTCACCTGTCGCCCGCGCCGTTTCGGTCATGCGTTTGACCATTGTGGGCGCAGCGAACATATGAACGCGTCCGAAATGCCGCGCGAGATCGAGAATCTCGGATGTCTCGAATCCGCCTGACACCGGACAGACATGGCGCGCACCGTGCAGCACGTGAATCATGTTGTAGATACCGGCACCGTGACTCATTGGGGCCGCATAGATCGCCGCGTCTTCGGCGCTCACGCTATCGACATCCACCGGATAGGCCAGCGACATCGCGATCAGCATGCGATTGGTGATCATCACGCCTTTGGGTTGCCCGGTGGTGCCCGACGTATAGAACAACCAGGCCAGATCGTCGGCGGTCCGGGCCAAAGGCGCCGCGATGGGCGATGTGGTCAGCGCCAGCAGGTATTCGGCGGCGCCGACCGTCACGACACGGCATGTCACCCGGGCGTCGCGCAAGGAGTCGGCCAGTTCCGTGGTCGCAAAAACCAGCGCCGCACCGGAATCGTTCAAGATGAAATCCGCCTCGCGACCATGCAGCTTGGCATTGATCGGCACCGCCACGCCCCCGGCATACCAGATGCCATATTGCACGACGAGATAATCCGGGCAGTTCTTCATTAAAATCGCGACACGATCGCCGGGCGAAATGCCCTCGGTCGCCAGCCATGCCGCGATCCGGGCGGCACGATCATGAAAGCCCCGGTAATCCGCAACCTGCGCCTTGCCCAGGAACAGCGCGGGACGCTCGGGATGCGCCTGTGCCTGCCGGAACAACCAGTTCCCCAAATTCATGACATCCCCCTTTCGGTCCTCGTGACCGGATGTAGACAGAATTTGCCGCATCTGGCCACCTCACGTTCGCAACATCACGTGCCCGCACCCGCCATGCCGGGCACGCTCCCCGGCCACGCACTGGAAATCCGGGCAACAAACGGCCATGTTGAGCAGAGCGAACGGCGCTTTTCACAGGCAAGACCTTGTCCTATAAGCGCCCTGACGAAAACCCGCGGGACAGACGGGCACAGCAGAACCGGTCGAGGACATCATGACAGACACCAAACACGAGTCGGACGTGGCATTCATCAAGGCACTTGCCGAATTGCTGCGTGAAAACGACCTGACGGAAGTGCAGGTCAAGCGCGATTACGGCGAGGATGACAGCCTGAATGTCCGCGTCAGCCGCGTGACCCCGGTCGCCCCCGCCGCTGTCGCACCGCTCCCGGTCGCCGCGGCCCCCGCACACCCTGCCGGGGGGGGGGGGGGGGGGGGGGGGGGGGGGGGGGGGGGGGGGGGGGGGGGGGGGGGGGGGGGGGGGGGGGGGGTGGGGGGGGGGGGGGGGGGGGGGGGGGGGGGGGGGGGGGGGGGGGGGGGGGGGGGGGGGGGGGGGGGGGGGGGGGGGGGGGGGGGGGGGGGGG
>NZ_JBGFGP010000132.1:0-89237 GCF_041224545.1 Sedimentitalea sp. XS_ASV28 | reverse complement strand
TCCACCCGATCTGCCCGTTGCAAGCCCGCACCCTCTGGGTGATCCATAAAACGCGCCCCTCGCAGCCTTCAACACCATGTTTTATATAGGAAATATAATGGTCAGGACAGCGAAATCAGCGCCTTACTTGGGAAATGTGGGCTTCCTGTCTTGGCTCGCCATTACGTGAAAGCCAGGAACAGGGAGAGTTCTCATGGCCTTTTCAACCCGGATCGCACACCGTATCTTGCCACCGGCATCACGCTGTCTGGACAACGAACTACCGCTACAAGATGCTGCGCAGGGCCATGCGCGGACGCATCTCTGGAATCACTTTTCAGCTTGAGGGGACTGCTATGGTCCGGCTTCTGTCTTGGCTGCCCAGTGCTGCGAGAAACTACTATTCACAAAGAGACCTAGGTTTTTCAAAGGATGTGATGAGATAATCTTCCCCCTGTGGTTGCTCATAGAGGGTATAATAGCAGCGTGATCCGGTTGGAGAATGGCCGAGTTGCCACTGGAAACCACGGCCCTTGGCGCCACCGTCAATTTGGTTAACCGGCGGACCATATTTTGCCTGAACCTCTGACAGCGTTTTCCCGACAAGGGACTGCATCACACCTGTTGCGCAACCAACAATACCAAGCAGCAAAACCAGAGCTAATTTTTCATATTCAACTTCAAAGGTGAAGAGTGACAATTTTAAAAATTGAAATCAACCTCAGAAGGTCGCGGGCAAGATCACCCGTTTGCAGACGATCCAACGGTAAGGGCGATATTACCGCCTCATGAGCCAGACGGCTTTGCTTTTAGACCGGCCCAAAGGAGCCACGCTCGACGGTCCTCACTGAGGCTGAGGGGGCGGCCATCGCCGCGTTTCGGCGCCACACGCTGCTGCCGCTTTCGTTGACTCATCGCAGACCTACCTTGGCACACTGATGCCGCCGGGCACGATCACATTCTCGGAGCATTGCGCAAACACGGCTTGCAGGATGATCTACGAAAATGTGCATGTCGGCGATACCACTGTTTCTTGAAGAGTAAATTCTGAACGTCTAAGACGACTGTAAACGTGAGCTATCCCGGATGGGACGGGGTGTTTTCCAATTTGATGCGAGGGTTCCGTGATCGGGGAGTTCTCGGCCAGGGATTTGTACCATGCATGCCATGCGATGGCCTTTGATCGGGTTGTTTATCTACGCCTCGATTTTCTTTCTGAACTGGGCATCAGGGTTCCTGATCCCGATGACGGCGGCGCTTTTGGGGTATCTTGCCAGCATGCCGCTTGAGCGCCGGCTTTCAAGACTGGGCGTTCCCAGCATCATCACCGCGCTTTTCGTCGTTTTCGGTCTCGCATGTATCATCATCTTTGTCATGTTCTCGCTTGTCACGCCGCTTACCGAGCTGATCAACAATCTGCCCGCCATGCTCAGCCGCCTGCGATATGATCTTGCCAACAGCGCGGGTGGGGTTTTCGACAGGCTTCAGGATGCGGCAGATGCAACGGTCGAGGCGTTGAGCGACGATGACGGCACCGCGCTTGAGGTCCGGGTGAAAGAAGATCAGGGCATCGTTTTTCGTATCGCATCGATCGCGCCCTCACTTGCCGGCCAGTTGATCTTTACCCTGGTCATGCTGCTGTTCCTGATCGCTTCGGGACGGAGTTTCGTGAGAAAGTTTGTCTCGGTCCTGCCGAGCCTAGAAGACAAGAGGGTCGCGGTGCGGGTGGTAAATGAGGTCGTGGACCGCCTTGCCATTTATCTCGCGGGTATCAGCCTGATAAACGCCGGTCTCGGGCTGTCGATCGGATTGCTTGCCTGGGCTCTGGATATCCCCAATCCTCTGCTGTTCGCCCTGATCGGTTTTTCCTTCAACTTCATACCCTATCTCGGAGCAATCGCCGGCGCCTGTCTCATGGCCTTGACCAGCTATAGCGCCTTTGGCGATTTCTGGGCGGCATTCCTGGCGTTGGGCGGATACATGGCGCTGTCTGGGATCGAGGGGCAATTCGTGACGCCTTATGTGATCTCGGGCAGGTTGAAGCTCAATCCGACGATCGTTTTTGCAGCAGTCGCGTTCTTTGCCTGGATCTGGTCGGTCATCGGCATGGTTGTCGCGGTTCCGATTCTGGCGTCCGCCAAGATCATTCTCGATCATTTCCCCTCAACCAGAAAGATCGGGCTTTTCCTCGGCGCAGAGGACGAAAGCCTCATTGAGACTTAGGCGAGCGGAAAATTCCGGACTCGTGCAAATCGTGGAATGTAGCGATTTCGAGCGTGGCATGGAGTTGCCAGGCAGCGTCGATTGAATGCGACCGTTGATGTGAGATGCGACTTGGTTGCATGACCGATGTCGGCGCCGTCGCCGCGACGGTTCTCCGCCTGACGCGATGACCCATGTCGTCTGGCTGTCATTCCTGTCTATCAGGCCAACGCCGGCAAGCTCGTCTCTATCGTGAAAATTCCCGTTCAATCAGATCAGAAATGGCAGCTTCGGACCGCCTGAGAATACAGTTGTTATCCGCACTCCCACGCCGCGTCGAAAAAGGCCCGTTCGCAGGCCACGGCCTGTTGGAACATCGCGGTGGCGTCTGTCCTTTGTTGATCGTCGAGATCTGGCCAGATGCTGTCGAGCTGGCCGCGGAGATAGGCCACGACAGCTTCAAATCTTTCGCCGCTGTGCAGGTCGATCCACTCTGCAAACCAGAAAGGCAGTTCCGGGTCGTAGGCGGCATAGCGCGTTGCCCATGTGAGATAGCTCCATTCGGCGACCACGAGCACCGCGAGCATCTGTTCGTACCGTCCCGAGAGCCGCGCCCCGGTCATCAGCGTCTGAAACGCGCGGGTGGCGGGCGCGGCGGGCGCGTTGCGGTCGTCTTCGGAAACCTTCAATGCTTCGAAGCTACGCAGGAAATAGGTGTTTTCGTCGCTGGTCACCAACCCGAGAAACTGCGCCGCGGGCAGGCCGTCGGCCAGTGTCGGCGCATGGGCGATGGCGGTGGCCAGTAATCTCACGAAGTGGTCAATGAACTTGTAATCCTGAACGAGATACCAGCGCATCCTGTCTTGCGACAGTGATCCGTCCGCCAGCGACTTGCAAAACGGATGGTCGGTGGCCGCGTTCCAGTCCTCTTGAACGGAGTGTTGCAGCAGATCCGTGGCGCGCATGTCTGAGCCCTCTAGGTGATGGATATGCCCCGCGCATAGCGGGTGAGTTGGGTGGCCAGCAGGCCGACGAGGATGTGCAGGACCACCGTCAGGCACGCGAGCACGATCAGGCTGGCGAACATCAGGTCGATCTTGGCCCGCCCGTTGGCAAGCAGCATCAGATATCCGAGCCCGCGCGACGCGCCGACCCATTCGCCGATCACCGCTCCGATCGGGGCATATACCGCCGCCAGACGCAGGCCGGTTCCAAGACTGGGCAGGGCGTTGGGGATCTGGACGTGGCGCAGGAAGTTCCATCTGTTCGCACTCATCGAGATCGACAGATCGCGATAGCCGCTGTCGATCCGGACCAGCCCGTCATGAAAGGCCGAGGTGACGGGGAAATAGATGATCAGAACCGCCATCACGATTTTCGATCCCATGCCATAGCCGAACCACAGAGTCAGCAGTGGTGCCAGGGCGAATACCGGCACGGCTTGCGTGAACACGAGGATCGGCAACATGAGACGTTCCGCCGTGCGGGAATAGGCAAGCTGGATCGCGGTCAGCGCCCCGAGAACCGTGCCGGCCAACAAGCCCAGAAGCACTTCGGTCAGGGTAACCCATGCGTTCTCGGCGATGATCGCCCGGCTGCTCCAGGCCGCCCGTGCCACCCGCCAGGGTGAGGGGAGGATGAAATGTGGTGCATCCGTGATGACCACCACCAGTTGCCAGAGACCGACCCCGATCAGAAGCGCCAGCAGGATATCTCTCAGGCGCATGCCTTGCGGCCTCGCAGATAATCGAGAAGTTGTGCCTGGCAGGCCAGGGTTTCGGGTGCGTTTATCGCACGCAGGGGAGGGGTGACGGGGACGGGCCAGTCCTGCGCGCCCTCACCGGTCAGCACGGTGATCTGATCCGCCAGCCGTGCGGCCTCGGCCGGATCGTGCGTCACCAGCAGCACGGTTCGGCCAACGAGGACTTCGGCGGCAAGTTCCTGCATGTCCGCGCGGGTGCCCGCATCAAGTGCAGAAAAGGGTTCGTCCAGGAACACGACGGGGCGGTCCTCGAACAGGGTACGGGCCAGCGCCGCCCGTTGCCGCATCCCGCCGGAAAGCGTGCCGGGTTTTTGCGCGGCGTGGCGCGACAGCCCGACCCGATCCAGCAGTCGTTCGGCGCGCGCCAGATCGGGGTTTTGACCGCGAAGCCGCGCCCCGACACAGACATTCTCCAGCACCGGTAACCAGGGCAGCAGCAGGTCGGATTGCGCCATATAGCTGATCCGGCCGTCCAGCGGTGCGTTGTCTGTCGCATGAAACGTGCCGCTGAAGACGCCGCCGGTGTCAAGCCCGAGGATCAGGCGCAGGATGGTCGATTTTCCGACGCCCGACTTGCCCAGAAGGCAGGTCCACCTGCCGGCGGGGATATCCAGATCCACATCGAACAGCAGCTTGCCATCAATGCGGTGCCGTCCACGCAACAGGATCCCCGGTGAGCCTGACATCAGCGGTTCAGCCCCATTTGCCAGAAATTGATCTCAAGCCGAGTCGAGCGGGTGAACCGGCTTTGCAACCGTGCCGCACGCGGTGCGCCGGCGAGATCGCCGATCCGCCGCGCCACGGCAGAGTCGATCATCGCGCCCGCCGTGGTGCAAACGGCCTGATAGTCGGGATCGGCATAGGTCGCGATCCATTCGGCATAGGGCGTATCGGCGTTTTTTTCATTCGCAAGGCGCAGCCCGATTTCGCCGTAACCCATAACGCAGGGCGCCAGAGCGGCCATGATGTCGAGAAAATCACCTTGCAAACCGGCATCCATGACATAGCGGGTATAGGCGAGGTTTTCATCCGCCTCGGCCGCGTTGAACAAGGTGGTCTCGTCGATCCCTTCTTGCGCGCATGTCATGATGTGCAGCCCCATCTCGTGGTTGACCAGCGCATCGACCGTGCCGGCGCAGACCCGCATCTCGTCCAGCGTTTCCGCCTTGACGAGGGCCAGCGACCACGCGCGGGAAAAATGCACGAGAAACACGTAATCCTGGATCAGGTAATGCAGAAAACACGCGTGCGGCAGCGTGCCGTCGCGCAGGCCCTCGACAAACGGATGATGTGTATACGTATGCCACGACTCTGCCGCGCCCGCGCGCCAGAGGCCGAAGGTCTTGCCATAGTCGGGGCGCATCATTCCGCTGTCACGTCGATTGCGATCTCGGAGACGGCGTTCACGTTCGGGGTCAGCCCGGCCTCGTTTAGAAAGCTTTCGAACGCGGCATAGCGCCCGGCGTCCAGCGCGGCGGGGCGCAACGCGAACCTGGGCAGCGTGTCGGTCCAGGCCCGCGCGTTCAACTCGTCCTGAAGCTCGGCAGAGGTTCCGGAGAACACCTCCCAGCTGTCTTGCGGGTGGTTCACGATATATTGTGTCGCCTTCTCGGTTGCGGCGAGAAAGCGGGCGATCATGTCCTTGTCCATCGACCCGGTATTCGCGACGTAGATAAGCTCGTCATACGCCGGAAGGCCCTCTTCCTCGACGAAAAAGCAGTTGCCCTCGACGCCTTCTATGTCCATCTGGTTCAATTCGAAATTCCGGTAGGCCCCGATCACGGCATCCACCTGTCCCGACATCAGCGACGGTGACAGCGACCAGTTCACGTTGACAAGCTCGACATCGTCCAGTGACAGATCGTGATGGCGCAGGATTGATCCAAGCACCGCTTCCTCAACTCCGCCAACCGAAAATCCGACCTTTTTGCCTGTCAGATCCGCAGGTGTCCGGATCGGCCCGTCGGCCAGTGTCAGCAGACAGTTCAGCGGCGTGGCCACCAGTGTTCCGACCCGCTGCAACGGCAGGCCTTCGTGGATTTGCAGGTGCAGTTGCGGCTGATAGGAAATCGCCAGATCCGCCTGACCCGCCGCGACCAGCTTGGGCGGGTCGGAGGGATCCGCAGGGGCGATGATTTCGACCGCGAGATCCTGCTCTGCAAAATAGCCCTTTTCCTGCGCGACGATGATCGGCCCATGGTCCGGGTTGATGAACCAGTCGAGGATGATGGTCATGTCATCCGCAGCCATCAGCGGCGAAGCTGCAAACGCAATGGTGGCGGTCAGTGAAGCAAGTCTCATTTGGTGGATCCTTCGTTGGATGGCGTATCGCCCATTGCGATGAGTGAAATTTCTCCGTCCCAATAGGTGCGGAGGGTGGTGGCCGCCTGCCAGGCCCGCAGACCGGAGCGGCACACCATGACAGCGCGCTGGTCGCCGGCGGGTCGGGGTTTCCGCTCGGCGAATTCCGCCACGCTCAGGCGTCGGGCATGGGCGCAGACCGGTGCGGGCGCTTCGCCGGTGTCGCGCAGTTCGACGACGAAATCGGGCGCGGCGATTGCGCCAGGGGCGATGAACATCAGATCCGGCTGTGGATCCGGCGCGGTATCGAACCGGAAGCCGGATGTTCGGAAGCTTTGCATGTCAAAGCGGATCAACTGGCCCAGCGGTGATGGAGATTGCCCCAGGAGACTGGCCAGTGCCATCTGCGCCTGCGCGGCTCCGATCATGCCGACCACCGGCCCCATGACGCCCGCGGTGGCACAGGTTGCGGCGCGGTCGGGCAGGTCGGGAAAGACCGCGCGCAACGAAGGAGCGGTTCCGCAGAACCCACCGACATATCCGGCAAGGCCGAGCGCCGAGGCGCTGATCAGCGGTATGCCCGCCGCGCGGCAGGCATCGGACAGGATATAACTGGTCGCGAAACTGTCGGCGCAATCCAGCACAAGGCAGCTTTGCCCCACGAGACCCGGGGCATTTGCCGGGTCCAGCGACTGCACAAGCGGTTCAATCCTGCAATCACGGTTCAATGCGCGCAGGGTTTTTGCGGCGGCGCTGACCTTGGGTTCGCCGATGTCGGCCTCGCGGAACAGGGTCTGCCGGTGCAGGTTCGACATCGCAACGGTATCGCCGTCCACGAGCGTGAGCCGCCCGACACCCGCGCCGACGAGATATTGCAGGACCGGGGCGCCCAGGCCCCCGACGCCGACAACCAGAACATGAGCCGCTGCGAGAGCGGCTTGCCCGACGTCGCCGACCTCGGGCAGGCAGGTCTGGCGCGCGTAGCGGTTCATCGCGTCGCTGCCAGCCATGCGCGCACACGGTCCTCGGGGTTGTCGTTCAGGGTGATGTCGGTGACGGCGGCGACGATGTCGGCCCCGGCCTGAAACGCACCGGGCGCGCGTTCGACCGACAGGCCCCCGATTGCCACCAGCGGCGTATCCCCGATCAACCCGCGCCATGTTGTCAGCCGGTCGAGTCCCTGCTCGTGCCACTTCATTTTCTTGAGGATCGTCGGATAGATCGGCCCGAGGGCGATGTAATCCGGCGCCAGCGCTTGCGCACGCGCCAGTTCCGTCTTGTCATGCGTGCTGATGCCCAGACGCAGGCCCGCGTCACGGATCGCGGTGATATCGGCGTCATCCAGGTCTTCCTGGCCAAGGTGGACAAAGGCACATCCTTCATCGATCGCGATCTGCCAATAGTCGTTGACGATCAGCGTGCAGCCGTGGGCGTCGCAGACCGACTTGGCGCTGCGTACCTGCGCGCGGATCTCGTCGGTCGATGCGTCCTTGATGCGCAGTTGTACCAGCTTGATCCCGAGCGGCACCAGCCGGTCAAGCCAGGCGGCGCTGTCGAAAATCGGATAGAAGCGGTCGAGTGTCATTCCAGAAACGCCTTCCCGATGACCGGTGTCGAGGGCGCGGCCATGTCGCGCGGCTCCATCGGGTCGGCGGCATGGGCCTGTTGGCCCGCACGGATCGCATTGGCAAAGGCCTCTGCCATCGCGGGGGGATCACCGGCCCTGGCAACCGCGGTGTTCAGCAGCACCGCGTCAAAGCCCAGTTCCATCGCCGCTGCCGCCTGTGAAGGTAGCCCCAGCCCGGCGTCGATCACCAGCGGGGTGTCGGGAAAATGGGCGCGCATCGCCCGCAGCCCAAAGATGTTGTTCAGCCCCAGCCCCGACCCGATGGGCGCGCCCCAGGGCATCAGAACCTCGCATCCCGCCCGCAACAACCTGTCGGCCACGACGAGATCCTCGGTGGTGTAGGGAAACACCTGAAATCCGTCTTCCGAGAGGATCCGCGCGGCTTCGACAAGGCCGAATACATCCGGTTGAAGCGTGTCTTCCTCGCCGATGACCTCAAGCTTGATCCACCTGGTATCAAAGACCTCGCGCGCCATGTGGGCCGTCGTCACGGCCTCCTTGACGCTGTGGCACCCGGCGGTGTTGGGCAGGACGTGAACGCCAAGATCGCGGATCAGTTGCCAGAAATCCTGTCCCTGACGATCGCGACCGCTTTCCCGTCGCAGCGATACGGTCGCGACGCTCGCGGCACTGCGCCGGAACGCATCGGCGAGGATCGCGGGCGACGGGTATTGTGCGGTGCCAAGCATGAAGCCGCTGGCAAGGCGGGTGCCGTAAAAGTCGCGCATTGTCTTATCCGCCCTGCATGGGCGCGAGCACTTCGATGCGGTCGCCCTCGGTCAGAGCATGTCCGGCGCGCAATGACGCCGGCACAAATTCGCCATTCACGGCGGTGGCAACCTTGGCGCCGCCGAACCCCTCCGCTTCGAGCAGGTCGGCCAGAGTGGTGCCCTGCATGTCGACCGGATCGCCGTTAATCTGCACTTTCATCCATCACCTCTGGGGTTTTGTTGTCAAAGATCAGTTCGGCCACCATCCGTGCCAATGCCGGGGCCAGAAGAAAACCGTGGCGATACAAACCATTGGCCCGGATCAGGTTTCCGTCGCGCCGGATGCGTGGCATGTTGTCGGGAAAGGCCGGACGGCTGTCGACACCGATTTCGATGACCTCGGCCTCGCCAAAGGCAGGGTTCAGCGCATAGGCCGCGCTGAGCAATTCGAGCATTGAACGCGCGGTGACATGTTTGCCTGCGCTGCCTTCGATCATCGTCGCGCCCAGCATGAAGATGCCGTCGCCGCGCGGCACGATATAGAGCGGCACGCGCGGGTGCAGCAACCGGATGGGCCGGTGCAGTTCGATTTCCGGGCAGGACAACACCAGCATTTCGCCCTTGACGCCGCGCAGATCGCGCAGGGCGTCGCGGGCCTGAAATCCACGGCAATCGATTGTCAGACCTCGTTTGGCACAGGCGTCCGGATCGGCGTTCTCTTGCACGAATGTAACGCCATCTGCGGCAAGGCCGGCCCGCAGATGCGCAAGGGCTGCGCGCGGCGCCAGATGCGCCTCGGTTTCAAAGAACAGCCCGCTTGTGAAACGGTCGCCAAGGTCGGGCTCGAGCGCCGCGATTTCGGGGCCTGCGAGCTTGCGATACCCGCTGGTGCGGCGCGCAAAGCGCACAAGGTCCGATTTGTCGCGGTTTGGCGACACCACAAGCGAGCCGTGGCGTACCACGGCACCGGTTTGGGCCGCCCACCATTCCGCCGCTTCCGAACCGAGGCGCACCACCGGTTCCTCGGCGCTTTCGCCCTCGCAGAACGGGGCGAGCATACCGCCCGCCCACCACGAACAGGCATGTGGCCCGGGCTCTGACTGGCGGTCGACCATCGTGATCCTTGCGCCGCGATCCAGCAGGGCGCGGGCAATGCACAGGCCCGCGACACCGGCCCCTATGATGGTGATGTCCGTCATGACCACTGCGCGTGGAAGTGGTGGACGGGACCATGACCATCGCCGATGTGCAGATCGTCCGCCGCGCGGATCGCGGATTGCAGATAGCCATGTGCCGCTCTGACGGCGGCAGGGAGATCGGCCCCCCTTGCCAGATGCGCGGCAATCGCCGCCGAATAGGTGCAGCCGGTGCCATGTGTATTTCGCGTGTGCACCCGTGCGGCCTCGCAGGTCGCGATCACACCCGTCGCATCGATCAGCAGGTCGGTACAGGTTTCGCCGCTGGCATGGCCGCCCTTCATCAGGACGCTTTGCGGCCCCATCGCCACCAGACGCCGGCCCTGTTCTGCCATCGCTTCGGGGGAGCGCGCCTCGGGTTCGCCGAGCAGCCGCGCGGCCTCGGGCAGGTTCGGGGCCAGGACCGTCGCGCGGGGCAGGATATGGCGGATCATTGCCTCGACCGCCGCGTCCTGCAACAGCGCGTCGCCGGATTTCGCGATCATCACCGGATCGACCACGACCGGGCCGTCAAATGTATCAAGGCATTTTGCAGTGGTTTCGATGACTGCCGGCGAAAACAGCATTCCGATCTTGATTGCATCGACGTCAAGATCTGACAGCACCGCTTCGATCTGCGCGGCGACGATCGCGGCCGGGATCTCGTGCACGGCGGTCACCGCCGTGGTGTTTTGCGCTGTCACTGCGGTGATCACGCTCGCGCCATAGGCGCTGTTTGCGCAGATCGACTTGATGTCTGCCTGCACCCCGGCGCCGCCTCCGCTGTCAGAGCCTGCAATCGTCAGGGCAATCGGGGTCTTGGCATTCAACGGCACGTCTCCGGTTTTTCGGGCGTGCCAGCGGGGAAGTGAGTTCATGCGCGGTTGCGCGATCTACCCGTTCCCTACGCCGGTATTGCCCGGATCAGGTTCGACGGGTCGGTGCGCGCACCTCTCAGCCCATAGGGCCCCCCGACGGATGATTGTCTGGCCGAATGCCCCGAACGGGGCCGATGCGACCTATGTCATGACGTGAATAGGAGTGGATCGCCGGAAACGCAATCCCCAATCCCCGATGCGGCATGGTGAATATCCGCGGCCAGCCGGAATGGCGTGCATCGGTCCGCTGGTTGCTGCCCTGTTCGACCTGCGATAGGTCTGAGACCGACACAGCAGGAGGCGACGAAATGACCCTGAAGGTATATCTATCCGGCGAAATTCACACGGACTGGCGCGAACAGATCATTGATGGATCGCAGGGGCTGGATGTGAGTTTCAACAGCCCGGTCACCGATCACGATGCCAGCGACGATTGCGGGGTGGCCATCCTCGGGGCCGAGCCGAACAAGTACTGGCACGACCACAAGGGTGCGATGGTCAACGCGATCCGCACGCGCAAGGGGTTGGCGGATGCCGATGTCGTGGTGGTTCGTTTCGGCGACAAGTACAAGCAATGGAACGCCGCCTTTGACGCGGGCTATGCGGCGGCATTGGGCAAGTCGCTGATCGTGCTGAATCCGCCCGAGCACCAGCATGCGCTCAAGGAGGTGCACGCGGCGGCGCTCGCCGTGGCCGAGGAACCGCGCCAGGTGGTCGAAGTGCTGCGCTATGTGCTGACCGGCAAGCTGCCGGACTGATTGAAACCAGACCCTGCGATGGCGTTTTTTCGCCGCCCGGCGTTTCGGGGAGAAGACGCCGCGCTTTCCCCCTGTTTTCAGTGCATTTTGTGAGCTAGAATTCTGCCACATCGCAGGGATGTGATTTCAATTCGAACTTCTTTCCAGGGGAAATGATAGTGATTCAGGAATTCAAGGACTTTATCGCCAAGGGCAACGTCATGGACATGGCCGTTGGCATCATTATCGGTGCGGCCTTTACCGCAATTGTCGGATCATTGGTGTCCGACCTGATCAATCCCATTATCAGCCTTTTCATGGGCGGTATCGATTTCTCCGGGCAATATATCGTGCTCGGCGATGGTGAGTATTCCTCGATTGCAGAAGCCGAAGAAGCCGGTGCGGCGGTTTTTGCCTGGGGTCGTTTCGTCATGGCGGTGATCAACTTCTTTATCATCGCCTTCGTTGTTTTCCTGCTGGTCAAGGCCGTTAACCGCGCGAGATCGCTGGGCGAAAAGCCTGCAGAAGAGGCTCCCGCAGAACCCGCCGGTCCGAGCGAGGTCGATTTGTTGATCGAGATTCGCGACACTCTCAAAAAGCAATAAAAATACCACTCGCGCGAATGGAAAGGGCTTGCTTCCGGCAGGCCCTTTTTCTTTAACCGGACCAGGATCAACAAAACAGCAAAAGGCGGAATGAATGGAACAGTTGACGGAACAATTGGGTGGATTTGGACCGCTCGTTCTGAATGCGGCCAAGGCGCTGGTCGTTCTGATTATTGGCTGGATATTTGCGGGCGTCCTTTCGAACTTTGTACGCCAGCGGGTGAACCGGCATCCGCGGATCGACAAGACGCTGGGCAATTTTGTCGCCAGCATGGTGCGTTGGATCGTTTTGCTCATCGTGCTGGTCGCGGTTCTGGGCATCTTCGGTATCGAGGCGACCAGCCTTGTGGCGATGCTGGGCGCGGCGACCCTTGCCATAGGGCTTGCTTTGCAGGGGACGCTTGCGGACCTCGCGGCAGGCTTCATGCTGATCCTGTTTCGGCCCTACAAGCTCGGTCAATATGTCGATGTGGCGGGCACCTCGGGTACGGTCGTCGATCTCAACCTGTTCTTCACCGAACTGGCAACTCCCGACAATGTGCAGATCATCATTCCAAACGGGCAGGCCTGGGGGGCGATCATTCAGAACTATTCCCACCACGACACCCGTCGCGTCGATCTGGTCTTTGGCATCGACTATGACGACGATGCCGGCAAGGCGATGCAGATCATCCTTGATCAGGCGAATGCCGACAACCGCGTTCTGAAAGACCCGGAGCCGTGGGTCCGGGTGACGAATCTGGGCGACAGTTCGGTTGACCTGACAACGCGCATCTGGTGCAAAGCGGCGGATTACTGGGACCTCAAATTCCATATGACCCGCAGCGTCAAGGAAGCATTTGACGCCCAAGGCATCTCGATTCCCTATCCGCACACGGTTGAAATCAAGAAAGAGGACTGATTCCGCACGGAACCACAAAGATCTGGCCGGATGTCATTTCTGCTGATTGACACCGGCCCCGGTCCTCGCTAATTGGCCCCCCAAGGTTCGGCGTGATAGCTCAGCTGGTTAGAGCACAGCACTCATAATGCTGGGGTCGGCGGTTCAAGTCCGCCTCACGCTACCAACCTTTTCCACTTTTGATACGCACAAAATGCCCGCGTCGACGCATGCCCGCAGCGTGGCTGTGCTCAATGCGCGCGGGACGGTGCCATGCCCCGCGCGAGTTGCTGTGGTTTTTACGCGATTGCCTGTTCCGGAGGGCAGACCGGGATGCCGAGCGCCTCGCCCACGGCGGCATAGGTGAGCTGACCCGCGTGCACATTCAGACCCGCCAGCAAGTGGGGATCATCGGTGCAGGCCTGTTTCCAACCCTTGTCCGCAAGCGCCAGCATGAACGGCAGCGTCGCATTCCCCAGCGCGATGGTCGATGTACGGGCCACGGCGCCCGGCATGTTGGCAACGCAATAGTGCATTACTCCATCAACCTCGTAGATCGGATCGCTGTGGGTGGTCGCCCTTGAGGTTTCAAAGCACCCGCCCTGATCGATGGCCACATCGACCAGCACGGCACCGGGTTTCATGCCGCCCAACTGGGCGCGTGTCACCAGCTTGGGGGCCGCCGCGCCGGGAATCAGGACGGCACCGATCACCATGTCCGCCTGCGGCAGCAGTTCGTCCATCAACCCTGCCGTTGAATACCCGGTCTTGAACACGTCGCCGAACACATCGTCGAGATACCTCAGCCGTGGCAACGACCGGTCAAGCACAGTGACATCCGCGCCCATCCCCGCCGCGACGCGCGCCGCATGAGTCCCGACCACGCCGCCGCCGATCACGATGATGCGCGCTGGCCCGACACCGGGCACGCCCCCCATCAACACGCCGCGTCCGCCATTTGCCTTTTGCAGCGTCCATGCTCCGACCTGCGGCGCAAGGCGGCCTGCAACCTCTGACATGGGGGCCAGCAAGGGCAGCCCGCCCTGGCGGTCGGTCACCGTTTCATAGGCAATGGCGGTACAGCCGCTGTCGAGCAGGTCGCGGGTTTGCTCCGGATCGGGGGCAAGGTGCAGGTAGGTGAACAACACCTGTCCCTCGCGCAGCATCTTGCGCTCGACCGCCTGCGGTTCCTTGACCTTGACGATCATCTCGGCCTGTTCGAATACTTCCGCTGCGGTCCCTACGATCGTGGCGCCCACGGCGGCATAGGCCGCGTCTTCAAATCCGGCACCGATACCGGCTTGCGTTTCAATCAGAACCTCGTGCCCGTGTGAGATGGCTTCCTGGGCAGCGTTCGGAGTGATCCCGACGCGAAATTCCTGGGGTTTGATTTCCTTGGGGCAGCCAAGCTTCATGGTAAATCCTGTTTAGAGTTTCGGTATGAAGCGAGTATTGAACGATGTGGCCGCAAGGTTCGTGATTTTGTTACTGGCAGCCTGCGGAAAAATCGAATAATCTTGCGAAATTCCGTCGAATAACGCAAAGGAGTTGCGCGAATGGGGCTAGACGCGCTCGACCGGCGCATTCTCGCTGTTCTACAGGCATCGGGCCGGATTTCCAATTCGGACCTGTCGGACAAGGTCAATTTGTCGCCTTCGGCCTGCCATCGTCGGGTGCAGCGCCTGGATGCAGAGGGCTATATCCGCGATTATGTGGCACTGCTGGATGCGCGCAAGATGGGCGTGGGCACCACCGTTTTTGTCGAAATCACGCTGCAGGGACAGGCCGATGAGGTGCTCGACGCTTTCGAAAAAGCGGTGTCGCGCATTCCGGATGTGCTTGAATGTCACCTGATGGCGGGATCGGCGGATTACCTGCTCAAGGTCGTTGCCGAGAATACCGAGGATTTCGCGCGCATCCATCGCCAGTTTCTCGCGCGATTGCCGGGCGTTGTACAGATGCAAAGCAGCTTTGCCCTGCGCACGGTTTTCAAGACGACGGCGCTGCCGGTGTGATGTACGGGTCTCGATGGCGAGAGGCCGATGCGGTCAGGCGCGCGCATATCCCCGATCAATGGCGCGATTGCGGTATCTGTCGGCCGCGATTGAAGCATCGCGCAGATTGCCAAAGACATTGATGACCCCGTGTCCGCGCCCCCTCGCCACGCCCCATTCCCGCAATACCGATACCTCGCCAAACAGGTTCATCGCGATCTCGACGCGATAGAACCGGGGCGCGCGGCGGGGTGTTTGACGATAGAGCAGACAGATGGCCATGCGCAGATCTTAGGACGCCGGATCCTGCCCGGCAAGAGCCAAAATCCCTGTGTTTCAACTCCAGGTGACGTCGCCCAGAAATATGTAGCCGGCACCATAGATCGTCTTGATCAGGCGGGGGTTCTTGGGGTCTTCGCCGAGCTTTGTGCGCAGCCGCGAGATGCGCACATCCATCGCCCGGTCAAAACTTTCGCCCGCAGCACCGCCAAGGCTTTCCTGCATCTGCGCGCGGCTGATCAGGCGCTTGGGGCTGTCCAGAAACAGGCGCAAAACCTCGGCCTCGGCGTGGGAAAACGTGGTTTCCCGGCCCGCCGCATCTTCCAGCGCGTAGCGTTCGAAATGCGCGATCCAGCCGTTGAAATACGCGGTGTTTCCTGTCGGGGGTGTGGCGCGGTTGCTGCGCAGGCGGGCGCGGATGCGCGCCACGACCTCGGCGGGGTCGAACGGTTTGGTGATGTAATCGTCGGCCCCCAGTTCCAGACCCGCAACGCGGTCCTGCACCTGGGCGCGGCCGGAAATGATGATCACCGATGCGCCCTGTTCCAGCGCCAGCCGATGCACAAGGGCCAGCCCGTCGGTATCCGGCAGCGACAGATCGACGAGGCAGACATCCGGAGTGGCATGTTTCAGCGATGCCTCGAATTCGCGGGCGCGCGCAAAGCTCTGGGTGCGAAAACCCGCCTCGCTCAGAACCTCGCCCAGCATCCGCCGGATCTCGGGCTCGTCATCGAGTATCGTGACAAAGGGTTCGCTCATGCGGCAGCCTCCGGCTTGATCAGTGCCGCGAGCTGGGCGGCGGAAAACGGTTTGTGCAGGACCGGTGCAACCGCGAGCGCCGCCACATGCAAAGGGTCGTCTGCAGGGAGCGAGGTCATCAGGACACAGGGCAACTTGCCGCCGTCCAGCCGCTCAACAAGATCAAGCCCCGTACCACTTCCACTCAGGTTGATGTCGGACAGAACCAGTGAAATGTCTTCAACATCCGCAATCAGCGCCGCGGCTTCGTCAACCGAGGTGGCCTCGATCACTGCATGTCCGAGGTCGATCAGCATGTCGCGAAAGGTGGCGCGCAGCGCCTCGCTGTCCTCGACCAAAAGGGTCAGTCCGCCGCTGGTGGTCGGGGCGGCGCGATAGGGCAGACGCAATGTGACGCTGGCCCCCGTGATCGTGTTGCCAAGTTGTAGGTCGCCACCGGCCAGTTTGGTCATGTCATAGACCATCGGCAGGCCAAGGCCGCTGCCTTCGCCGCCCTTGGTCGTGAAGAAAGGGTCCAGCGCCTTGTCCAGCGCATCAGCCGAAAAGCCCGGACCGGTATCGGATACCGTGATTTCGATCCAGGTCTGGTCGATGCAATGGGCGCTGATGGTGATCTGGCCGGCGGCGCCGCACGCATCCCGCGCGTTCAGGATGAGATTGAGCAGCGAATCCTGCAACAGACCGGCATCCAGCAGCAGGAGTTCATCGGGCATGTGGTCGAGAACGGTCAGGCCCATGGCCTGCGGCATGCTCGGGGTCGCCAGGAGCTTGAGATCAGAGAGCAACACATGCATGTCGGTCGCCTTGGGTCGCAGGGTTCGCCCGCTGGTCATGTCGGCAAGCCGGTTGAGCAGGCGCCCGCCGCGTCGTGCCGCCGATTGGGTTGCGGACACGAGGTCGTTGGCGTCGGGGGGCAGGGTCATCCGGGCGAGTCTGGACTGCATTCCCAGGATGATGGTCAGCAGATTGGAAAAGTCATGGGCAAGTCCGCGGGTCATCTGCGCGGCGAGGGCACGCCTGTGCGATTGCTGCAGCGCGACCCGGGCCTGGGTCTCGCCGGTGACATCCATCGACAGGATATAGACCCCGCCGGTGCCGTCCGGGGTAAAGGCCACGCGGATACGCCGGGCGCTGTGGTTTTCGGTAAATTCGAACACCGGACTTTCACCGGCATAGGCGGCGGTCAGATGTGGTGCGATTCGTTCGAAGGCCGATGCGCCCAGGGCATCGGCAATGTGCATCCCCACGATGTCCTGGGGGCGGCCGGGCATGACGCTGGACAGGCGGCGATTGGAATAGGTGTAGAGCCCCCGGTGGTCCACATGCGCGATGTGGGCGGGCATCATTTCGGTGGTGAGCCGCGTTCGCGCTTCGATCTCTGTCAACTGGCGTTTTGCTTCTTCCAGCGCGGTGATCGTCGCAGCCAGTTCGCGGTTGGTCGCGGCGAGGTCTTCGGCATGGGTCAGCACCTGGTCGCTCAACTCTTCGGAACGGGCGCGCAATAAGGCTTCGGACCGCTTGGCACGGGAGATATCCGTGTAGACCGTGACCCATCCCCCCTGAGGCAGCGGTGAACCTTCGATGGATATGGTCTGGCCGTTGGGGCGCACGCGTTCGACATAATGCGGTACAAAGGCCCGCGCCTGCTCGACCCGCTGACGCACCGCGGTTTCGACATCCTCTTCGGTGCCGTATTCGCCCTTGCTCGCCATATGTCGGATGGTGTCGTCAAAGCGGGCGCCGGTCTGAACCAGATGATCGGGCAGATCGAACATTTCCTGGAACCGGCTGTTGCAAACCGCGAGCCGCAGGTCGCTGTCATAGATCGAGAGGGCCTGGGCAATCAGGTTCAGCCCGACGGTCGTCATCGCCTTGGTCTGGTCGGCAGGGGCGGGAATGGCCTTGGTCTCCTTGCGGCTGCGCCGGATCATTTAACCACGCCGACCGGCCCAGTCCAAGGCGTCTGGCAATCCGGCAACGCGGGCGCATTCGGCCAGTGTCGCAAGATCCGCGATGCCACGCGCCTGCGCAGATGCCGCACCACACGGGCGCCGGGCGATATCGACACCCGCAGCGCGCTCAGACAGGAACGGGGCGAGCCGACCCCGAACCAGACCTTGGCGACCGGTCGCGTCATTTCCACTTTTCCTCGCCCTGTTTCGCGAACATTTCCCGGCTGGCGCAGCGGAATGTCAAGCCGGTCACCGGGGCCTGTTACAATTCGAAAGATTTGCGAAATCATCAGGAAAAACTTGCCGACGAGTGTCGCGCCAGATTGGAAGCGACGAGGTCGCAAGAAAAAACAATCAGGGGCCGGCCAGACAGCCGGTTGTGGGAGGAATAAGACTTGGCTCAGTCGCTGACAGGCGCCGGAGGATTGCAATCCATTCCGGCGCTGCTTCATCGCAATGCAACCGAATACGGTTCACGTCCCGCGTATCGGGAAAAGGAATTCGGCATCTGGCAAAGCTGGACCTGGGCAGAGACCGCCGCGGAAATCGAGGCGCTTGCGCTCGGGTTGATCAACATGGGCGTGAACGAGGGGGATTTCATCGCCATCATCGGACGCAACCGGCCCTATCTGTATTGGTCGATGGTTGCGGCGCAGATGGTGGGTGCGATTCCGGTGCCGCTCTATCAGGACGCCAACGCCGAGGAAATGGCCTATGTGCTCGGGCATTGCGGCGCGCGTTTCGTGATCGTCGGGGATCAGGAGCAGGTCGACAAGGTGATCGAGGTGCAGGAGCAACTGCACCAGTTCGAGCACATGATCTATCTGGATCCGCGCGGAATGCGCAAATATGACCACACGCATCTGCACCAGTATTCCCATGTCCAGGATCAGGGCCGCGCCGCGCGCGATGAATTGTCCGCCGAACTCGAGCGTCGGCGCGAGAAGCCCGATTACGACACCACTTGCGTGATGCTTTATACCTCTGGCACGACTGGCAAGCCGAAAGGCGTGGTCCTGTCCAACCGCAATGTCATCGAGACCGCCAAAGCGTCGTCGGATTTCGACAAGTTGCGGCAGGATGACGAAATTCTCGCCTATCTGCCCATGGCATGGGTTGGCGATTTCATCTTTTCCATCGGTCAGGCCTATTGGTGCGGTTTCTGTGTGAATTGCCCGGAAAGCGCGGACACGATGATGACCGACCTGCGCGAGATCGGTCCGACCTATTACTTCGCACCGCCACGGGTGTTCGAGACGCAGTTGACCAACGTGATGATCCGGATGGAAGATGCCGGTGCGATGAAGCGCAAGATGTTCGATCACTACATGGCACATGCGCGCAAGGTCGGTCCGGCGATACTGGATGGCAAACCGGTGAGCGCGGCGGACAAGCTCAAGTACCGCATCGGCGACATGCTGGTCTATGGTCCGTTGAAAAACACGCTTGGCTTTTCGCGGGTGCGGGTCGGCTATACTGCCGGCGAGGCCATCGGCCCCGAGATTTTCGATTTCTACCGCAGTCTGGGCATCAACCTGAAACAGCTTTATGGGCAGACCGAAGCGACGGTGTTCATCACCGCGCAGCCCGACGGTGAGGTGCGGTCCGACACGGTGGGGGTCCCATGCCCGGGGGTCGAGATCAGGATCGCCGACAGCGGTGAGGTGTTCTATCGCAGCCCCGGCGTTTTCGTGGAATATTACAAGAATGCCGAAAGTACTGCGGATACCAAGGATCCGGAGGGCTGGGTTGCGACGGGCGATGCCGGTTTCATCGAAGAGGAGACCGGGCATCTGCGCATCATCGACCGGGCAAAGGATGTGGGCAAGATGGCCGATGGCAGCCTGTTCGCGCCGAAATATGTGGAAAACAAGCTCAAGTTCTATCCGAACGTGTTGGAAGCGGTGGTGTTCGGCAACGGGCGCGAGCAGTGCACGGCGTTCATCAATATCGACCTGACGGCGGTGGGCAACTGGGCCGAGCGCAACAATGTCGCCTATGCGTCCTATCAGGAACTCGCCGCGCATCCGCAGGTGATGGATACGATCCAGAGCCATGTGGAAGAGGTGAACCGGTCGGTGGCCGAGGACCCGATGCTGTCGGGATGCCAGGTCCACCGGTTCGTGGTGCTGCACAAGGAACTGGATGCCGACGATGGCGAACTGACCCGCACCCGCAAGGTGCGCCGCCGCATCGTCGAGGAAAAATACGCGGATATCGTGGCGGCACTCTATGACGGGTCCCCGAAGGTCAGCACGGTGACGGAGGTGACATACGAGGACGGGCGCAAGGGCAGCATCAGGGCGACGCTTGAGATACGCGACGCCAGAGTCGTTCCGGTGGTGCCGCAGAAAGTGGCTGCGGAATGAGGTCCGGGGAGACGGCGCTCGACCTGCGGTCATCGCCCCGCCCACCGTCCCGTCGAAGGAAAGGAGAATCCGATGCTTGATGCGTCCGAAGGATACACCACCGCGGATGGCCGCAAGATCGGCGGCGTGGTGATGGAGATGAAGAACATCACCCTGCGCTTTGGCGGGGTAAAGGCGATCACCGATATCAGTTTCGACATTCGCGAAGGCGAAATACGTGCCATCATCGGGCCGAATGGCGCAGGCAAGTCTTCGATGCTGAACGTGATGTCCGGTTTCTACGTGCCGCAGGAGGGCGAGGTCTGGTTTCGCGGCGAGCCGCGCCCGCAGATGAAGCCCTATGAGGTGGCCCGCCAGGGAATCGCGCGGACCTTTCAGAACATCGCCCTGTTCGAGGGAATGAGTGTGCTGGACAATGTGATGACCGGCCGGCTGACCCACATGAAGACGGGGATGTTCTCGCAGGCCCTGTGGAAAGGGCGCGCCGAGACCGAAGAGACCGCGAACCGTGAAATCGCGGAAAAGATCATCGACTTCCTGGAAATCCAGGCGATCCGCAAGACACCGGTGTCGCGATTGCCTTACGGGTTGAAGAAGCGGGTCGAGCTGGCCCGTGCGCTGGCCGCCGAGCCCAAGCTGCTGCTGCTCGACGAGCCGATGGCGGGGATGAATGTCGAGGAAAAAGAGGACATGAGCCGCTTTATCCTCGACGTCAACGATGAATTCGGCACCACCATCGCCCTGATCGAACACGATATGGGTGTGGTCATGGACCTGTCCGACCGCGTGGTGGTGATGGATTATGGCAAGAAGATCGGCGACGGCACGCCGGACGAGGTGCGCAGCAACCAGGAGGTGATCGATGCATACCTGGGGGTGGAACATGACTGAGCGGGCAGCAGCGACAGAGGGGCAAGCATATGTCTGACCAATTCGTTTTCGCATTGGAGGTCACCCTCAACGGTTTGATGGCGGGGGTGCTCTATGCCCTGGTCGCGTTGGGGTTCGTGCTGATCTACAAGGCCAGTGGCATCTTCAACTTTGCCCAGGGGGTCATGGCGCTCTTTGCGGCGATGACGCTGGTGGGAATCATGAACGGGCAGGTGCCGTTCTCGCACCTGATCAACGCGACATTCGGCACCGATCTGCATTACTTCGGCTGGACCGTGCCGGCATTGCTGGCGATTGCGCTGACCGTCTGCGTGATGGTCCTGCTGGCGTGGTGCGTGCAACGGTTCGTGTTCCGCCACCTTGTGGGTCAGGAGCCGATCATCCTGTTCATGGCGACCATCGGGCTGGCCTATTTCCTCGAAGGTGTGGCCGACCTGATGTGGGGCTCTGAAATCAAGACGCTGAACATCTGTCTGTTCGGCGAGTCGGGGTGCCTGCCGCAGGGTATCAACGAGACGATCGATGCCGTGACTTATGAGTGGTTCGGCTATGGCTTCTTTATCGACAATCTGGACATCACGGCGACCATCGTGGCGGCGATCCTGGTTGTGGCGCTGATCGCGTTCAGCCAGTACACCAAGCAGGGCCGCGCCCTGCGTGCCGTGGCGGATGATCACCAGGCCGCATTGTCGGTGGGTATTTCGCTGAACTTCATCTGGGTGCTGGTCTGGTCGCTGGCCGGGTTCGTGGCGCTGGTTGCCGGCATCATGTGGGGCGCCAAGTCGGGTGTGCAGTTCAGCCTCTCGCTGATCGCGCTCAAGGCGTTGCCGGTGCTGATGCTGGGTGGGTTCACCTCGATCCCCGGGGCCATCGTCGGCGGATTGATCATCGGGGTCGGCGAAAAGCTCTTTGAATTCGCCATCGGCGCGCCCTTCCTGGGTGGCGCGACCGAGAACTGGTTCGCCTATGTGCTGGCGCTGGTGTTCCTCGTGTTCCGTCCGCAGGGACTGTTCGGTGAGAAGATCATCGAGCGGGTGTGACCATGACCAAGTTGATCGCCATCATCAATGTCATTGCATGGTCCGGGTTCTGGGCGTTCGGCTATCTTGCGCTGGCCGCCGAGGGGCTGACCGACCGGCAACTGGTGATTGCCGCCCTGCTGGCGTGTGGCGGGCTGGTCACCGGGATCATCGCCTACATGAAACTCGTGCGCTCGGCCGAAGTCAGCGGCTATGCACGCAAATCCAATCAGCTGGACGCCGAAATGCGTAACCGCGCCCATGCCAAGGGGACGATCTGAGCATGTTCTATCGTGAAGCCGGTGATTTTCACACCACCTATACCTCGGACAGTCAGACCTTTCCGATCAAATTCGACCGCTACCGCTATTACGTGGTGCTGGCCTTTGCCTTTCTCGTTGTCCCGTTCATCATCAACGATTACTGGGCCAACGCGATCCTGCTGCCGTTCCTGATCTATGCTATCGCGGCGATCGGGCTGAACATCCTGACCGGATATTGCGGGCAGGTGTCGCTGGGCACCGGGGGCTTCATGGCGGTGGGGGCCTATGCCTGCTACAAGCTGATGACCGCCTTTCCCGAGGTCAGCATGTTTGTCCACGTGATCCTGGCCGGGGGCATCACCGCGCTGGTCGGTGTGCTGTTCGGGCTGCCCAGCTTGCGTATCAAGGGGTTCTATCTGGCGGTGGCGACGCTGGCCGCGCAGTTCTTTCTGCTGTGGCTCTTCAACAAGGTTCCGTGGTTCTACAACTACTCGGCCTCGGGGCAGATCAACGCGCCGGAACGCACCGTGTTCGGTTTCGAAGTGACCGGTCCGAACGCGGCGGCCTCGACCACATATCTCTTCTGCCTCGTGTTCTGTGTCATCTCGGCTCTGGTTGCGCGCAACCTGACACGTGGCACGGTCGGGCGCAGCTGGATGGCGATCCGCGACATGGACATCGCCGCCGAAATCATCGGGGTGAACCCGCTTCGGGCCAAGCTGTCGGCTTTTGCCGTGTCCTCTTTCTTTGTCGGGGTTGCCGGGGCACTGTTCTTTTCGGTTTACCTGGGCGCGGTTGAGGTTGGCGAGGCGTTCAGCATCCAGAAATCGTTCCTGGTGCTGTTCATGATCATCATCGGTGGCCTGGGATCGATCTTTGGCTGTTTTGCCGGGGCGGCGTTCCTCGTGCTTCTTCCAGTCGCGCTCAAGGTGCTGGGCGTGGACATGCTGGGCTGGCCCACGGATATCGTGGCGCATTTCCAGCTGGTCATCGTCGGTGGTCTGATCATCTTTTTCCTCATCGTCGAACCCCACGGGCTTGCCCAGTTGTGGCGTCTGGCCAAGGAAAAACTGAGACTATGGCCCTTCCCGCATTAGGGTAGGGCCGGCGGGCCACGGTCCGCCATCATACGACCCGCGACAAACGCGGACTTGCGACATCGGACAAAACCAAAGGGAGGGATAAACCCGATGAAAATGAAACTGACAACACTCGCGCTTGGTGCCGTTCTCGCGGCCGGTCCGGCGCTGGCGGATCTGGTGTTTCCGTCGCTGAGCTATCGCACGGGGCCTTACGCGGCCGGCGGTATCCCGTTCGCGGACGGGTATGCCGACTATTTCACGCTCCTGAACGAGCGCGACGGCGGCATTGGCGGCGAAATGATCCAGGTGCCGGAATGCGAAACCGCCTATAACACCGAAAAGGGTGTCGAATGCTATGAATCCCTCAAGGACGGCGGCGGACTGGTTTACCAGCCGCTCTCGACCGGGATCACCTATCAGCTGATCCCCAAGGTCACGGCGGATGACATCCCGATGCTGACGTCGGGTCTGGGACGTACTTCGGCCAAGAACGGTGACGTGTTCAGCCATGTGTTCAACTTCCCGGCCAACTACTGGGATGGGGCTTCGGTTGCCATCAAGTACATGCTGGATCAGGAAGGTGGTGATCTGAGCGGCAAGAAGATCGCGCTGGTCTATCACAATTCGGCATATGGCAAGGAACCGATCCGCACGCTCGAGGAACTGTCCGAGAAACATGGCTATGAACTGAGCCTTTTGCCGGTCGATCACCCGGGGCAGGAGCAGAAATCCCAGTGGTTGCAGATACGGCGTGACCGCCCGGATTACGTGATCATGTATGGCTGGGGCGTCATGAACCAGGTGGCGATCCAGGAAGCGGCCAACATCCGGTTCCCGATGGACAAGTTCATCGGCATCTGGTGGTCCGGTTCCGAGAATGACGTGTTGCCCGCAGGCGACGCGGCGGATGGCTACAAGGCCCTGACCTTCCACAATGTCGGCAGCGACTATCCCTTGTATGACGACCTCAAGACGTACGTCATCGATACCGGCAAGACCGCCGGCGCGGGCGATCAGGTAGGCACGGTTCTCTACAACCGCGGAATGTATGCCGCGATGCTGGTCGCAGAAGCCGCCAAGACTGCGCAGGAAATTCACGGCACCTCGGCGATCACGCCGGGCCAGATGCGCGACGGAATGGAGGCTCTGGAGATCACCGAAGAGAAAATGGTGGCACTTGGCCTGCCCAACTTTGGGCCGGAATTCAAGGTGACCTGCCAGAATCATGGCGGCAACGGTTTCGTCGCTGTGACGCAGTGGGACGCCAGCGCCAAGGAGTGGAAGCTGATCACCGAATTCGTGCAATCCGACCAGGAAGTGATCCAGCCGCTGATCGACGAAGACTCGGCTGCCTTTGCTGCTGAAAACAACGTCGCATCGAACTGCGAATAAACGCAACGCGCCCGGCGGCGGCCCTGATCGCCGCCGGGACATTCACAGAATTTGCCGGAAAGACACCCCCATGCTGGACGCTGCCAATACCACTGATGTGCAGGCCGAGACCCTGCTGGACGTCAACAATATCGAAGTGATCTACAATCACGTGATTCTGGTGCTCAAGGGCGTCAGCCTGAGCGTACCCAAAGGCGGGATAACCGCGCTGTTGGGGGGCAATGGCGCGGGCAAGACCACCACGCTCAAGGCGGTCAGCAATCTCTTGCATTCCGAGCGTGGCGAAGTGACCAAGGGTTCCATCGTCTATCGCGGCGACCGGGTGCAGGATCTCGACCCCGCGGAACTGGTCACGCGCGGCGTGATCCAGGTGATGGAAGGGCGTCACTGCTTTGAGCATCTGACGGTCGAGGAAAACCTGCTGACCGGTTTCTATACCCGCAATGCCGGGCGGGGCGATATGATGGCCGACCTTGAAAAGGTCTATGAGTATTTCCCGCGCCTGCGCGAGCGCCGCCGCAGCCAGGCGGGCTATACGTCGGGCGGCGAGCAGCAGATGGTCGCGATCGGCCGTGCGCTGATGTCCAAGCCCGAGACGATCCTGCTGGATGAGCCCAGCATGGGTCTGGCGCCGCAACTGGTGGAAGAGATCTTTGGCATCGTCAAGGACCTGAACGAAAAGGAGGGGGTGTCCTTTCTTCTGGCCGAACAGAACACCAACGTGGCGCTGCGGTTTGCGCATTACGGATATATCCTTGAATCCGGCCGCGTCGTGATGGATGGCCCAGCCGCCGAACTGCGCGAAAATCCGGACGTCAAGGAATTCTACCTTGGCATGTCCGACGAGGGCCGCAAGTCGTTCCGCGACGTGCGCAGCTATCGCCGCCGCAAGCGTTGGCTGAGCTGATGGCGAGGCTGACGGTCATGCTGCCGCATCTTCCCATCTTTGTCGCAGGTCTTCTATTGGCGTGGTTACGTCCGCCGACCCGCACTTAACGTCAGAGGACACGAGGGCGAAATGTCACCATCATTCTACGACGAGCTTGAAACCCGCAGCAGTGACCAACGCGCTGCCGATCTGGCCCGTGCCTTGCCGTTGCAGATCGCTCGCGCCCAGGCGCTCGAAGGTTATGCCGCTTCACTGGCCGAGGTCGACGCCAATACGATCACCGATGCCGCCGCGCTGGCCAACCTGCGGGTGCTGCGCAAGTCCGAGCTGGGCAAGGCGCAATCGGCAAATCCGCCCTTTGGCGGCTATACGGCGAAACCCGCTTCGGGCTTTGCCCATGTCTTTCAATCGCCCGGGCCGATCTATGAACCCGGCGGTGTCGATCACGACTGGTGGCGGTTCGGCCGCGTGCTGCATGCGGTGGGCATCGGCAAGGGCGACATCGTTCAGAACTGTTTCGGCTATCACCTGACCCCGGCGGGTATGCTCTTTGAAAGTGGCGCACGCGCTGTGGGGGCTGCGGTTCTGCCGGCGGGCACCGGCCAGACCGAGTTGCAGGTGACAGCGGCGCGGGACGTCGGCACCACCGCCTATGCGGGCACACCGGATTACCTCAAGGTCATCCTGGACAAAGCCGACTGCATGGGTGTGACCCTGGGCATCACTAAGGCGACGGTCGGCGGCGGCGCGTTGTTTCCCAGCCTGCGCACGGAATACGCGGATCGCGGCATCGCCTGCCTGCAATCCTATGGCACGGCGGATCTGGGCAATATCGCCTATGAAAGCGCGGCGATGGAGGGGATGATTGTCGATGAGCATGTGATTGTCGAAATCGTCACCCCCGGCACCGGCACCCCGGTTGCACCGGGCGAAGTGGGCGAGGTGGTGGTGACCACGCTGAACCCGGATTATCCGCTGATCCGGTTTGCCACCGGCGATCTGAGCGCGGTCATGGAGGGTCAATCGCCCTGTGGCCGCACCAATATGCGTATCAAGGGGTGGATGGGGCGCGCGGACCAGACCACCAAGATCAAGGGCATGTTCATCCGCCCGGAACAGGTTGCCGCGCTGGTCTCCCGGCATGACGAAATCGTCAGGGCGCGGGTGATTGCCAGCCGCGAGGGCGAAATGGACGCGATGACCGTGCGGATCGAGGCCACGGGCGGCGACGCGGCCGCCTATGCCAGAACGGTCGCCGATGTGCTGAAGCTCAAGGGCGCCATCGAGGTGGTTTCGCCCGACAGCCTGCCCAAGGACGGACTGGTGATCGAGGATCAGCGCAGTTACGATTGATCCCTGCGGTTTCGGGCTGGAAAATTCGCTGCAATTGACCGAATAAGGGGGGGGCGGGGCATCCGCTCCCCTGTTTCTGTCACCTCAGGTAAAAGGCAATTCCATCATGTCCGAAGCCATCCAGCTGGCCGTGAACGGCAAGCGGCGACGCAGACAGGGTGGGGCCGGGGTTCTGGCGGGCATTGCCTGTATCATCGCGGCGATCTGCCTGCTGCCGATGCTTGCAGTTGTGCTTGCGGCCGTGACCGGGGGTACCGAAACGGTCGTTCATCTGATCGAGACCGTGCTGCCGCGCTATACGGGTACGACACTTGCGCTGGTGGCGCTGGTGTCGCTCGGCACCTTTGCCATCGGCGTCGGCGCGGCCTGGCTGGTGACGATGACGCGTTTTCCCGGTGTGCGCGTGCTCGAGATCATGCTGGTGCTGCCGCTGGCCTTTCCGGCCTATGTGCTTGCCTATGCCTATACCTACCTGCTGGATCATCCGGGGATCGTGCAGACCACCTTGCGGGACGTGACCGGCTGGGGGCCGCGCGATTACTGGTTTCCCGAGATTCGTTCGCTCTGGGGCGCGGCGGCAATGCTGGTTCTGGTGCTTTATCCCTATGTCTACCTGCTGGCCCGCGCGGCGTTCCTGCAACAAAGCTCGGCCGCGTTTCTTGCTGCGCGCACGCTTGGCAAGAGCGCATGGGCGGCATTCTGGACGGTCAGCCTGCCGATGGCACGGCCGGCCATCGCGGGCGGCGTCTTGCTGGCGGTGATGGAAACCATCGCCGATTTCGGCACCGTCGCCTATTTCAGCGTCCAGACCTTTGCAACCGGGATTTACACCAGCTGGTTTTCGATGGCGGACCGCGCCGCAGCCGCGCAGCTTGCCTTGTGCCTGCTGAGCTTTGCGCTGCTGCTCGCGGTGACGGAGCGGTTACAACGGGGCCGGGCAAAGTATCACGAAACCGGCAAGCGGCAGATGGCCATGGAACCCGCGCAATTGCGCGGCTGGCGCTCTGCGCTCGCCATCATTCTCTGCGCGATTCCCGTCATCCTGGGATGTGTGCTGCCGGTGGTGGTGTTGTTCGCGATGGGCATCGATGGCGAACAGGATTTGTTCGGTCGTCGCTATCTCGGTTTTATCCGCAACTCGGTCACCCTGGCAGGGACGGGGGCGGTGGTGACGCTGATGGCTGCAATCGTGATCGGATTCTATCAGCGCGTCCGACCGGGTCGGAATTCGGCGGTTACCGGGTATATCGCACGCCTGGGCTATGCGGTGCCCGGTGGCGTGATCGCGGTCGGGTTGATGGTTCCCTTCGCAGCATTCGACAATGCGCTGGATGCGTGGATGCGGGCCAGCTTCGGATACTCGACCGGGTTGCTTGTCACCGGTTCCATCTGGCTGCTGGTCGCGGCGTATATGGTCCGGTTTCTGGCAGCAGCCCTGGGGGCCTACGAGGGCGGCCAGAGCACGGTTCACGCCAACATGGATGCCGCCTCGCGCTCGCTGGGGGAAACCCCGTTGGGAACGCTGCGGCGGGTGCATCTGCCGATCCTGACACCCAGCCTGCTGACGGCGCTTCTGGTGGTGTTCGTGGACGTGATGAAAGAGCTTCCCGCGACACTGATCATGCGCCCGTTCAACTATGACACACTCGCGGTTCAGGCCTATCGCCTTGCCAGCGACGAGCGGCTGGAAGGCGCGGCTGTCCCGTCGCTGGTGATTGTCGCGGTCGGGCTGTTGCCGGTGATCCTGATCTGTCGGCAGGTCGGGCGAAATCGCTGACCTGCCACACGACAAGCCCGTATCAGGAAATGCGCTGTCCGATTATCACGCAGTTCGTCAGGGCGCGGCCGGTGCAAGTCTTTACAGTCCCGTCATCTTTGGACCCGAGGAGCAGGCCGACGCGGCCTTTGACATCGTATTCGAGAACGCCCTGCCGGGTGTTTTCGCGGGCCAGCGCAGCGCGCTCTTTTACCCGCGCCACCAGGCTTCGATGTCATCCGGGCTGATGCGGTCGGCGGGGCCGAGCGCGACCAATCGCGTGCGGTCGGTCCGGGCGCGGTTGGCTTTGACGTATTGCCCCACCACATGCACCTCGTAGCCGCCATCGTCCGTCAGGACAAATCCCTTGAGCCGGTAAAGCCCGTGCGGCCGGTTGGCCAGTTTTTCGCCCATGTCCCTGCGGCTGATCACCATGTCGCTGTCATGTTTCCAGCGCGCATAGGCCGGATGAGCGTGCTGCGACATACCGCGTTCGCGCGGTGGAATGTCAAACAGCAGCGGCGCAAGCGATGTGTCGTCCAAAACCCTGGGATCGCGCGCGCCGATGGCGGCAAGCCGGTCAACAAGGGCGGCATCGGCGGCCTCGGATTTGGTCAGCAGGACGAGGTCGGCTGCGGTAATCTGCTGCACGACCTGCGGCGCGACAGAGGTATCCTCCAGAAGGCTGTCGATGTTCTGCGCGTCCACCAGCGTGACGATTCCGGCATAGCCAAGTTCGGGTTCCGCGATCGCGGTGCTTGCAATGGCGGCCGGATCGGCAATGCCGCTCGCTTCGATGATGAGATGATCGGGTCGGTCGGTGCGATCCAGCACGGAGCCAAGCGCGGAAAAGAGATCGTCGCTGATGGTGCAGCAGACACAGCCATTGGTCAGCGCGATCATGTCGTCGCCCTGCGCCGTGATGAGCGATTCGTCGATATTGATCGAACCGAAATCATTGACGATGACCGCCAGTCGCATCCCGTGGTCTTCGGCCAGCAACCGATTGATCAGCGTCGTCTTGCCCGCGCCGAGATATCCGCTGACAATCGTGAGGGGGAGGGGTGCGGTCATCTTTTCCTGACCTTGTCGGATTTTGCTGCGGCGGTCACTGGCGTTGCTCTCCTCGTTGTTGCACCAGCCCTAACGCAGCGGGCGGCCAAGGAAAACCGGATTTCGCCGCCGGGGTTCCCGTTCAGACCGCCTGCCTGCGTTGCGTAAGGGCAAGGTCGTGCGTGGTAAAGCGTATGCAGCATTCGTCGTCCAGATGGGTACGCGGACCCAGATAGATCGCACCGCTGCCGTTCAGCAGCGTGGCGCGCCGATGCAGCGACACTTCGCTGCCGTCGGACATGCGCACAAGGCTTCCGGAACTGCTGTGGTCGGTGAATTCCAACTGCCCGCGGCGGATCGACAGCGCCGCGTGCTTGCGCGATACCCATGCCGGCTTCAACACGATGTCGCAATCCGAAGATCGTCCGAGCGTCAGGGTTTCACCTTCACTGATCTGCCATGTCTGGCCATTCAGGTGCAGATCGGCCATTTCGGTTCCCGGCGTGCGCTCGGTGCCGCTGCCGCCAAAGATGACGGTTTGTTCGCTCAGTTCCGTAACCGAGCAGGAATAGACGCGGGTGGCCGCGGATTTGCCCCGCAACCCGATCTCGCCGATCATGAGCATGCGCTCCTTGCTTTCGGGTGACAGGTCATCATAACCGCGGTCCCCGACAAGGAGCTCGCCGGGCTTCGCGAGCGAGGAAAGCCGCGCGGCGGTATTCACCGCGCTGCCGTATATATCGTTCTCGTGGTTGAGGATCTCGCCGAAATAGGTGCCCATATGTACCGACAGGCCGGCGGGCCAGCTTTCGTTGAGCATCGTCCACGCAGCCTGAAAGGCCCGTTCGGAGGTGTCAAAGAAACTCAGTACATCGTCTCCCTGCGATTTGACGCATTTGCCGCCGCTGGCTTCGATGATCTGCCGCATCCGTGCGAGCACCTTGCTGACCTGTTCGAGCGCGACCTGATTGCTTGCCGTCTCGTACAATTGGGTGCTGCCGGTGATGTCTGATATCAGAACGCAAGCAAGAGGCATCTGAAAAGGATCCTGATCAATTCTAGAATTCTGCGGGTGCCGCCCGCCGTGACTTCAACGTCGGTATGGAAATCGTATGACTGGCGCATGCTGCCACAAATCGCGCCCCGGACTTATACCGGACTTCCATACCTCAATTTTGGCAGATGTTGATCAAATAATCCAACTGTCCGGCTGATTCATTTGAAATACGCGCAAAAAAACGGGCGCAAAGTTGACCTTTGCGCCCGCTGCTGCTCGTTAGGGTTGTTTGCCCTTATTTCCAGTTAACTTCGTTGAAGATTCGCTGTGCGGCCGGGATGTTTTCGGCGACAACCGAAGGGTCGATATCGTCGGGCTTGAAGAAGCCAAGTGCCGCGATGGAAGGCGAGAGGCCCACACCCGGAACCGCCGGATATTCGTCATTGCCGGCCGAGAAATACTGCTGTGCCTGATCGCTCGTGAGGTATTCGAGGAACTTGATCGCATTCTCGCGGTTGGGTGCGTTGGCCGCGACTCCGCCGCCGGACAGGTTCATATGGGCACCTTCCGCATCCTGTGACGGGAATACCCAGCCGATCATGTCACGCTCGGCAGAGAGGCCGTCCACGTCCTTGCGGATCGCGCGGGCAAAGTAATAGGTGTTTGCAACCGAAATGTCGCATTCCCCCGAAACGATGCCGCGCAGCTGGTCGGTATCCCCGCCCTGCGGTTCGCGGGCCATGTTATCGACCACGCCCTGCGCCCAGGCTTTGGCCGCTTCTTCACCGGAATGGGCGATGACCGAGGCCAGCAGGGTCTGGTTATAGAGGTTGGACGACGAGCGGATGCAAACGAGGCCCTTGTATTTGGGATCGGCCAGATCGGCATAGGTCAAGGGCGGCTCGCTCACATCTGCCTTGTCATAAAAGATGATACGCGCGCGCTGCGAAAAGCCGAACCACTGGTTGTCATCGTCCTGAAGATAGCCGGGAACGCGGGCTTCGAGCACTTCGCTGTCCACTGATTGCAGCACGCCGGCATCCTTGGCGCGCTGGAGCCGCGATGTATCTACCGTCAACAGAACATCGGCAGGCGAATTGGCACCTTCGGCCTGCATGCGGGCGATCAGTTCGTCTGCCTTGCCTTCGATACGGTTGATGGTAATGCCGGTGGCATCTTCGAAATCCGAATACAGACGCTCGTCGGTATCATAGTGGCGTGAGGAATAGAGGTTCAATTCGCCTTCGGCGCTGGCTGTGCTGGCCAGGGTGACCAGCAGGGTGGCCGTGATGCAGGTGGAAGATTTCAGCATTAAGCAAATTCCTGTCAGTTGGTGTCGGGTCCTGAACGTTTCCGACTTAATTAGTCAATTATAGGATATCTTGCGGGATGCAACCGGAATCCGAGTGAAACACTCGGAAACGGAGCTCGTGAAATGGAGCCTTGCCGATTTCAAGGGGTGTGCCACCCATTCTTTCCGTTTGGTAAGAGCGGAGCTTTGTGGTCTCATCGCGTGCATAATCCAGACGAGGTAGTTGCATGAAAATTGTCGTGATGGGCGCGGGCGTGATCGGGGTGACAACCGCATATTATCTTGCGCGAGCGGGAGCCGAGGTTGTCGTGCTTGATCGACAGACGGGGCCGGGGCTTGAGACCAGCTATGCCAATGCGGGCGAGTTGTCATACGGGATGACATCGCCATGGGCGGCACCGGGGATACCGGTCAAGGCCATCAAATGGCTGTTCATGAAGCGCCGCCCGCTGTTCATCTGGCCGCTGATCAGCCCGACTATGTGGAAATGGTGCGTGCAGATGCTGCGCAACTGCAACGACGAAAGCTATCGCATCAACAAGTCCCGGATGGTTCGGATTTCCAACTACAGCCGCGATGTCATGCCCGACCTCATTTCTGAAACGGGGATCGAATATGACGGCCGCGCGCAGGGGACGCTGCAGCTGTTTCGCACCGCCAAGCAGATGAAGGCGTCGCGCGCCGATCAGGAGATTCTCGCGGAATATGACAGCCCGTTCGAAGTATTGGGCCGCGATGCCTGCATCGAGGCCGAGCCGGCGCTGGCCGAAGTCCGCAACAAGTTTGTCGGTGGTTTGCGTTTGACAGCGGACCGGACCGGGGACTGCCGGATGTTCACGATTGCGCTTGCCGAAAAGGCGGCGGAACTGGGTGTCCAGTTTCAATATGGACAGTCAATTCGCGGCATCGCCGTGGAAAACGGCAGAATCGCGGGCGTCGATACCGAACTTGCCGGGCGCATCAGCGGCGATAAATATGTCTGCGCCCTGGGCAGCTTTGCGCCAGGCTTGCTGAAACCGCTCGGCATCCGGCTGCCGGTCTATCCGGTCAAAGGATATTCTGTCACGTTGCCTGTGGTCGATGACGCAATGGCGCCGCAGTCAACGATCATGGATGAAACCCACAAGGTTGCGATTACCCGTTTGGGCGATCGTATCCGGGTGGCGGGCACCGCCGAAATTGCCGGTTACAGCAATCGGCTTGGCCCGCATGCGACGGACACGGTGAAGCATGTTATCGGCGATTTGTTCCCCAAGGGCGGCGATATATCACAGGCCGAAGGCTGGACCGGGCTGAGACCGATGACACCGGACGGAACGCCGGTTCTTGGCGCGACGCAGTTCGACAACCTGTATCTGAACACCGGTCACGGAACACTGGGATGGACCATGGCCTGCGGTTCGGGGCGCGCGGTCGCCGATGTTGTGCTCGGGAAGACGCCAGAGATCTCCTTCGATGGCCTGACTGTGGCGCGCTATGGCTGACCGTCCGTAGTGGCGTGCGTGAAAACCGGACCGGAATGGTCATCGATTTGATCGGGTCCTGTCCGAGCCACGGTATTCGGTACGGTCCGGGGGCATGTGACTGCGCCCCGGACCATCGCATGACGCTCAGTTCGAGAGGATCTTGCCGGGATTGAGGATGTTGTCGGGATCGAACGCCGCCTTGATCGCAGCCATATAGCGTGTGCTGTCGCCCAGTTCGCGCGTCAGGTAGGGGCGCTTGCCCTGCCCGATGCCGTGTTCTCCGGTACAGGTCCCGTCCATGGAGATCGCGAGGTCGTTCAGCTTGCCGACAAACTGCTCGGCGCGGGCGACTTCCTCGGGATCATCAAGGTCGATCAGCAGAGTGGTGTGGAAATTTCCGTCGCCCACATGGCCGACGACCATTCCGATCAGCCCCAATTCCTCGATCATCTCGTTGTTGCGGGCGACGCACTCCGCGAGACGTGAAATCGGAACGCAGACGTCGGTGGCAATTCCGCTCTTGCCCTTGCTGACCTGGAGTGTCGCCCAGTAATAGTCATGCCGTGCCTGCCAGAGTCGGTTGCGCTCCTCGGCATTCGAGGTCCATTCGAATCCTGTGCCGCCCACATCCTTGGCAATCTCGCCGAACATCGCTGCCTGTTCGGCGACGCTGCTTTCAGAGCCGTGAAATTCGAGCAGAAGCAGCGGCGACACCGGCAGATCGAGCTTGGAATAGGCATTCACCGCCTCGACCGATGCAGTGTCGAGCAGTTCCATCCGCGCCACCGGAACCCCATACTGGATTGTTGCCATCACAGCCTGGCAGGCCGCATCTACGGTTTCGAACGAGCATCGCGCCGAGGACATCGCTTCGGGAATGCCCTGAAGCCGCAAGGTGATCTTGGTGATGATGCCCAGCGTTCCCTCAGAGCCGACCAGCAGACGGGTCAGATCATAACCGGCCGAGGATTTCTTGGCGCGCTGCGCGGTCTTGATGACATCACCATTGGCCATGACCGCCTCGAGCGCCAGCACATTGTCCTTCATCGTGCCATAGCGCACCGCATTGGTGCCCGAAGCGCGGGTTGCCGTCATGCCGCCGATGGTCGCGTTGGCACCCGGATCGATGGGAAAGAACAGGCCCTGATCGCGCAGATGGGCGTTCAACTGCTCACGGGTGACGCCAGGTTGCACAACGCAGTTCAGGTCTTCGGGATAGACCGCGAGGATCTCGTTCATCTGCCCCATGTCCATCGAAATGCCACCCGCCGGGGCATTCACATGCCCTTCGAGAGAGGTCCCGACGCCGAACGGAATAAGCGGCACCTTGTGGGCCGCGCAAATCCTGACGATCTCTGCAACCTCGTCAGTGGAGTGCGGAAACACGACGCCATCGGGCGGCTGGTTCCTGATCCATGTCGTCGTGTGGCCGTGCTGCTCGCGGATGGATGCACCGGTCTGGAACCTGTCGCCAAAACGCTGCTTGAGAATGCCAAGTGCGGCGGAGATTCCGTCTTCGTTGCGGGGCAGGTCAGTGGCCTGAACCATGATGTCACCTCTTGCTGTTCCCCCAATATCTGAAGCAGTTTGCGGTGACCCACAAGGTCCGACTATTCGCCCATGGCAATTCCCTCGCGCCTCGGATCGGCCGCTCCGAGCAACCCGTCGGGGGTTATCTCGATCGCGTGAAGGCCCGACGTCAGATCCCGCAGGTTGATCTCGTATCCCATTGCCGCCAGGGGCTCCTGCAATTTTTCGGCGTCGGTTCCTTCTTCCAGATCATAGGTCCCAAAACGGTTGACCGCATGGGGCAAGGACAGAGCCTCCTGAATGTTCAGCCCCCAATCGAGCCAGCCTATGATGCCGCTGGCGACATAGCCGATGATCCGGCTGCCGCCGGGTGATCCGATGGCAAGCACGGGTTTCCCGTCTTTCATCACGATGGTCGGTGCCATGGACGAGCGCGGGCGCTTGCCGGGTTCGATGCGGTTGGCAATCGGGACGCCATCGCTATGACTGCGGAAGGAGAAATCGGTGAGTTCGTTGTTCAGCAGGAACCCCCGCACCATCAGGCGCGAGCCAAAGCCGTTTTCGATGGTGGTCGTCATGGACAATACGTTGCCATATTGATCGACAATCGAGATATGCGAGGTCGATGGCAGTTCGATGGACTCGTCATCGGCGAGCAACAGGGCGTGATCGAACTCCGGCGTTCCGGGCGCTGTTTCGGGCAGGGCATCATCTCCGCCCAGCAATTCGGCCCGTCCTTTCAGGTATCCGGGATCGAGCAGCCCCCGTGCCGGTACTGGAACAAAATCGCTATCGGCCATGTAGCGGCCGCGATCGGCAAAGGCGAGGCGGCTGGCATCACCGATCAATCGCCAGCTTTCGGCGCTTTGCGGACCAAGTTTGCCGATATCATAGGGGGCAAGCATTCCGAGAATCTGCCCCACCGTCAGCGCCCCCGAGGATGGGGGACCCATGCCGCATATATCATGCGCCCGGTATGTTGTGCAGACCGGCGCGCGTTCCCGCACCTTGTATATGGCAAGGTCCAGTTGCGACAGCATGCCCGGATTACCCGGTGCATTGGCGACGGTGGCGGCGATATCGGCTGCGATCGGCCCGGTGTAAAACGCGTCGATCCCGTCGGACGCGAGGGCGCGCAGCGTCGCCGCATAGTCGGGGTTGCGCAGGATCTGACCTGCTTGCAGCGGCGCACCATCCGGCAGGAAATAGGCGGCGGTCGCCGGAAAACGGCCAAGACGCTCGGCGTCGCCGGCGATCAGGTCCGCAAGGCGCGGAGACACGGCGAAACCGTCCTCGGCATGATCGATTGCAGCACCAAACAGGGTTGGCCAGGGTGTGCGGCCCCATCTGCGATGTGCCTCGGCCAGCAATGCGGGTGTGCCGGGCGTTCCGACCGAGCGGCCCCCCACGACGGCATCGAAGAACGCGAGCGGTTCGCCGTTCTCGTCCTGAAACAGTCTCGGCGTCGCGGCGAGCGGAGCGGTTTCGCGCCCGTCCAGCGTTGTCAGCGTTTCGCTGGCCGCGTCATACCAGACGAGGAAGGCCCCGCCTCCAATGCCCGACGATTGCGGCTCGACCAGACCCAGAACGGTCTGTACCGCGACCATCGCATCCGCCGCGCTGCCACCGGCGCGCAGGATGTCCGCGCCCGCCTCGACCGCGAGCGGATTCGCGGCGGCAACCATCCATTTGTCAGCCTTGACCGGCTTATTCGCCTCTTTGGCCGCAAGTGCTGCCTCCACGGCGGCTGAGCCCCCGGCGAACTCAGTCCTCGCCGCGCCCTCTGGCGCAACGCTGTCGGCGGTTTCCTGTGCCAGCGCAGGCAGGGCAAGAGCGGTACTCAGAGCCAGGCAGATTAGTGTGCGTGTCATAGCGGTTCCTCCCGACATCAACCTTACGCGCACAACCCCTGATCGCAAAACCCCTTAGATCAGGTCATAATGCGCGAGTTCGTCATAGATCGGCCCGTCCGGACGCAGGTCGGAGCGGAACAGCGACATGGAGCTCACCGGCATGCTGGGGAGAGGCCTGTCGCCCAGCCCGGAGATCGCCGCCGCGATGCGATCCGCGCCAGCGCTACCGGGGCGTATGCGGGCGAGGGTGACATGCGGATGAAACCGTCGGCGGGCGAGGGCGATACCGGCGCGGCGGGCAGCGCCCAGAATCTTGCGGTGCACGTCTTCCAGTGCCGGGCTGGGCGAGACATCCGCAAAGATCAAACGGGGCTTGTCACCGCCAAAGCACCCGAGGCCAGAGAGCGACAGGGTGAATGCGGCAGCCCGTACCCGGTCCAGCTCGGCATGCAATTCTTCGAGCCTGTCCTCTGGCTGCTCATCGAGAAAGGCCAGCGTCAGATGCAGATTCTCGCGCGCCACCGGCCGACCCAGCGGCAGATGCGCCTGCACCGAGACAAGCGCGTCGCGCAGGTGGTCCGGAACGGGAATGGCAACAAAGCACCGCACGCTCAGAGCATGGAGGGAACGACCTGATCGGGCGGGCGGTGACCGTCTTCGAAGGTCTTGATGTTGATGATGACCTTCTCGCCCATCTCGATCCGTCCCTCAAGCGTGGCCGAGCCCATATGCGGAAGCAGCACGACATTGGGCAGATCGCGCAGCGTGGGATTCACATCGGTGCCGTGTTCGTAGACGTCAAGTCCGGCCCCCGCCAGTTCACCGGCGGCAAGCATCCGCGCCAGCGCGTTTTCGTCGATCACCTCGCCCCGGCTGGTGTTGACGATCACCGCAGTGGGTTTCATCAGCTTGAGCCGACGCGCGTTCATCAGGTGAAACGTGCTGGGCGTGGATGGGCAATTGACCGAAATCACATCCATCCGCGCGACCATCTGATCCAGACTCTCCCAATAGGTCGCCTCGTAACGTTCCTCGATCTCGGGGCGCAGACGTTTGCGGTTGTGATAATGCACCTGCATCCCGAAGGCTGCGGCGCGGCGCGCGACCGCCTGTCCGATGCGGCCCATGCCGAGAATGCCAAGGCGTCGCCCGCCCACCCGACCGCCAAGCAGCGCAGTGGGCGCCCAGCCCTGCCATTCGCCCTTTTGCATGATGGCCAGACCCTCGGGTATGCGGCGCGTCACGGCGAGCAGCAGCGACATGGTCATGTCGGCGGTGTCATCGGTCAGGACGCCGGGCGTGTTGCTGACCAGGATGCCGCGCTGCCGCGCGGTTGCAACGTCGATGTGATCGACGCCCGCGCCGTAATTGGCAATCAGCTTCAGGCGCCCGCCCGCCTGTCCGATCAGCCGCGCATCGATATCGTCGGTGACGGTCGGGACGAGAACATCCGCATCGCGCATTGCCTCGGCCAGTTCGGAACGGGACATGGGGGTATCGTCGTCACGCAGCTTGACGTGGAACAATTCGCTGAGCCGGGTTTCGACCTGTTCCGGCAACCGTCGCGTAACAACAACACTCAGACGTTCTCTTGGCACTCTGTCTCTCCCGCCGCTTTTCAAATCGCTTCGCGCCGTGTCATGGTGGCGCAGTAAGCATCGGGGCACAAGAACCCCACGCGAAAAACACTCGGCAGTTTTCTTGAGAGCAGGCAGACGGAAAGTGAAAATTCAGGATTCGATGCGACGTCTTTGCGCGGCGGTGTGTCTGGCGTTGGTCATGACCAGCGGTGCCACCGCGTCTCTGGGGGCGCCCGAACGCGGACCGGTCACCAACCTGCCGCTTCCACGTTATGTTTCGATGAAGGCGAACGAAGGCAACGTGCGGCGTGGTCCATCCCTGACCCATCGGATCGATTGGGTTTTCAAGCGTCGCGACATGCCGGTTCAGATCACCGCCGAACATGGCCACTGGCGCCGGGTTCAAGATCGCGATGGTGCCGGTGGATGGGTGCATTATGCGTTGTTGTCCGGCGTGCGCACGGTGCTGGTAGAGAAAGACATGCTCGCGATACATGCGCGGCCCGATCCCAGCTCTCCGATCAAGGCGGCATTCGAACTGGGCGTCGTGGCCCGGTTGGGCGCGTGCGAACCCGACTGGTGCCAGATCAGCGCGGGCGGCTACCGTGGCTGGGCCGCGAAAGAAGACCTGTGGGGCGTGGCCCCTGACGAAATCCGGGACTGAGCCGGGGCGTTTCGCGATCACCTGAAACATCTCGTATCACCTGATAGCTGCAAAATCCCCGATTTCAGGCAGCGCCCGGTGCGTGCGGTTCATCGCGCGACGCATCAAGGGCATGTCCGGTCCTGCAATCCCCACTCGACGCGCGGACACGGGCCGCTATGGTGCACTCTGTTATCCCCTGTGAAACACGCTGAAAGGATCGGGACTTGAAAGCTGTTGTTTATGATCGGTTCGGCGGGGCGCGCGACGTACTCCGGTTAGAAGAAATCGAAACGCCACGTCCCGAGGCGGGCGAGGTGACCGTCGATCTGCTGTTTTCCGGGGTCAACCCGTCCGACGTCAAGGCGCGCGCCGGCTCTCGACCCGGCGTGACCCGCCCGCCTTTCCCACTGGTGATCCCGCACAGCGACGGGGCTGGTGTGATCAGCGCGGTGGGCGAGGGCGTTGACGCGGCACGGATCGGTGAGCGCGTCTGGATATGGAACGGGCAATGGCGGCGGGCCTTTGGCACGGCGGCCAGCCGGATCACCCCGCCACAATCACAGGCCGTGACACTGCCGGACAGTGTCGATTTCGAAACCGGGGCCGTGTTGGGCATTCCCGGACTGACTGCGGCCTTTACCGTCTTCAGCGGCGGTGACGTCGCGGGCAAGACCCTTTTGATACAGGGCGGCGCCGGTACGGTCGGACTGTTGGCGGTGCAACTGGCGAAATGGGGTGGTGCGCACGTCATCGCCACCGCACGCGGGCGCGGTGCGGAGCGCGCCCGCGAAGCCGGGGCAGATGCCATGGTCGACTATGCGGCACCCGATCTGGGAGGGCGGATCCTCGCGGCAAATTCCGGCCGGCCCATAGATCGTATCGTCGAGGTGGAATTCGGCCGCAATATCGCGGCGGATACCGAGGTAATCGCCGAGAACGGCACGATCTGCGCCTATGGGTCCGCGCTCGAAATGCAGCCCGCGCTGCCCTTCTATCCGCTGCTCTTCAAGGCGGTGACCATCGAGATTGCGTTGATCTACCTGCTTGGAGAGGACCAGCGCAAATCGACAATCGACCGGCTCAATCACGCGTTGGCCGAGGGGGCGCTGCGCTGTCCGGTCGAGCGGGTCTATCCGCTCGCCGAATGCGCGGCGGCCCATGAAGCGGTCGAGGCGGGAAACCGGGCCGGCGCCATTCTGCTGGGCACCGGCTGACCGGCAGACGGTCTTCAGGCCATGCGATCGGCGATGAGGGCGATCAGCTTCTTGTGATCCGCGTCGAAATTGCGAATCCCCTCGGCGAGCTTTTCGGTCGCCATCGCGTCGCTGTTCATGTCCCAACGGAAGGTTTTTTCGTCCATCTCGATCCTGGCAATCTCACCCGCACTGTCCGGTGACAGGACCCGTGGCAGGGTGCCCGTTTCGCTGTCGAGCTGATCCAGCAACTTGGGCGCGATGGTCAGGCGGTCGCAACCGGCCAGGGCCTTGATCTGTTCCGTGCTGCGGAACGAGGCGCCCATCACAACCGTGTCGATAGCGTTGGCCTTGTAATAGGAATAGATCCGTCGCACCGATTTTACGCCGGGATCCTCGTCTGGCGTATAGGTTTCGACATTTTCCGCCTTCTTGTACCAGTCGGTGATCCGGCCCACGAAGGGAGAGATCAGGAAAGCGCCGGCATCGGCGCAGGCAACGGCCTGCGCGAGGCTGAAAAGCAATGTCAGGTTGCAGTCGATGCCCTCGCCCTGAAGCACCTCTGCGGCGCGGATGCCCTCCCAGGTGGAGGCGAGTTTGATCAGGATGCGATCCTTGTTCACGCCGCGCGCGTCATAATCGGCAATAATGTTGCGGGCGCGGGTCACGGACGCGTCGGTGTCAAAGGAGAGGCAGGCATCGACCTCGGTCGAAACGCGACCTGGGACGAGAGCAGCCAGCTCGGTTCCGACGGCCACGGTGAGCGCGTCACACACCGCTGCGGGGCTGAGCCCGGCCTTCTGCCCTGCCTCGATTTCGCGCGCGACCAGGTCTTCGGAGGCCGGATCCTTGAGCGCGCCGAGAACCAGCGAGGGGTTGGTCGTGCAATCAACCGGTGCGTGGGCCTTGACCGCCTCGACTTCGCCGGTGTCGGCGACCACGACGGTCATGGCCCTGAGTTGATCGAGAATGGTTGTCATTTTCTGTTCTCCTGTGCCCGGGACGGGTGCGGTTGACGATACCGATGGTTCGACCCGGCGCGCTTGCCAGCCACAAGTTCGAACAATGCGATACGGGTGCCGTGGCAAAGCCGGATTTGCAGCCGACATACCGGGTTCGGGCAAATTTGACCACCGCGTTGATGCCTGTCGGATGCGTGGAAATCAGGCCGCGTCAAGCGCGCGGATGATCGCCAGGAAATCCGATGCCTTGAGCGATGCGCCACCGACCAGCGCGCCATCCACATTCGGCACCGCGAATATCTCCGGCGCATTGCCGGGCTTGACCGACCCGCCATACAGCAGGCGCAGCGTGCGTGCCTCGGTGCCCAGTTGGCGGGTCAGCGTCTCGCGCATGAAATCGTGCATTTCACCGATCTGCTCCAGAGTCGGGGTTCGCCCGGTGCCGATCGCCCAGACCGGTTCATAGGCGATCACCGTGTTGGCCCCGGTTACGCCATCTGGCAGAGAACCGGCGATCTGCTCACCAACGATGTCCAGCGCGCGCCCGGCGTCGCGTTCGGCCTCGGTCTCGCCGACGCAGACCACGGCAACCAGCCCGGCCGCCAGTGCTGCCCCGGCCTTGGCCCTGACCAGATCGTTGGTTTCGCCATGATCCGCACGGCGCTCCGAATGGCCGAGAATGACGTGGCTTGCACCGGCATCCGACAGCATCGGCGCGGAAATGTCACCGGTATGTGCTCCGGACTCACTGAAATGGCAATCCTGCCCGCCCACAAGCAGGCCCGACCCCGCAGCCCAGGACGCCATTGGCGCGATCAGAGTTGCCGGTGGACAAAGCAGCACATCGCAAGCGACCTGCCCGAGCGCGCCGCGCAACGTCGCGACCTCGGGTTCGGCGGCGCGTGTCCCGTTCATTTTCCAGTTTCCGGCAGCGAGTTTCTTGGGCATGGTGGTTCCTTGTTTTCGGCAGGTGTGGATGATACCCGCAAGCCTGACATCTGCAAGGCCGGGATGGCCCACGAACCGGACATCCGAAGGCACTCGTAAAGCTGGGTGTCGCAAGGCGCGCAAGGGCACAAAAAAACTCCCGCACCGGGGATGCGGGAGTTGATGTTACGGGGGCGTGATCCGGATCAGGCGGTTTTCTTGCCTTTGATCGGTGCCCAGATACGCTTGTTCGTCAGATAGAGCAGAACCGACAGCAAGGTCAGGAACAGCACGCCGACAAAACCGGCCTGCTTGCGCGCCATCATCTTGGGCTCGGCGGCCCACATCAGGAAGGCGGACACATCCTCGGACATGTTGCGCACGGTGCTGGCGCGGCCGTCGGCGAATTCGACCAGATCATCCGAAAGCGGCGGCGCCATCGAGATCCAGCCGCCGGCGAACGCGGTGTTCTCGTAGAGGATCGTGCCGGCCTCTTCCTTTTCTTCGCCGGTATAACCGTTCAGCAGTGAGGCGATATATTCCGCGCCGCCCATGCCCTTGAAGAGCTGGTTCAGGCCCAGGCCATAGGGGCCGTGGAACCCGGCGCGGGCCTTGGCCATCAGGCTGAGGTCGGGCGCGCCGACCGCGTCGTTTGCCGGAAAGTGGTCGGTCGGCTTGGCCGGACGAAAATCGTCCAGCTCGGGGTCGAACACTTCGAAGTTCAGCGCAGCATAGGCACGCACGGCGACATCGGAGAGGCCAACGCCATCCTTGTCCGCAAGCGTGCGCAACGGCACATAGCGCATGCCGTGGCAGGCGGCGCAGACCTCGGTATAGATCTGCAGGCCGCGTTGCAGCTGCTGCTGGTCATAGGTGCCGAACGGGCCTTCGAACGAGAACGCAAAGTCCTCGATATGCTGCTCTTCATCGCCGGCCGCAAAGCTGGCGACAGGCGCGAGGGCGAGGGCGGCACTGAGTGCGAGTTGTTTGATCATCTGTCCCGGTCCTCTTCTTATTCGGCTGGGGCCGCTGCGGCATCCTTGCCGGCATCAGCTGTCTTGCCATAATGCGCCTCGAAATCCTCTTCGATGGTCGCCGGTTGCGGGTCGGGTTTCTCGATCACGCCCATGATTGGCAGGATCACCAGGAAATAGGCGAACCAGTAGGCCGAGGCGATCAGCGAGAAGGTCGCATAGGGTTCTTCCGCAGGCATGGCACCCAGCCACATCAGCGCGAAGAAGTCGATGACCAGCAGCCAGAACCACCATTTGAACATCGGACGATAGCGACCCGACCGGACCGAGGAGGTATCGAGCCAAGGTACGATCGCCATGACCGCAATGGCACCGAACATCGCCAGCACGCCGAAGAATTTGGCGTCGATGATGCCGCCGGTGATGAAAGAGGCGATCTGAACGACCCAGACCTCGGACGTGAAGGCACGCAGGATCGCGTAGAAGGGCAGGAAGTACCATTCCGGAACGATATGCGCAGGCGTCACCAGCGGGTTGGCTTCGATATAGTTGTCCGGGTGCCCGAGATAGTTCGGCATGAACCCGACGATTGCCCAGAAGACCACCAGGATCACCGCGAGGGCAAACAGATCCTTGATCACGAAATAGGGCCAGAACGGAACCGTGTCTTTCTCGGCCTCGGCTTTCGAGCCCCGGCGCACCTCGACCCCGGTGGGGTTGTTGTTGCCGGTGGTGTGGAAAGCCCAGATATGCACCGCAACCAGCCCGACGATCACGAAGGGCAGCAGATAATGCAGGCTGAAGAAGCGGTTCAGCGTGGCATTGTCGACCGCCGGTCCGCCGAGCAGCCATGTCTGGATGCTGTCACCGATGAACGGGATCGCACCGAACAGGCCGGTGATCACCGTTGCACCCCAGAACGACATCTGACCCCAGGGCAGAACATAGCCCATGAAACCTGTGCCCATCATCGCCAGGAAGATCAGCATGCCGATGATCCAGGTGATTTCGCGCGGCGCCTTGTAGCTGCCATAGTACAGGCCACGGAAAATATGCGCGTAGACCGCGATAAAGAACAGCGACGCGCCGTTCATGTGCAGGTAGCGCAGCATGTAGCCGCCATTGACGTTGCGCATGATGTGCTCGACGCTGGCAAAGGCCATGTCGACATGCGGCGTGTAATGCATCACCAGGACGATCCCGGTGACGATCTGCAGCGCCAGGCAGAAAGTCAGGATGATACCCCAGATCCACATCCAGTTCAGGTTCTTGGGCGTGGGGATCATGATCGTGTCATAAAGCAAGCCAACGATGGGCAGGCGGCTGTGCAGCCACTTTTCGCCACGGGTCTTGGGCTCGTAATGATCGTGCGGAATACCGGACATGATGTGCTCCCTTATCCCAGTTGGATCGTTGTGTCGTCGACGAACTCGGCCAACGGAACCGGCAGGTTCTCGGGCGCGGGTCCTTTGCGGATACGTCCGGCTGTATCATAGTGCGAGCCGTGGCACGGGCAGAACCAGCCATCGAAATCACCGGCCCCATCGCCCAGCGGAACGCATCCCAGGTGGGTGCAGACGCCCATCATGACCAGCCATTCGCTGTCCGATCCCGCCTCGGCACCGGGAGGCAGCAGGCCCCGGTTCGGGTCGGTTGCCGGTGATCCAGCCGAAATGTTCGCGTTGCGTGCAAGCGGATCGGGCAGGTCCGATATGTCGACTGCATTCGCCTCGTCGATCTCTTCCTGCGTGCGACGGCGGATAAAGACCGGTTTGCCGAGAAACTTGACACTGATCTGGGTGCCGACTTCGACATTGGCCACGTCGACGCGGATCGACGACAGCGCCTGAACATCGGCGGACGGGTTCATCTGATTGACCAGCGGCCAGATGGCGGCCCCTGCGGTTACGGCTCCGGCGCCAGCAGTGGCAAAGTAGAGGAAATCTCTCCGGGTGCCTTCGTGGTCTTCTGCGTGGGACACGAGGTTTACTCCAATTCCTGCGCCCGGGTCCGGGCAAATATGCATAAGGGCCGCATTTTCATGCAGCTTCTCACGGGCGTATTATCGTTGTGGTCCTCCTTCGTCCAGCGGTCATAGGCGCGCAGGATGCCGCAATTGGGCTGCTGTGTCGCAACTGCGTCGGTTGGGCGCGCCCCGGATCGGGCCGTTTCAGCTCCTGAACCGGTATCATGCGTCGGCAGGCGGGCGGGTTGCCTGCATCGATGCCCGCGATTCGAACTCGGCGAACCACGCCGCCAGCGCGTCGTTGCCATGCCGCCAGTTGCGCGGGCCATGCCGGAAATCGAGATATCCAAGCGCGCAGCCGACGGACACGTGCCCCATCGTGACCGGCCCCGAAAGATGGCTCATCCAGCGCGCGTTCAGGGCCGCGAGCGCTCGGGTGATCTTGCTCCATTGTGCCTCGAGCCAGTCGGTCGATTGCCGCTCTTCCGGGCGCAGCCGCACTTCGTAGGCCATCGAGACCGCCGAATCCATCATCCCGTCGCCGGTCGCCTCAAGTGTCAGGGTGTCCCATCGCGCGCCGCCCTGCGGATACAGACCGCCGCCATACAGGTCATTCAGGTAGGCGGTGATCACCCGGCTGTCATAGAGCGTGGTGCCCTCGGGCCGTTCCAGCGAGGGCAGCCTCGCGAGCGGATTGGCCGCCTTGAGCCCGTCGTCCGAGGCCATCACCGTTGTCGTGACCGTTTTCAGTTCGACCGCATCGGTCCGGTTCAGTTCATGCAGCAGCACACAAACCTTGCGGACATATGGCGAGGCGGGAGAGTGATAGAGCTTCATCATGATGGGTCCCGTGTTGTTTGCACCAGACTACCGCACCTATCCGCCCTGTCCATCCGCGGCGCGCATCAGGGCGGCGAGCGACGCTGTTTCCGCTCCGATGCCGGAGGCTTCGACATGGTCCGCCGCGCCAAGGCGTGCGTCATCGGGCTTGTTCTGGTTCAGCTTCCAGGTTCCATCCACCGCCTCGATCCGCAGACGATAGGGAACGATCATGCGCATCATCCGGTCCAGTGCGTCGCCGTCCATCTTGTCGGCACGCCACGGTGTCTTGGGCAGAAGGCGAGATTCGAAAAACGCCGATTCCCGATCCAGAATGTCGCGCAACTCGTCCTGTGGTCGCCGCTCCAACACTCCGGTCAGATGCACCGCAATGTAATTCCATGTCGGGACCTGATCCACGAGGCCGTACCAGTCGGGCGATATATAGCTGTCGGGTCCCGAAACGGCGATCCGTGCCGGTCGCGGAGTTGCACCGCGCGCGATCGGGTTGGACCGCACCAGATGCAAATCCGCACTCGCCCCGTCATCCGACAGAAGGAATGGCACATGCGACAGGTTCGGCGCACCGTCATCGGCCGCAACCGCCAAGACACCAAACCCGCGTTCGCGTGCAAAATCGATATTCGTCTGCGCGTCTGCGGTGCGGTATGCCGGGTTGGGATGCATCTGCCTGACTCCAGTGAATGCTCACTCATGCAGCGCGGGGCCGATTTTGGCAAGGGTCAGTGCGGTGAACATCTGGGTCTGCACGAACCGTTTCGGACCTAACCGAGATAGGCCCGCAGCGCCGGCGGCGGATCGTCCAGAAGCGGCGCCGCAGATTGCGGCGCGTGGGCAATGCCATCGGCCACCAAAACGATCTCATCCGCGATCCGGCGGGCATCCTGCGGATCATGGCTGACCATCAGGACGGTCGCGCCGGTCTCGGACGCCAGCCTGTCAACAAGGTCCAGCATCTCGTTCTTCAGAGCCGGTCCCAGAGCGGCAAAGGGCTCATCGAGCAATAACAATGGCCGGTCCTGGATCAAAACCCGGGCCAGCGCGGCGCGGCTTTGCTGGCCACCCGAGAGCGCGGCAGGTTTACGTGCGCCCATCCCGTGAAGCCCGACATGTGCAATCGCGGTTTCGACCTGCCGCCATTGCATCCTGTCCAGCCGCAGGTTCGGATTCAGTCCGAGGCCCACATTCTGCGCGATGGTCAGATGCGGAAACAGGTTGCCATCCTGAAACAGCATCGCAAGCGGTCGCGCACCGGGGGGCCTGTCGGTCAGGTCTTTGCCGTCCCAGATCAGGCGACCCGCCGCAACCGGATGAAACCCCGCGATCCCCCCGATCAGGGTGGACTTTCCCGCGCCAGACGGCCCTATGATCGCAACCTTGCGGCCCGCTTCGATGGCGAAATCAGCCGAGAGCGTGAAGCCGCCATTGTCGATTACGAGCTTTTCAAGCCTCAGCATGCCAGCGCCCCCCGCGATCCAGAAGCCAGAACAGGGCGATCGACATCGACAGCAGCAACACCGCCGCCGCCGCCGCCGTCTCCATCTGATATGCCCCCATGAGCCGGAACACCTGCAAGGGCAGTGTCGCCTGTTCGGAATCGGCAAACAGGGTGATCACCCCGAGATCTCCCATCGACAAGGCCGCCGAGAGCCCTGCGGCAAAACCGATCTGCGCCCGCATGCGGGGCAACAGAACGCGGCGCAGGAACGGTCGGCCCGCCATGCCCAGCGTCAGCGCCAGTCGCCCGCTGCGCTCGATCACCTGCCGCGCGCGCGGGACCAGGATGCGCAGCGCAAAGGGCAGGGCCATCAACGCGTTGACAAGGGCCGTCACCGGCAAGGACAACGCGGTCGGATTGACGAGCGGATACACCACCACGAAAAATCCGGTCCCGATGACCAGCGGCGATGCGGCCAGCCCGAGCAACCCGGCAAACTCGACGAACACCCCCCGTCCAAGCGCCACTGCCACCGCCATGGGCAGCGCCAGGGCCAGCGTGATCAGCGCGCTGATCGCAGCGACAAGGACCGAATTCATCGTCGCCGCAATCACGCTTGCGGGAAGCCTGGCCAATCCGCCAAGCCCCGAGAGAAAGATCGCTGCGAGAGGCAACAACAGGAACCCGGCGGTAAACAGGATGATGGAACCGTCCAGGACGCGGGCGATGGGATTGCGGGCGTCCCATCGCTGCACCGGGCGGTCCAGCCCGCCGCCAAACCCGTCGCCCCGCGACGTGCGCAGCGCAATCATCGCCGCCATGCCGGTCAGCACGATCTGGATGCAGGACAGAAGCGCCGCACGTCCGAGATCGAAATCAAAGCGAAACGCCTGATAGATCGCGAGTTCTATCGTCGTGGCCTTGGGACCGCCACCCAGCGTCAGCGCCACCGCAAAGCTGGTCAGGCAGATCGCGAAGACCACGGCAAGAACGCCGGGCGCGACCTGCCACAGCATCGGACGCTCCAGAAGGCGCCACATCGCATGCGGCCCGGCACCCAGTTGCGCGGCGAGGCGAAACCGCTCCGCGGGGATTTCCTGCCAGCCTTGCAGGATCAACCGCGTCGCCAACGGCAGGTTCAGGAACACATGCGCCAGCACCACACCATGCAGCCCGTAAACCTGCAGCGGCGGCAATCCGACCGCGCCAAGCGCCACGCTGATCCAGCCATTCCGCCCGAACACCGCGAGCAAGCCCAGTACGGCAACGATCACCGGCAGGATGAACGGCGCACCCAGCAGCACGATCAACAGCCGCCGTCCCGGGAAACGCCGTCGGGCGAGCGCGCGTGCCACCGGCACGGCAAGCGCGACACTGAACAGCGCAGAAAGCGCAGCCTGCAGCACGGTGAAGCGCACCGCCGCCCAGTCGGACGGTCCCATCCCGCGACTGGTCTCGGCGCGCAGGGCGACCGCGATCAACGCGCCCAGGATCAGCATCGCGACGATTGCCGCCGCGCCGATCCCGCCGCGATGACCTATCGGCTGAGCGCGCCGAGCCACTCTGCCAGTGCTTCATCCCGCAACGCGGCCGCTTCGTGCGCGGGCACGATCAGCGCCTTGTCCGGTTGGGCCAGCGTCTCGAATCCCTGTGGCAGCCCACCCGCAGGCATGACCGACGGGTACATCCAGTTTGTGGTCGGGATCACCGATTGAAACGCATCCGTCACCATGAATTGCAAAAACGCCCCGGCCAGCTCGGGCTGATCTGAATTGGCCAGCCTGGCCGCCACCTCGATCTGCAGGTAATGGCCCTCCTCAAAGACTGCGGCGGACTTGCTGGCATCCTCTTCCGCGATCAGGTGATAGGCCGGCGAGGTGGTGTAGGAGAGCACCATGTCCGCCTCCCCGTCCAGGAACAGACCATAGGCCTCACTCCATCCCTTGGTCACCGTCACGATGTTGTCGGCCAGCCCCCGCCAGATCGCCGCGGCCTCGTCGCCATAGGCGGCCTTGACCCACATCAGCAGCCCGAGCCCCGGAGTCGACGACCTCGGGTCCTGAATGACGATCCTGGCGTCGCTGTCGCCCAATGCCCGGAAATTCGATGGCGCGGCGGCATCGGCCTCGTGTACGAAGGCGAAATACCCCCAGTCATAGGGCACGAACACCGGATCGTTCCACGGGACCGGCAAGGCATAATCAGCCTGCACGGCGTGCTCCGCGAACAGCCCGGTCTCCATCGCCGCCGCAGTCAGGTTGGTATCGAGCCCGAGAACGACATCCGCATCACTGCGCGCCCCTTCCAGCTTGAGACGCGCCAGCAGCGCGGCGCCGTCGCCCGCGCCCACCAGCGTCAGGTTACATTTGCATGTTTCCTCAAAGGCCGCCTCGATGGCCGGGCCCGGCCCCCATTCGGAAACAAAACTGTCGTAGGTATAGACGGTCAGTTCAGGTGTCTCTGCCGTAGCGACCGTGGCACCGCAAATGCCCGCGGCGATCGCGAGATGTTTCATGGCATCCTCCCTTGGCGGCGACGGGCAGGGTCGGAAGGATGTCCAGACCTTTCCTACGCCGGTACGAGCCGGTTCAGGTTCAACGGGTCCGCATCGCGCGTCTCAGCCGGTCAAGGCACCCCGAGGTTGCCAAAACCCTAGATCGCGGCCCGACGAATGACAAGCGACCGCCGCTTCATCTTTGGCGAAATACTCCGGGGGAGCCGCCCGCAGGGCGGCGGGGGCAGCGCCCCGGCGTCAGACTATCGCTTGCGACGCCTTCCTGCCCCGGCTAAAGCACGGGCCAAAAGGAGCCTGCCCATGTCGATCAACAGCTTTGGCCACCTGTTCCGTGTCACCACATGGGGCGAAAGCCACGGTCCCGCGCTCGGCGCGACGGTCGACGGGTGCCCGCCGGGGGTCGAGATTGACGAGTCGATGATCCAGCACTGGCTGGACCGGCGCAAACCCGGACAGAACAGGTACACGACACAGCGTCGCGAAGCGGATCAGGTGCGCATCCTGTCCGGCGTGTTCGAGGGACAGACCACCGGCACCCCGGTGCAGTTGATGATCGAGAACACCGACCAGCGCAGCAAGGATTACGGCGACATCAAGGACAAGTTCCGCCCGGGTCATGCGGATATCACCTATTGGCAGAAATACGGTATCCGCGATTATCGCGGTGGCGGGCGCTCGTCGGCACGGGAAACCGCGTCGCGGGTTGCGGCGGGTGGTCTCGCCCGCGAGGCGATCCGGGCGCTGGCGCCGGATGTTCAGATCACCGGCTACATGGTTCAGATGGGCGCACAGGCGATCGACCGGACACAGTTCGACTGGGCCCAGATCGAGGCGAATCCGTTCTGGGCGCCCGATGCCGAGGCCGCCCGGACATGGGCGGCGTATCTTGACGACCTGCGCAAATCCGGAAATTCGGTCGGTGCGATCATCGAAGTCGTCGCCCGTGGCGTCCCCGCCGGGCTCGGGGCGCCGGTCTACGGCAAGCTCGACACCGACCTTGCCGCCGCGATGATGAGCATCAACGCGGTCAAGGGGGTCGAGATCGGCGAAGGCATGTCGGCGGCGATGCTCACCGGCGATGCGAATGCCGACGAGATCTTCATGGGACAGGGCGGCCCGAGATACAGCTCGAATCATGCGGGCGGCATTCTCGGCGGCATCAGCACCGGGCAGGACATCGTCGTGCGGTTTGCCGTCAAACCCACCAGTTCGATCCTGACCACGCGCAAGACCATCACCAGAACGGGCGAGGAAACCGAGATCATCACCAAGGGCCGTCACGATCCCTGTGTCGGTATCCGCGCGGTTCCCGTGGGCGAAGCGATGATGGCCTGTGTGATCCTCGACCACATGTTGCTGCATCGCGGACAGGTGGGCGAAAATCGCGGCAAGATCGGGTAAGGGGCGGCGGTCACCGCCTCCGCGCGCTGCGGTGAGCCGGGAACTGCACCGGCCGGTGCGGTGCTGACGGATGCCCATTGATCTTTCCGCGTTTCGGGCGCAGGAAGACGCCATGGCAAAAATGTTAACATCGCATCGACCTGGGCTGGCGGTCTCTCTCAAACTGTGTGCAATCTGCCTGTTCACGGTGATGGCGGCACTGGTCAAGGCGACGTCGGCAGAGGTGCCGCCGGGCCAGGCGGTGTTCTTTCGCTCGTTTTTCGCGATTCCCGTGATCGTCGTCTGGCTGGCGGCGCGGGGTGAATTGCGCAACGGTCTGGTGACCCGGCAACCGATGGGTCATTTCTGGCGCGGGCTGCTGGGCACGATGGCGATGGCGCTGACATTTGCCGGGCTGGGCCTGCTGCCACTGCCCGAAGTCACGGCGATCGGCTATGCCACCCCGATCTTCACGGTCATTCTGGCCGCCATCATGCTGGGCGAGACCATCCGCATGATCCGGATTTCGGCGGTGCTCGTCGGGCTGGTCGGTGTGCTGATCATGGTCTGGCCGCGTCTGGGAAGCGGCGCGGATCTCGAAGACGGCGCGACACTTGGCGCAATGTTCATCATCACCGCGACGATTGCCCGCGCATTCGTGCAAATCCACATCCGCAAGCTGGTTCAGACCGAGCATACGGCGGCAATCGTATTCTATTTCTCTGCGACCGCCTCGCTGATTTCTCTGATGACTCTGCCGTTCGGCTGGGTCGTGCCGGAGCGTGACACGCTGGGTCTGCTGATCCTTGCCGGTCTGATCGGCGGCGTTGCACAGATCCTGGTCACCTCTTCCTACCGCTTCGGGCCGGCTTCGATGCTTGCGCCCTATGACTATGCCTCGATGATATTCGCCATCCTGCTGGGGTATTTCTGGTTTGGCGAACTGCCCACGGCGGTCATGCTGAGCGGGGCCGCGCTGGTGATTGCCGGCAACGTTCTGGTGATCTGGCGCGAGCACCAGCTCGGTCTCGAGCGCGCGCGCGCACGCGCTGTCACCGATCCCAAGAGCTGACAAGTCCAGGTTCTGACAGACTTCTCACGCTGCTTCACATGCCAGTGTGCCGGCAATGTTCCGGTGTGCGGGACTGATCTGCGCCCGATGGTGTTGCGTATACCCGTTTATCGCGCATCGCGAACGGCCTGCCCGACGGCCCGTTGAATGGCAAAGGGCGTGCCGCGGTGCGATGTGGCGTCAAACGTCTAAAGGGAGATCAGCATGTCATTTCTAAGTTTTCTTTCGGATATTCTGGACAAGTTCTTTCCGCCGGCTCCGGAACCGAAACCAATCTTGTCGATTGGTGAGATCGCGGCAAAGAACGACGATTTCGACATTCTGGAGGCGGCGCTGAAGGCCGCAGGGTTGTCCGACACGTTCACCGCGCCCGGTGACTTCACCGTCTTTGCGCCCACCGATGCGGCCTTTGTCGAACTGGCGTCGAATACGCTGGGTCTGGACGTCGCGGGCATGAGCGAAACCGAAATCGCGACCATGCTGGTTGAAACGCTGGGGGTCGAGACCCTGACCAGTGTTTTGACCTATCACGTGCGGGCCGGAAGCGCCAAAGTCAGCGATTTGCAGGCCGAGGGAACGGTCACGACGCTTTCGGGCGCGACCTTTGACGTAAATGGGACAACCCTCGTTGACGCGGATCCAGATGTCGAAAATCCCGATTTCATTACCGGGCTGACCGACATTCAGGCTACAAACGGTGTCATTCAGGCTATCGACCGGGTTCTCCTGCCGATTGACGTTGCCGAGGCCATGCAGCGTCCGACCATCGCGGATGTGGCCGGTTCCAATGACAGTTTCGAGGTTCTGACCGCCGCGCTTTCGGCGACGGGCCTTGATGCGGTCGTTGACGATCGCGATGCGTCCTTCACCGTGTTCGCACCCACCGATGAGGCGTTTCGCAAACTCGCCGCCGACCTGGGGCTGGACGTCTCATCGCTGGCGGATGCGGAGATCGCCGGGGCTCTTGTCACTGCATTGGGTGCCGAGCAGGTGACGGATGTCCTGCTTTATCACCTCAAGATCGGCGGCGCGTCGGTTGCGGAATTGCAAGATGCGCGGCTCGTCGACACGGCGCTTGACGGCGCGCGTCTTGGTATTGATGGCAATGAACTGGTCGATGCCGATCCCGATATCGCCAATGCCAGGTTCATTGACGGCCTGACCGATATCACCACCGCCAATGGCGAGATCCAGGCGATCGACCGGGTGCTTGTGCCGCTTGATCTGGGCGAGCCTAACGGCGGCTTTGTCAAGGGCACGCACAAGAAGGATGTCCTGATCGGCAGCAGCGGAGACGATATCATTTTCGGCCGCAAGGGGGCCGATGTCATCCTTGGCGGCGAGGGTGATGATTATCTGATCGGCAACCGTGGCAAGGACCGGTTGGTCGATGATGCGGGCGACGACCGCTTTGTCGGTGGACTGGGGGCCGACACGTTCGACTTTACCAACCTGTCCGGCGACAACATCGTGCGGGATTTCTTCTGGCGCGATGAACTCCTTCTGTCGCGCGAGGATTTCGCGACAGAGCAGGATGTGCTCGACGCTGCGACGGTCACCAATCGCGGGCTGAAAATCGAAGCCGGAGACGATTCGATCCTGTTGCAATGGGTGCACAAGATCGACGCGGACGATTTCGTACTCGTCTGATCCCAACCCGATGCGGGCCCCGGACAGATGCCGGGGCCCGTTTTCTGTTTCGCAATCCGATCAGATCGCCGCTTGCGTCGGGTCGAGGGTGACCGACCACAACTCGGTGTCGGCCCGATCCATCAGACGCACCGTCATCTGCTGGGTGGCACCGTCGATATCGACAAGACCAAAGAATTGCAGCCCCGCGCTCGGCGGCAGGTTCACGCCCTGCTCTTCGGTCGGAGCCTTGACGTATTTGACCTCTGGTCCAAAGGTACCATCCAGCGCGTTCGGTCCGAACGTACCGGCATGCAGCGGCCCCGAGACGAATTCCCAGAAGGGTTCGAAATCCTGGAACTGTGCCTTGTTCGGATCATAGTAATGCGCCGCCGTATAATGGACGTCGGCGGTGAACCAGACGGTGTTGGTGATCCTTGCCGTCTTGATGAACCGGAGCAACTCGGCGATTTCGATCTCGCGGCCCTTGGCCGTGCCGTCATCGGCGTTGGCGACCGCTTCGAACCTGGTGTCGCCATCGCGCACGACCAGCCCGATCGGCATATCCGAGGCGATGACCTTCCAGGTCGCCTGCGACTGGGCCAGTTCGCGCTTGAGCCAGGCCATCTGCTCTTGCCCGAGGATGCGGGTCGCGTCGGATTCGGTTTCCTGCACGTTGTCGCTGTTCGGACCGCGATAGCTGCGCAGGTCGAGGAAGAACACGTCGAGCATCGGGCCATAGCCGATCTTGCGATACACGCGGCCCGGTTCCTGCGGGGTGAAGCGGATGGGCGACATCTCGTGAAAGGCCCGTGCGGCCCGCGATTGCAGCAGGGCGACGGACTTTTCGGTATAGCGATCATCCGCGGTCAGGTCCTTGGACGCGGACCAGTTGTTGACCACCTCGTGGTCGTCCCACTGGAAATAGGTCGGCACGATGGCGTTCATGTCGCGTACATGGCCGTCCATCATGTTGTATTTCCACTGGCCCCGGAATTCGTCGAGCGTTTCGGCAACCTTGCGCTTCTCGTCGATCAGGACGGTGTTTTTCCAGATGCCGCCACCCGGGAGTTCGACTTCGTCCTGCATGGCGCCATCCGCATAGATGGTGTCGCCGGAATGGATGAAGAAATCGGGCTGGTGACGCGCCATCGTGGCATAGGTGGCCATGCCGTCCTCGTCGATGCCCCAGCCCTGTCCGGCGGTGTCGCCCGACCAGACGAAGCGCACGTCGCGGCGGGCCGCCGGTGCGGTGCGGAAGCGACCGACAATCGGTTCACTGATCGCATTCACGTCCTGCAGATCGGCAGCAACGAACCGGTAGAAGATATCCTGATCCGACGGCAGACCCTCGATCAGCCGCTTGACGGCCAGATCGCTTGACGGAACCGCATCCAGCGGCGCCAGTTGGCGCGCATCGGCAAAGCTCTCGGTGGTAGAGACTTCCATCGACACGCGCGCGGGGCGGTCTGTGCGGGTCCAGATCATCCCGCTGGACATGTCGACATCGCCGGACTGCACGCCATGGGTAAAGACGGGGCGGGAAGAGGCCCGGCTGATGGCGGGCATGGCCAGCGATGCGGCAAAGGCGGTTCCGCCCGCCAGCACGGCGCGGCGGGATGGTCTGTAGAGTTTGTTCATGGCTGCAATCCTGATTGGCTAGATGCGCGGATAGGATTGCAGCCGTGTAAACGTCAGTCGGCAGTATCATGAAATATTCGCGACAATCGCCGCGACGTTCACCCGCCTGTGGATCAGTTGCGGACCAGCTTTTCGTAGTCTTGCGCGATCTCGCGGGTCAGCGTGCCAACTTCGAACGTATAGTCGCCGATCTGCCCCACCGGCGTCACCTCGGCAGCGGTGCCGGTCAGCCAGCATTGCTCGAAGCCTTCCATTTCTTCGGGCATGATGTGGCGCTCGTGCACCTTGATCTGACGATCCTTGAGCATGCCGATCACTGTCTGTCGGGTCAGGCCATTCAGGAAGCAATCGGCCTTGGGCGTATGCACTTCGCCATCCTTGACAAAAAAGATGTTTGCGCCCGTGGCTTCGGCGACATAACCGCGATAATCCATGAACAGCGCGTCCGAGCATCCCTTGGCCTCTGCCTCGTGCTTGGACATCGTGCAGATCATGTAGAGGCCTGCCGCCTTGGCATGTACCGGGATGGTTTCCGGGCTCGGGCGTTTCCACTTGGAGATGTCGAGCTTGGCCCCCTTCATCTTGGCGTCGCCGTAATAGGCACCCCATTCCCATACGGCGATGGCCATGCGAACCGGGTTGCGTGCCGACGCGACGCCCATATCCTCGCCGGCCCCGCGCCAAGCAACCGCACGTACATAGGCATCCTTGAGACCGCTGGCGGTCAGAACTTCCTGCTTGGCGGCCTCGATCTCGTCGACCGTATAGGGAATTTCGAAACCGACCAGCTCGCCGGACTTGATCAGACGCTCGGAATGTTCCCGTGATTTGAAGATCTTGCCATTGTAAGCGCGCTCGCCTTCAAACACCGACGACGCGTAATGCAGCGCATGGGTCAGAATATGTACGTTTGCACCCCGCCAGTCCACGAGCTTGCCATCCATCCAGATTTGGCCGTCACGATCATCATAGCCTGACATTGCGCATCCTCCTGTGCATTGGGCGCCTTTGCATTTGTTGCGCGCTTATGTCCGGATCGGACACAATATTACGCTAAAATCGCGATTCGATACCTCTTCGCACTTGGAATGTCAACAAGGCTGACGTATGCTGGCAAAAATCGGGTGAGAGGCAGATCATGTCTGACGGGCGTGCAGCGCAGGTTTACGGTGGCGAAAGCCTGCTGTTCCTGACGGACGAGCAGCTGAGACAGGGTATCGAGGCAATGTTCTTCGCCTATCGGGGCTTTACGGCCGATCCTGATCGTATTCTCGGCAAGATGGCCTATGGCCGTGCCCATCACCGGGCCATTCACTTTATCAACCGCGCGCCGGGAACGACGGTCAACAATCTGCTGGCCATACTCGGGGTGACCAAACAATCGCTGAACCGGGTGCTGCGGACGCTGATTTCGGATGGTCTGGTCGAGAGCCGCGTCGGCACCAGCGACAAGCGCGAACGCCACCTTTTTCTGACCGAAAGCGGCCTGAAACTCGAGCAGGAATTGAGCGATGCCCAGCGGGCGCGGATGCGCGCCGCCTTTCGCGATGCGGGGCCGGAGGCGGTGGCGGGGTTCAAGCAGGTGCTCGAGGCGATGATGGATGCCGACATGCGCCGCGCATATGTCAAGTTGAGGGATGGAGCCTGATGGCGGAGCTGGATGCACATCTGTTGATCGTCGACGATGACGAGCGGATACGGGATCTGTTGCGCAAGTTTCTGATCAGGAACGGATTTCTGGTGACGGCGGCGCGGGACGCGGCGCATGCACGTCGTATCCTGTCGGGGCTGGATTTCGATCTGATCGTCATGGACGTGATGATGCCGGGCGAGGACGGCGTCACGCTGACCCGCAGCCTGCGTGAATCCCTGGCGACACCGATCCTGCTGCTGACTGCGCGGGGCGAGACCGAGAACCGGATTGCCGGGCTTGAGGCGGGTGCCGACGATTATCTCGCGAAACCGTTCGAACCCAAGGAGCTGTTGCTGCGCATCAATGCCATCCTGCGGCGGATGCCGGAAACGCCGGCGGGTGACACGGTGCCCAAAATCCTGCATCTGGGACCAATCCGCTATGATATCGAGCGCGGCGAGATGTGGCAGGGGGATGACCTCGTCAGGCTCACCGCGACGGAAAGTCAGCTTATGAAGATATTCTCTGCCAGCCCGGGCGAGCCGGTCAGCCGCAACAAACTGGTCGAGGATCTTGGCCGCGACCGGGGGCAGGCGCAGGAACGCGCGGTCGATGTGCAGATTACCCGACTGCGCCGCAAGATCGAAACCGACCCGAAGCAGCCGCGCTATCTGCAAACGGTGCGCGGCGCGGGATACATGCTGGCGCCCGACTGACCGGCGCGGCTTTCAAAGCGAACGAGACCGAGGGAAGGGGATCAGCGATGAAAACAGCAATGCTCACCCATGCCGACTGCCTGACGCATGTCACGCCCGACGGGCATCCCGAGCGGGTCGCCCGTCTGGAGCATGTTCTGCACACGCTCGAACCGCTGGACTTGAACCGCGTGACGGCACCGATGGCGGCGGATGACGACATTCTGCGCATCCACCCGGCGGGATATATCGAAGGGTTGCGCCGCGCGCTTCCCTCCGAAGGGCAGGTGGCGCTTGATGGTGACACGTGGATGTCGCCCGGCACGCTGAACGCCGCTTATCGTGGGGCGGGTGCGGCGGTGCGCGCGGTGGACATGGTACTGGGCGGTGAGGCTCCGAACGCGTTTGCCGCCGTTCGTCCACCGGGCCACCATGCCGAGACCGAAACACCAATGGGCTTCTGCCTGTTCGGCAATGCGGCGCTGGCGGCAAAACATGCGCTGGATCATCACGGGCTTAACCGGGTCGCGGTGGTGGATTTTGACGTGCATCACGGCAATGGCACGCAGGATTTGCTGTGGGACGAAAAGCGCGCATTGCTGATCACCAGCCAGCAAATTCCGTTGTTTCCGGGCACCGGGCGGGCCGATGAAACCGGGGCTTATGACACCATCCTGAACATTCCGCTGCCCCCCGGGTCGGACGGGGCGCATATGCGGCGCGAGTACGAGGACAAGGCGTTTCCGCGGCTGCGCGATTTCAAACCTGAACTGATCATCATATCGGCAGGGTTTGACGCCCATGCAGATGACCCGCTGGCCAATCTCGAATGGCAGACCGGGGATTTTGCCTGGCTGACCGCCGAACTGTGCAAGCTGGCGGATGAGTTGTGCGATGGCCGGGTGGTCTCGACACTGGAGGGCGGATATGATTTGCACGCGCTGTCCGCGTCGGTGCTGGCGCATGTGCAGGAACTGATGAAGGCCGCAAAATGACCGATACCCCCGTTGCAGAAATGAGCTTTGAGCAGGCGATGAAGGAACTCGAGTCGGTGGTCGACCGTCTGGAGCACGGGGACGTGCCGCTGGACGATTCGATCTCGCTCTACGAGCGGGGGGCGCAACTCAAGAAGCGGTGCGAGGAAGAGCTCAAGCGGGCCGAGGAAAAGGTCGCCGCGATCAAGCTTGACAGCGACGGCAATCCCACCGGAACCACCCCGGTCGACGCGCAATAGATGTTTCCGGAGCGACTGGCGCGGGCCGCCGAGCGGATCCAGCGCCATTTTGATCAAGTTCTGCGTGATCTGGACCAGGTGCCCGTGGTGCAGGCGATGGCCTATGCCACCCAGGGCGGCAAGCGGTTGCGCGGGTTTCTCGTGCTGGAATCCGCGCGTCTTCATGGCGTTGCACCGGGGCAGGCGATCTGGCCGGCGACGGCGATCGAGGCGCTGCATGCCTATTCGCTGGTGCATGACGACCTGCCCTGCATGGATGATGACGATCTGCGCCGTGGCCGTCCGACAGTGCATGTCAAATGGGACGAAGCGGTGGCGGTGCTCGCCGGGGATGCGCTGCAAAGCCTTGCATTCGAACTGGTGAGCCACCCCGAGAGCGGATCGGCGGAGATACGCGCGGAACTGGCCCTGTCGTTGGCGCGGGCGAGCGGTGCGCAGGGCATGGTTCTGGGGCAGGCGCTCGATATGGCGGCGGAAGCGGCAAGCGAAGCGCTGACACTTGATCAGATCACCATGTTGCAGGCCGGCAAGACCGGGGCACTCATCCAATGGTCGGCCTGTGCCGGCGCACGCTTGGCCGGGTGCGATCCCGAGCCCTTGCGGCAGTATGCCGGTGCGCTCGGACTTGCATTCCAGATCGCCGATGACATCCTCGATGTCGAGGGCGATGCCGATAAAGCGGGCAAGCGCCTTCAGAAGGACGCAGAGGCCAACAAGGCGACCTTTGTGTCGCTGCTGGGGCTGGATGGTGCCCGGGCGCGCGCCTCGGACCTGATCGAGCAGGCCAGTGCGGCGCTGGATTCCTATGGAAGCGAGGCCGAAACATTGCGCGCAGCCGCCCGTTTCGTTATTGCGCGCGAGAGTTGAAACAGCCCCGCAGGGAGGCGGCATATGGCAGACCGACCAAACACGCCCTTGCTGGACGGCGTGACCCGTCCGGCAGAGCTGAAGCATTTCAGCGATGCGGAATTGCGCCAGATCGCCGACGAATTGCGTGCCGAGACGATTTCGGCGGTTTCCGTGACCGGCGGTCACCTTGGCGCGGGGCTCGGGGTTGTCGAACTGACCGTGGCGCTGCACGCGGTGTTCGATACGCCGCGCGACAAGATCATCTGGGACGTGGGGCACCAGTGCTATCCGCACAAGATCCTGACGGAACGGCGCGACCGCATCCGCACCCTTCGGATGAAGGATGGGCTGAGCGGGTTCACCAAGCGCAGCGAGTCACCCTATGATCCGTTCGGGGCCGCACATTCCAGCACATCAATCAGCGCCGCACTTGGGTTTGCCGTCGCGCGCGACCTGGGGGGTGTCACGCCCGAAGGTCTGGGCGACGCCATCGCCGTGATCGGAGACGGCGCGATGAGCGCGGGCATGGCCTTTGAGGCGATGAACAATGCAGGCCATCTGAACAAGCGGCTGATCGTCATCCTGAACGATAACGAGATGAGCATCGCACCGCCGGTCGGGGCCTTGTCCTCGTACCTGTCGCGGCTTTACGCCGAAGAGCCTTTTCAGGAGCTCAAGGCCGCGGCCAAGGGTGCGGTGTCGCTCTTGCCGGAGCCGTTCCGCGAAGGGGCCAGGAGGGCCAAGGATGTTCTGAAAGGCATGGCGGTCGGCGGCACGCTCTTCGAACAGCTCGGTTTTTCCTATGTCGGACCGATTGACGGGCATGACATGGACCAGCTTTTGCCGGTGCTGCGCACGGTCAAGGCGCGGGCACGGGGCCCCATTCTGATCCATGTGCTGACCCGCAAGGGCAAGGGTTATGCGCCCGCCGAACGGGCCCAGGACAAGGGCCACGCCACTGCCAAGTTCGACGTGGTGACCGGCGAGCAGAAAAAGGCACCGTCGAACGCGCCCAGCTATACCAGCGTGTTCGGCAAGACCCTGACCGAGATGGCCAAGGCGGATGACAAGATCGTCGCCGTGACCGCCGCGATGCCGGATGGAACCGGTCTGAACCTGTTCGCCGAGCGCTTTCCCAGCCGCTGTTTCGATGTGGGGATCGCCGAGCAGCACGCGGTCACCTTCTCGGCGGCGCTCGCGGCGGGCGGGATGAAGCCATTCTGCGCGATTTATTCGACCTTCCTGCAACGCGGGTACGATCAGGTCGTGCATGACGTCGCGATTCAACGCCTGCCGGTGCGCTTTGCAATCGACAGGGCCGGGCTCGTCGGTGCTGATGGTGCGACCCATGCGGGCAGTTTCGATACCGCGTTCCTGGCGAACCTGCCGGGCTTTACGGTGATGGCGGCGGCGGATGAGGCCGAGTTGAAACATATGGTGGCGACTGCGGTCGCGCATGACGATGGGCCTATCGCGTTCCGGTTTCCGCGCGGAGAAGGCGTGGGCGTGGAATTGCCCGAGCAGGGAAAACCGCTTGAGATCGGCAAGGGGCGCATGATCCAGCGGGGCAAGCGCGTTGCGATCCTGTCCTTCGGGGCGCGTCTGGCCGAGGTGCAAAAGGCCGCCGAGGCGCTGGCGTCAAAGGGTATTCGGCCAACCGTTGCCGACGCCCGCTTTGTCAAACCGCTGGACCGTGACCTGATCCTGTCCCTCGCGGAGGATCACGAGGCTCTGATCACCATCGAAGAGGGGGCGGTGGGCGGCTTTGGCAGCCACGTGGCGCAGTTGCTGGCCGATGAAGCGGTGTTTGATCACGGGCTGAAGTTCCGCTCGATGGTGCTGCCCGACACGTTCATCGACCAGGCCAGCCCGGCGGACATGTACAGGGTCGCGGGTATGGGGGCCGCACAGATCGAGGCCAAGGTTCTTGAAGTGCTGGGCGTGGCCACAATTGGCGAGCAACGCGCCTGATCAGGTGCCGTGCAGGGCGGTCAGACCCGAGCGATAGTCGGGGTAGCGCAGTGTTATGCCGAGGTCCCGCTTGATCCTGTCGTTGCGCACCCGCTTGTTCTCGCTATAGAAACTGCGCGCCATCGGGCTCAGGTCGGCCTCATCGAAGGGCACGGCGGGCGGCAGCGGCAAGCCCTGGAGTTCCGCCGCATAGGCGATGACATCCTGCGGTGGCACCGGTTCGTCGTCGCAGACATTATAGATCGCGCCGGGATCGGGGCGGTTCATCGAGGCCGCGAGCACCGTGGCGATATCGTCGACGTGAATGCGCGAAAACACCTGACCGGGTTTTATGATCCGGCGCAGACCGCCGCGTTTCAGTTTCGAGAACGGACCGCGTCCGGGGCCGTAAATGCCCGCGAGGCGAAAGATATGCAGCGGCAGGTCGGGTATCGCGGCCCATTGCTCTTCTGCATGCACCCTCAGCCGTCCGCGCTTGGAGGCCGGGGTTGCGGGTGTCGTCTCATCTACCCATGCGCCCTGATGATCGCCATAGACCGCCGTGGTCGACAGGTAGCCGACCCACTGAAACTGGCGGGCGCGCCGGGCGATCTCCTGTCCGAGGGCGTGCAGTACCGGATCCCCCTCTTCGGTCGGCGCCGTTGAAATCAGCAGATGTGTCACCCCGTCCAATGGCGGTACGTCACCGGGCCAGAGCATCGGTTCGGCGCCCGATTGCCGAATGTTGTCAAGCTGGTCCCGGTCACGGGTGGTGCCGATGACGCGCCAGCCCGCAGGAGCCACCCGATTTGACAAGGCCCGCGCGGTATAGCCGTGGCCCATGGAGAGAAGTGTACCGGTCATCGTTCCTTGATGATACGCGGCTTGATCAGATGCAAGTGCTTCAACGACGCACTTGATTCGAATCCCGGTTGTGACTTTGATGGGCTGATGAGCGATGATGCACCCGATCTGAAATCAGCCTATGCGCTGAACACGCCGCAGGACTCCCGGCGTCTCTATGCGGAATGGGCCGGTGATTACGATCAGTCCTTTGCCGCGCGCGAGGATTACCAACTGCATGTGCACACGGCGCGCGCCTTTGTCGCGGCTGGCGGGCAGGGGCCGGTTCTCGATGTGGGGGCGGGCACCGGCCTGTGCGGCGCAGTGCTGGGCGATCTCGGCGTCGGACCGATCGATGCAACCGACATCAGCGCCGAGATGCTCGATCAGGCAATGCGCAAGGACATCTATCGCGATGCCATCGAAGCCGATCTGAACCTTGGTATTCCGGTTCCGCACGAGAGCTATTCCGGCATCGTGTCCTCCGGCACTTTCACCACCGGTCATGTGGGGCCCGACGCAATCGACGCTCTGTTGCCGGTCGCGCGGCATGGTGCGCAATTTGCATTGTCCATCAATGCGAAGCATTATGAATGCGCCGGTTTCGCCGCCAAGCTCGCAAAACTCGCGGAAACGCGGATTCAGGCGCTTTCGCTGAAAGAGACACGGATCTACGGCGATCTTGCCACCGGCGAACACCGCGATGACATCGCTCTGATCGCGGTATTCTGCAAGCGTTGAGCGGCCCGCCTATCGACCCTTCCAGACCGGGTCCCGCTTTTCCGCAAAGGCGCGCGCGCCTTCCAGCTGATCCTCGGATGAATAGAGAATGTCGACACTCTGCAACTGACGCTTGGTGATCCGGTTCATTGCGTCCTGGAACTTGGAGTCTTCGGCGTCGCGCACGATTTCCTTGATCGCAGCATAGACCAGCGGCGGGCCGCTCGCGATCAGCCGCGCCAGCTCCATCGCCCGTTCCATCAGCGCGTCCGCTGGCAGGACCTCGTTGACCAGCCCCCAGCGATGCGCCTCCTGGGCATCGAACCAGCGCCCGGTCAGCAGCAGTTCCATCGCGATGTGATAGGGGATGCGCTTGGGCAACTTGACACTCGCCGCATCCGCGACGGTGCCCGACCGTATCTCCGGCAGGGCAAAGGTGGCGTGATCCGCCGCCAGGATCATGTCGGCGCTCAGCGCCAGTTCGAGCCCGCCGCCACAGGCGATGCCGTTGATGGCCGCGATCACCGGCTTGTTCATCCCGCGCAGTTCCTGCAGGCCGCCGAACCCGCCGATGCCATAATCGCCATCAACGGCATCCCCGTCCGCGGCGGCCTTCAGATCCCAGCCAGGGCAGAAGAACTTGTCGCCCGTGGCTGTCAGAACGGCGACCCGCAGGTCGGGATCATCCCGGTATTCACGGAAAACCTCGCCCATGACCCGACTGGTCACAAGATCGATGGCGTTTGCCTTGGGCCGGTTCAGCGTCACGATCAGCACGGCGCCCTCGCGCGAGGTGGAAATCGGGGATGTCGTCATGTCTTTGCCTTTCGGATCAGCGCGTCCACCGCAACCGCCCGGTCGGGCGTGCAGATCAGCGGGTTGATTTCAACTTCACCAACGGTTTCCGCGTTGGCAACCACATAGTCCTGCACCGCCATCACCGCGTGCAGGATCGCCCTCATGTCGGCGGCGGGCTGGCCGCGATACCCGGCCAGCAGCGGGGCGATGGCAAGCCGGCCAAGCGCCTCTTCGACCTGGGCCTCGGTAACCGGCAGCAAAAGGGATACCGTATCGCGCAACAATTCGGTCAAAATGCCACCGGCACCCAGCGTCAGCACATAACCATGTGCCTCGTCGCGCAGCACGCCGACCAGCAGTTCGGCGACCCCGTCGGCGACCATTTCCTCGATCAGGAACGCGTCGGTGCCGATTTGTCGCGCGGCCTCTTGCAACGCGTCCCGTGCCAGCCCGAGCCGCACAGCCCCATGTTCCGACTTGTGCGCCAGCCCGACGCCCTTGAGCGCAAAAGGCGGACGAAGCTCCGCGCTTGCTTCCATCAGCGCCCGTTGGCTTGCAACTATGCGAAAGGCCGGAACCGGCAGCCCGTGACGGCACAGTGCCGCCTTGGCCTCCGCCTCGGTCAGTACCGTGTCGACGGTCGCTTTACCGGGCAGCAATATGGGAGTCGGATCGGGCTCGGACACGCGCGCCGCCGCCTGGGCGGCCGCAAGTGCTTCCGCCAGCCCGGAAAACGGTACGACACCGTGCGACATCAACCGTTCCGCCGTGGACACCGGCATCAGTTCGGCCATGCTCGCCGCGATGGCAAAGGGCGCGCCGCTGCGGGCCCGGACCGCGAGCGCGGCCTCTGTCGCACAATCCCAGTCGCTGGCGTCGGTATGCGGGTAATCGACAATGCTCATTGTCAGAGCGACATCTCCTGCGGCCATCGCCGCCCAGGCTCGCGTCATGGCTTCGGTATCGCGCCAGATATAGGTGTGGTAATCCAGCGGGTTGGCCAAGGCGACCATCGGTCCGAGCGCCGATCTCAGCGCCTCTTTCTGATGCTGCCCCAATGGCGGAAACACAAGTTCGTGCCCAAGCGCCATGTCCGCGATCAGGCTCGCCTCGCCGCCCGAACAGCTGATCGAAGCGATCCGGTTCGACGCAAGCGGCCCCACCCCATGCAACAGTTTCAACGTTTCCAGCAACTCGGGCACCGTGTCGACCCGCGCAATCCCCAACCGATCCAGGAAAGCCTGCGCGCCGGCATCACTTCCCGCAAGCGAGGCCGTGTGCGATACCGCCGCGCGCTGTGCCTGTTCCGATCTGCCCAGCTTGAGCGCCACCAGCGGAATCCCGCGCCGATATGCCTTGCGCGCTAGCATTTCCCAGTCGCGCAACGCGCCAAACCCTTCGATATGCAGCCCGAGCGCCGTCACGCGATTGTCGTCCAGCAGCGCGGCGGCAATCTCGGCCTGGCTGGTTTGCGCCATGTTTCCACAAGTGACCATATAGGCAATCGGCAACGCCCGCTGCTGCATCGTCATGTTGATCGCGATGTTCGACGATTGCGTCAGGATCGCAACACCGCGCTCCACTGGCCGCATGCCATGTTGATCCGGCCAGATCGCCGCCCGGTCCAGCGCATTGACGAATCCATAGCAGTTCGGTCCAAGCACGGGCATATCGGCAGCCGCCGCAACCAGCCGGGCCTGCAAATCTGGCCCATTGGCATCTTCGGTTGACGCCTCGGTAAACCCCGAGGCAAAACACACCGCGCCGCCACTGCCCAGGCGTGACAGCTGCGACACGATATCGATGGTTGCATGCCGGTTCACGCCCACAAAGGCCACATCGATCGGCACCGCGCAATCGGCAACGGACGGCACTGCACGCAGCCCGGCAATCTCGCGCCCGTCGGGATGAACGGGCATGATCGTTCCGACAAACCCGATGCGCCGCGCGGCGCTCACGATCGACGCACACCAGGTCCCGCCACCGATGACCGCAATTCCGCGCGGCGCCAGCATCCGCGACAGGTCACGCGTCATCGGTACACCCGCCGACGTGCCGGACCGGCTGCGGAACATGAAATGTTAACCCTTCGGCGCCAGACTGCCGATACGGCACAGGCGGGGACGCCGATGGCCGTGCAGGGAAAAGAGCGTGCTCTTTCCGTTCGGGGGGCGATCATCCGGTCGTCTCCCCTTTTTCCTGTTGAAAATATCCCGGGGAGCGCGAGGGGCTGGCCCCTCGCACCGCTCGGATGGGCCATGCCCATTCGAACCGCCTTCACGCGCCCAGGGCCCGCAACAGATCGCGGCTGATGATATGGCGCTGGATCTCGCTGGTCCCGTCCCAGATCCGCTCGACCCGCGCGTCCCGCCAGAATCGTTCCAGCGGATAGTCGTCCATCAAGCCCATGCCCCCGTGAATCTGGATTGCCGTGTCCGTGACCCGCGCCAGCATCTCGCTGGCATAGAGCTTGGCGCTCGCGATCTCGCGATTGGCGGGCAGCCTCTTGTCCAGCCGGTCCGCGGCGGCCAGCGTCAACAGATCCGCGGCATCTATTTCGGTGATCATGTCGGCGATCTGGAACGAAACGCCCTGAAACTTGCCGATCTTCTGGCCGAACTGTTCCCGCGTCGCCGCGTAGTCCAGCGCATAGTCGAACACCCGTCGCGCGCGTCCGACCGACATCGTGGCGACGGTGATGCGCGTGGCATAGAGCCAGGTGTTCATCACCTCGAAACCTCCGTCCACCTCTCCAAGAACCTGGGAGTCCGGCAGCCGGCAATCGTCGAATTCGAGAATCATGTTCTTGTAACCACGATGGGACACGGATTTGTACCCGTCGCGGATGGTAAAGCCCGGCGTGCCCCGGTCGACCAGAAAGGCGGTGATCCGTTTCTTGGGCCCTTTCGGCGTCTGGTCCTCTCCGGTGGCGATGAAGACGATGATGAAATCCGCGTGATCCGCCCCGGAAATGAAATGCTTGGTGCCGTTCACCACCCAGTCTCCGCCCTCGCGGATCGCCGCGCACTTCATGCCGCGCACGTCCGATCCCGCGCCCGGCTCGGTCATCGCCAGCGCGTCCATGCGCTCGCCTCGCACGGCCGGCATCAGATAGCGTTCGACCTGCTCGCCCGCGCAGGCCATCAGGATGTTCTGCGGACGGCCGAAAAAGTGGTTGAGCGCCATCGATCCGCGCCCCAGTTCCCGTTCCACCAGGGCAAATTCCATGTGGTTCAACCCGGCGCATCCGACGCTCTCGGGAAAGTTGCAGGCATAGAACCCCAGTTCCTGCGTCTTGCGCTTGATCTCTTGCGCGATCTCGTCGGGTACTTCGCCGGTGCGTTCGACCAGCTCTTCGTGCGGATAGATTTCCTTCTCGACAAAGGCTCGCACTGTCGAGACGATCATCTCCTGTTCCTGCGTCAGGCCGTACTGCATCTTTACTCGCTTCTCTGGATTGTGACTGCGCGGCAGATGGCACTGCCCTCGCAGCGCCGGTCCGGTTTCTGTCTGGTATCTGAGTGGCTAGCTGGCGTAATCGGAGCCTTCGAAATCAAGGATCGCCTTGAGTTCGGTGAGGTGGCGTTCCGCCTGCTCCGGGTATTCCTCGAGTTCCCGTGCGGTCTTTTCGGCGATGTCATCTGGCAACACCCGCAGCGGTTGTCCGGTCTGAAGCGCACGGATATAGGTCTCGGCGGCGCGTTCAAAAAAATACATCCGGTTGAATGTATCCGCGACCGTGTCGCCGATTATCATGATCCCGTGATTGCCCATGATCATGACCTTGCATTTCGGGTCGGTCAGCAGCGCGGCGCAGCGTTCCCCCTCATCGCCAAAGGCCAGCCCGCCATACCCATCGTCGATCACGTAGCGATTGAAAAACGTGGCGCAATTCTGGTCGATCGGCGGCAGCCGGCTGTCGGCGAGGCTCGCGAGAACGGTGGCGTGGATCGAATGCACATGCATGGCACAGCGGGCATGCGGGCAAAGCCGGTGCAGCCCGCCATGCAGGCCCCACGCCGTTTCGTCGGGTGCGTCCGGCCCCTTGAGCGTGTCGGGATCATTCGCATCCAGTTCCAGCAGGTCGCTGGCACGGATACGGCTGAAATGTACCTGGTTGCGATTCATCAGGAACCGGGTGCCGTCGTCGTTGATGGCCATCGAGAAATGGTTCGACACACCTTCATGCATGTTCAGTCGGGCGGTCCAGCGAAAGGCGGCGGCGAGATCGACGCGTTCCTGCCAATGATCCATGTTCGGTCGCAATGTGGTGACTGTCATCTCGTGCTCCTCCGGTCATGCCGAACTTGCCTGCGTTCCCGCGGCAAATCGAACGAAAAAATCTGCCCTTTCGCATTAGCGCAACTTATGACAGGATTATGGCATGCAAGCCCCGCTACCTCCTCTGGGCTGGCTGCGCACATTCGAGGCCGCGGCGCGCAACCTGTCCTTCACCGGCGCCGCCCGCGACCTGAACATGACCCAGAGCGCGGTGAGCCAGCAGATCAAGTCACTCGAAGCCTATCTGGGCAGGCCGTTGTTTCATCGCCGTCCGCGTGCGCTGGAGTTGACCGAAAGCGGGCTGACCTATCTGCCGGTCGTTCGCGATGCCTTTCGTACTCTGGTGCGGGGCACGCGGGCGATCACCGGGAGCGATCAGGATGTGGTTCAGGTCCAATCCAACCTGACGTTTTCGGTTCACTGGCTTGCGCCGCGGCTGGCCCGGTTCCGCGCCGCGCATCCGGATGTGCAGTTAAACCTGTCCACCGAGCTGTGGGAGCCGCCGGGCATGACCGAAGGGGTCGATGTGGAGATCCGCTTTTCCCTTCGGCCGGCGGATTCAATCCGCGCCGAGTTGCTGCGCAGCGATCACTATTACCCGGTCTGCGCACCGGATTATCCGGTTACCCTGTCCGATCTGGCCATGCAGCCGCTCTATGATTGTTCCAACCTGCTGTGCAACTGGTCGGCCTGGGCCGAGGACCAGAACCTGCCCTGGCCCGATCCGCAGGTGACCTATGCAAATACGTTCACTCTGACTCTGTCGGTCGCGCGTGCGGGTGGAGGGTTGGCGCTGGCCCATGATACCATAGCCAGCGATCTTATCCGGTCGGGGCACCTTGTGGCGCCGTTCGGGCACCGCGCGCAGATGCAGGAAGCCTACTACCTGATCCTGTCACCACAGGCCGAACACTCACCGGGCACCGTTGCCTTTGCATCCTGGTTAAGGGCCGAGATGGCCGCCGATCAGGGGGCCCTGCGAGAGCGCCGGGGATAGCCGTTGTTGCATTGAACGACCTTGCGCGACGCGACCTGCATGGCGGCGTCGCGCCTTGTTCGCGCGGCTCTCGATGCCGTCGCCGGATGACTCAGGTTCGGCGCGGAACGCTTTGGCCCCGCAGCGCCGCGCGCGTCAGCGGACAGGGGGCGCCGCCATAAAAGGTTTCGAGAATCTGGGAAAATTCATCCGGCGCGTCGGGAACCGCGGAAAACAATGTCATGGACGATCGCAGCTTCAGCGCGTCCGTCGGACCAAGGATCGCTTCGGCGGTGCTGTCACGGTGGCGCAGGATGAGGCGCGACACCTCAAGCAGTCGCGCGCGCAGCTTGGGATCGTCCAGATAAGCGCTGGCCTCGGAAAGGTTGTGAATACCGTAGAGCTGGGCCATGTGCGACTGGCCCAGCGATGCGAGTTGCGGGAAGACAAACCACATCCAGTGACTTGTTTTCCTGCCTCGGGTCAGTTCCGAGATCACCGACGCCCACACGGTATCCTGCGCTTCGAGAAACAGGTCGACGTCGGTTTCGGCGGTCATTTGAGGCGACGGTTCCGCATCGCAATCAGGCGCAGGCGCAGGGCATTGAGCTTGATGAAGCCGGCCGCGTCCTTCTGATCGTAAGCACCGGCATCGTCCTCGAAGGTGACGTGTTCCTCGGAATAGAGAGACATGTCCGACCACCGCCCGACCGTGCGCGCGAGCCCTTTGTAGAGCTTCAGGCGAACGGTCCCGGTCACGTGCTCCTGGCTCTTGTCGATCAGGGCCTGCAACATCTCGCGTTCGGGACTGAACCAGAAACCGTTATAGATCAGTTCCGCGTATTGCGGCATGATCTGGTCCTTGAGATGCGCGGCCCCCCGATCCAGCGTGATCTGCTCGATTCCGCGATGGGCTTCGAGCAGGATGGTGCCGCCGGGCGTTTCATAGATGCCGCGCGATTTCATGCCGACAAAACGGCCTTCGACCAGATCGAGACGCCCGATGCCATGCTTGCCGCCAAGCTCGTTCAGGCGGGTCAGGATGGTTGCCGGGCTCATCGCCTCGCCGTTGATGCTGACCGCGTCGCCTTTTTCAAAACCGATCTCGATGAATTCGGGCTCGTTCGGCGCGTCTTCGGGATGGACGGTCCGCTGATATACATAGTCGGGCGCTTCCTCCGCCGGATCCTCGAGCACCTTGCCCTCCGACGATGTGTGCAGCAGATTGGCATCGACCGAGAAGGGCGCTTCGCCGCGCTTGTCCTTGGCGATCGGAATCTGGTGCTTCTCGGCAAAGTCGATCAGCTTGGTGCGGCTGGACAGATCCCATTCACGCCACGGGGCGATGACCGTGATGTCCGGGTTCAGCGCGTAAGCCGCGAGTTCAAAGCGGACCTGATCGTTCCCCTTGCCGGTCGCGCCATGCGCCACGGCATCCGCGCCGGTTTCGGCAGCGATCTCGACAAGGCGCTTGGAAATCAGCGGGCGCGCGATCGAGGTGCCAAGCAGATAGAGCCCTTCATAGAGCGCGTTGGCGCGAAACATGGGAAACACGAAATCGCGGACGAATTCTTCGCGCAGGTCCTCGATATAGATTTCCGACGCGCCCATCATCTCGGCCTTGCTGCGCGCGGGCTCGAGCTCTTCTCCCTGGCCAAGATCGGCGGTAAAAGTCACCACCTCGCAGCCATATTCGGTTTGCAGCCATTTCAGGATGATCGACGTATCCAGACCGCCGGAATAGGCCAGTACGACTTTCTTGGGCGCAGACATTGAGGTTCCTCTCGACTTGGATCGGCAGCGGGTTATCGGTTTTTCGGGCAGGGGGCAAGCTGTGGTTGCGCGTGGCGGCAAGCTGCGGCAGAGAGAGGCATGAACGATTTTCAGAACAAGGCCCGGCTTGCCGAAGAGGCGATGCGCGCGGTATTCCCGCAGACCCCTCTGCAACGCAATGTGCACCTGTCAGACCGCTTTGACGCGGATATCTGGCTCAAGCGCGAGGATCTGAGCCCGGTGCGCTCCTACAAGCTGCGCGGTGCGTTCAACGCCATGCGCAAACTGCCGGATCAAAAGCTGTTCGTATGCGCGAGCGCCGGGAACCATGCGCAGGGTGTCGCGTTCATGTGCATGCACATGGGCGTGCGAGGGGTCATCTTCATGCCGGTGACAACCCCACAACAGAAAATTCAGAAAACCCGCATGTTCGGCGCCGGTCACGTGGATATCCATCTGGTCGGCGATTATTTTGACGTCACTCTGGCCGAGGCGCAGGCCTGGAGCGCGCGCGAGGGCGGGTACTTCCTGTCGCCTTTCGATGATTCCGACGTCATCGAAGGGCAGGCATCGGTTGCTGTCGAGATCGCCGATCAACTGGGCAAGGATCCTGACGTGGTTCTGTTGCCTGTCGGCGGTGGCGGAATGTCATCCGGAGTTGCCACCTATTTCGCGGACAACACGCATTCGATCTTTGTCGAGCCTGCCGGCGGGGCCTGTCTCCGGGCGGCGCTTGCGGCGGGCCATCCGGTGACATTGCCGCATGTCGATACCTTTGTTGACGGTGCGGCGGTCGGTCGGATCGGGGAAAAGACCTTTGATTTGCTGAAAGATGTCCCTCTGTCCGATGTGGTCATTCTCGACGAAGACCGAATCTGTTCGACGATGATCGAAATGCTGAATGTCGAAGGCATCGTTCTCGAGCCTGCCGGGGCGCTGTCGGTCGAGGCTCTGGGCGATGTGCAGTCTCAGATTCGCGGAAAGACGGTAGTCTGCGTCACGTCGGGCGGAAACTTCGATTTCGAACGCCTGCCCGAGGTCAAGGAACGCGCGCTTCGCTATTCCGGGGTCAAGAAATACATGATCCTGCGGCTACCGCAGCGCCCCGGAGCGCTACGCGATTTTCTCGAAATCCTGGGGCCGGATGACGATATTGCCCGTTTCGAATATCTCAAGAAATCGGCGCGGAATTTCGGTTCGGTGCTGATCGGGATCGAAAGCAAGCACCCGGACAGTTTCGTACGACTGTTTGCGCAGCTTGATGAGGCCGGATTCGCGTATCGCGACATCACCAATGATGACACGCTGGCGCAGTTCCTGATCTGACAAGTGCATGGGCATGCGATGGCCCGCTCACGCGGCGAGCCGGACCGGCAGTTCGGCCAGAAATTCGTTCTTCGATCGTTCAAATTCGGCAACGATTTCCGGAATGTCGACCGCGTCGGCCTCGCCCTGTGCAGAAATGCGCTCGCCGTTCTGGCAAAGGCTTGAAAACGAGGCGAATCCGAGGCTCAGCGCGCTGCCCTTGAGGAAATGGAGGTTCTGTTCGAGTTGCGACGGATCCGGCTCCCTGCGCAGCCTGCCGATTACCTCGCCGACCTCTTCGAGAAACAGGTCGACAACCTCGTCGAAATCCTCAGAGCCAACCTCGTCGCACAATTCCCTGACCCGGGACCAGTCAATCATGTTCAATCCATCACTATCTTAAAACACATGTGGCACCATCTTGATTGAATGGAGCATCGATGAACAGGGGTGGGTTGCAGACAATTTTAACCTTCATACGCGATTAAGGTGTTCCGCCGATCATGGCGAAGGTTTTTGACACAATGCGCGGAATCACCATGTCTACTGTCGCTTCGGCGAGCCGGATACAAGTTGCGGGCCTGTCCGACGTCCGATCGATCCGGCAGGTCCTGCTGGTGGATGACAGCCGTCTGCAGCGGCGCATCATAGCCACGTCGCTCAAGAAATGGGGTTTCGAGGTCATCGAGGCCGAGAGCGGTGACGCGGCTATTGAACTATGCCGCAATTTCCGGCCCGATCTGGTGCTCAGCGACTGGATGATGCCCGGCATGACGGGGCTGGAGTTTTGCCGTGCTTTTCGCGAATTGTCAGGTCTCGATTATGCGTATTTCATCCTGCTTACCTCAAAGAGCGAAAAGAACGAGGTGGCTGAGGGGTTGAACGCGGGCGCGGACGACTTTCTGACCAAGCCGGTGAATAACAATGAATTGCGGGCACGTATTTCCGCAGGCGGCCGCATTCTGGAAATGCAGCGCGAATTGTCGGCAAAGAACAGGATTATTACCGACACCCTGGACCAGCTGCGCGTCGCCTATGACACCATCGACAAGGATTTGATCCAGGCCAAGAAAATTCAGCAATCCCTTGTCCCCGAATTCTCGAGAACCTTCGGCGATTCGCGCGTGAGCCTGTTGCTGAAACCCTGCGGTCATATCGGTGGCGATCTCGTGGGGATGTTCTCGGCCAATGAACAAGAGGTTGCATTTTATTCGATCGACGTGTCCGGCCACGGGATCACTTCGGCGATGATGACAGCCAAGCTCGGCGGATTGCTGAGCAGCAGCTATCCAGACCAGAATCTTGGAATGGTAAGGCTCGCCAATGGGCGTTACGTGCTGCGTGAGCCGGCGATCGTCGCAAGCATGTTGAACGAGCGGCTTTTGGCGGATTCCGGGATCGAAGAGTATTTCACCATGGTCTATGCCGTGGCGGATCTTGAAACAGGCAGGTTGCGGATGGTCCAGTCGGGGCATCCGCATCCGCTGCTGCTGCGCGCAAACGGGCGTTCGGAATTCGTTGGCGAGGGCGGTGTGCCAATCGGGCTGTTGCCTGACGTGACCTGCACGCAAGTCGAGATCGATATGGCCCCCGGCGATCGCCTGTTGCTCTATACCGATGGATTTACCGAAAGCCGGCTGGACGATGGCGGGATGCTCGAGGAACAGGGGCTTGTCGATCTGATTCGAAACTGTCCGGTCGGTCGGGCGGGCAAGGAATTTCTTGACGATCTTTTCTGGACACTCACGCAGAAGATGTCTTCCGAGATCGGAATGGAAGACGACGTATCGGCAACGCTGTTTGAATTCAAGGCCTTATGATCTTGCTCGCCAGCAGTGACGCAAAGTGCCGGTCGCCCGTGCTGCCAAGCGAACGCGCCGCCACGAGCGGGGTTGTCCAGAGTGCTTCGTGCAGCGGTTCGGTCGGTGGGCCGATACGCAGTGTCGGTCTTGCGATATAGATGAGACATATCTTTTCCGCCCAAAGGTCGTATTCCGGCATGTAGGTGAACCGTCGATAGGCACCGACGCGGCGCGGACCGCGGATATGCCAGCCGGTTTCCTCGTAGACTTCGCGATGCAGCGCCATGACGGGGGATTCGCCCGGATCCACGCCGCCGCCGGGAAGCTGCAAATCCGGGTGCGGATCGGACTGGCAGGTCACCAACATCCGCCCGTCTCTTGTCAGCAACGCATAGGCTCCGACACGCCGCACATAGCTCCTGTCGCGCTGCGGTGGAGCACCAAAGCGTGGAATCATAGGATTTTACCCTTACATCGCCGGTCATGGCCCTTATATAGCGCCGATATGCCAATCTGCGGCGCGTAAGGAAACCCCATGACCATCGGAACAAAACTCGCGTGGGACGACACGGTTCTGCCTTTTCAACTGGATGCATCGGATATTCGTGGCCGGGTCGCCCGGCTTGACGGTGTGCTCGGCGGCATTCTGGAGCAGCATGACTATCCGCCGCAGGTCGAGGCGCTGGTGGCGGAGATGGCGTTGTTGACCGCGCTGATCGGGCAGACGATCAAGCTGCGCTGGAAGCTGTCGCTGCAGGTGCAATCCAAGGGGGCCGTTCGCATGATCGCGACCGACTATTATGCACCCGATGTCGATGGCGAGCCTGCGAAAATACGCGCCTATGCCAGCTATGATGCGGACCGACTTACGCAAGAAGCGCCCTTTGCGCAGGTCGGCGAAGGCTATTTCGCGATCATGATCGATCAGGGCAAGGGAACGACCCCGTACCAGGGCATTACGCCCCTGACCGGCGAGTCGCTGAGTGCCTGTGCCGAGGCTTATTTCGCACAGTCCGAGCAATTGCCGACGCGGTTCTCGCTGAGCTTTGGGAAATCGTCCGAGCCGGGTGTTGCCGAACATTGGCGGGCCGGTGGGATCATGCTGCAACATATGCCCAAGGCATCTCCTTTCGTGGCGCAAGACGGCGGCAGCGGCGATGTGCTGAGCGCCGCCGATCTGGTGGACGGTGCGGAGGGCGAAAACTGGGGCCGGGTCAATATACTGCTGGATACGGTCGAGGATCTTGAGTTGATCGGGCCTGTGGTGCCACCGACGGATTTGCTGGTGCGGCTGTTTCACGAAGAACAGCCACGGGTTTTCGACGCGCAGGCCATCCGGTTTGGCTGCACCTGCTCGGAAGAGCGCGTGCGCCAGAGCCTGTCGATCTATTCGGCGCAGGATATCGAAAAGATGACGACCGAAGACGGGGTGGTGACGGCGGATTGCCAGTTCTGCAGCGCCCATTACGAACTTGATCCGACAACCGTCGGGTTCGAAGCAAGGGATGCCGATGGCGAATGATGTCGTCTCCCGGCTTCGGGCCGCGTTGGACCGCCCGGGAACATCCTCGTCGGATTTCGATCTGAATCCTGACACGGCACCACCTGCGGATCGTACATTGCGGCCCGCGGGTGTGCTGGTGGCGGTCTCGCTTGCCTATACCGAGCCGCGCGTGATTCTGACCAAGCGATCTTCGGCGCTCAAGCATCACCCCGGACAGATCGCGTTTCCGGGTGGCAAACAGGACGAAACGGACGCCGATGTCACGGCTGCGGCGCTGCGCGAGGCGCGCGAAGAGATCGGCCTGCCGGACGGGCTGGCCGAGGTTCTGGGCCATATGCCCCGGCACGAGACGGTCACATCGTTCCGGGTCACGCCGGTAATCGCCGTCCTGCGTGAGAAGTTCCAGGTGGTGCCGGAACCCGGAGAGGTTGAGGAAGTGTTCTCGGTGCCGCTCGATCACGTGTTGCGTCCGCAGAATTACCTGATCGAGTCGCGGCGCTGGCGCGGACGGCGCAGGTACTACTTTACGGTGCCTTACGGACCCTATTACATCTGGGGAGCCACCGCCCGCATGCTGCGGGCCCTGGCCGACCGGATGCAGGAATGAGCACGATAACCGCCGACTGGATCACCACGCCCCCGACCCGTGCCGTTTGTGACGCGCTGGGAGCAGAGGGGGCACAGGTTCTGTTCGTTGGGGGGTGCGTGCGCAATACGCTGTTGGGCGCGCCGGTCAGCGACATCGACATCGCGACCGATGCGATGCCGGATCAGGTGATCGCGCTGGCCCGGGCTGCGGGTCTCAAGGCCGTCCCGACGGGGATCGAACACGGCACGGTGACGCTGCTGAGCGGTGGTGTGCCGCATGAAGTGACCACATTCCGCAGGGATGTCGGGACCGATGGGCGTCACGCGCAGGTGGTGTTTTCCAACGATGTTGCGGAAGATGCCGCGCGCCGCGATTTCACGATGAACGCGATATATGCGCGGCCCGACGGCACGATTGTCGATCCTCTGGACGGAATGCCCGACCTGGTCGCGCGCCGGGTCAGGTTCATCGGCGAGGCGGCGGACCGGATCCGCGAAGACTACCTGCGTTCGCTGAGATATTTCCGTTTCCATGCGTGGTATGGCGATCCGGACGCGGGGTTCGACCCCGAGGCGCTGGCGGCCATCGCTCGCAATCTGGACGGGTTGGCGCGGCTTTCGCGGGAACGGATCGGTGCCGAGATCCGCAAGCTCTTGTTCGCGCCCGATCCTGCGCCTTCGGTTGCGACGATGCGGGCCACCGGGGCGCTGGCCTGTTTTATCCCGGGCGCGGATGACCAGGCGCTTGCGCCGCTGGTCCATCTCGAGAAAACGGCCCGGCTTCCGGCGAACTGGCTTTGCCGCCTGGCGGTTCTGGGCGGAACGGACCCGGTGGGCGCGTTGCGTCTCAGCCGCGCAGAGGCTGCATCGCTTGGCCGCCTGCGCGATGCTGCCGGCGCGATGACCGGGGCTGCCGAACTGGGGTATCGCCTTGGTGCCGAGGAAGCCTGCAGTGCGTTGTTGATTCGGTGCGCGCTGGTCGGACAACCGTGGAACGACGCCGCGCGCGATGACATAGAACAGGGGGCCAGCGCGCGCTTTCCGGTGCGTGCGAGGGATCTGATGCCGCGCTTTCAGGGGCCGGCTCTGGGCGCGGAGCTGGCACGGCTTGAAACGTTGTGGCTCGAGTCCGGATTCCGCCTCGATCGTGCCGCGCTGCTGGCCGGGTGAGATTTTGGGGTGACAATCCGGACGTCATCGGCTAGTTCAGGGATTGAAACATTCGGAGGGTACGAAATGTATTACGGGATTTGGCACAGCCCAAGCTGATACGCCGCCCCGTCACGGGTGGCCGACAGACGTCACCCCATGCATTTCGTTTTTGCGCTCATCAGGAGCATCCGCCATGTTTCGATTCTTTGAAAATCTCGTTGACCCGTATTGCGACTATACCGAGGTAGACCGTCCGCCGACGCGCATCTGGCCTTTCATGATGTCCTACACCCACCCTTTCAGGACGGTGTTCTGGTGGACCGGGGTGCTGTCCGTCGTGGTCGCGGCAGTGGAAATCTGGCTGATCTATTATATGGGGCGGCTTATTGACCTGCTGACGGGCGAGCCTGCGCAGGTGCTGTCCGAGCATGGCCTCGAACTGGCGCTGGTCGCCTTTTTCATCGTGTTCCTGCGCCCGCTGCTGCACATGGTCGATGTTGCATTGCTCAACAATGCCATTCTGCCGAATTTCGGCACGTTGATCCGATGGCGGGCGCACAAGCATGTCCTGCGCCAGCCCGTCGGCTGGTTCGAAAGTGATTTCGCCGGACGTATCGCCAGCCGTATCGTCCAGACCCCGCCCGCCGCCGGAGAGGTCGTATTCCAGGTGTTCGATGCGATTTCCTATTCGCTGGCCTATATGGTCGGTGCGGCGATCCTGTTGATGGCGGCAGACATCAGGCTGATCATTCCATTGCTGATCTGGTTCATTCTATACGGCGCGCTGACCCGCTGGACCGTGGCCAATGTCGGTCCGGCATCCCAGGCAGCGTCCGACGCGCGTTCGACCGTGACCGGGCGCGTCGTCGACAGCTATACGAATATCCATTCGGTCAAGATGTTCGCGCATCACGACCACGAACTGTCCTATGCGAAAGAGGCGATTGAAAATACGCGGCGGACCTTTCAGGTCGAGATGCGGATTTTCACCATCATGGATCTCGCACTGGTGGTTCTGAACGGATTGCTGATTGTCGGGGTGGTCGGCTGGGCCATCTATCTCTGGGCGATCGGCGAAGCGAGTGTCGGCGTCGTTGCGGCGGCGACCGCGCTGACCCTGCGGCTCAATGCGATGACCGGATGGATCATGTGGGCCCTGACCAGCTTTTTCCGCGAACTGGGCGTGGTGTCCGAGGGCATGCAGACGATTGCCCAGCCGATTGACCTGGTTGATGCCGAGGGCGCCAAGCCGCTGGCGTTGCGCAAGGGCGCAATCGAGATCCGCGACTTGTCACATCACTACGGGCGCGACAGCGGTGGTCTGGACCGGATCAACCTGACGATCAATCCGGGTGAAAAGATCGGCCTGATCGGACGCTCGGGCGCGGGCAAGTCGACCCTGGTCAAGCTGTTGCTGCGGTTCTACGATGCGGAAACCGGGCAGATCCTGATCGATGGGCAGGACATTTCCGCCGTGTCACAGGACAGCCTGCGCCGCAACATCGGCATGGTGCAGCAGGACAGTGCCCTGTTGCATCGTTCGGTCAGGGCGAACATTCTCTACGGTCGGCCCGACGCGACCGAAGAAGAGATGATCGCCGCCGCCAAGCAGGCCGAGGCGCATGATTTCATCCTGGACCTGGTCGATATGGACGGCAATACCGGCTACGATGCGCATGTGGGCGAGCGGGGCGTCAAACTGTCCGGCGGGCAACGGCAACGGGTGACGCTGGCGCGCGTGATTCTCAAGGATGCACCGATCCTGCTTCTGGATGAGGCGACCAGCGCGCTGGACTCGGAGGTCGAAGCGGCGATCCAGGAAACCCTGTACGGCATGATGCAGGGCAAGACCGTGGTTGCCATTGCGCACAGGCTTTCTACCATTGCACAGATGGACCGTATTCTTGTCATGGATCGGGGCCGTATCGTCGAACAGGGGAGCCACGCCGAATTGCTGGATCAACAGGGGCTTTACGCCGAATTCTGGGCGCATCAGTCGGGCGGCTTTCTGAGAACCGCGGCCGCCGAATGAAGCTCGCCGACCTGATCCAGCCGTTCCGGCGCCTTGATACGCCGCCGCCACGCACGCTTGGAGCGTTCACCCGGTGGTGCCTGACGGGCGCCTGGCCGATGCTGTTCGTTGCGGCGGCATTTTCGGGGCTTGCCGGTGCGATGGAGGCGGGAACGGCATGGATGCTGGGCCTTGTCATCGACACGGCGGTATCGGGCGGGCCAGAAGGTGTGTTCGACGGTGAGAATCTCGTGCGAATTCTCGCGGCGGTCGGATTTTTCATGCTGATCCGGCCGATCTTGTTTGGCCTGTCATCGGTGGCGAACAACTATATCGTGATGCCCAATATCACGCCCCTGGTGTTGTCCCGGCTCAATCGCTGGACATTGGGTCAGTCGGTAACCTTCTTTGACGATGATTTTGCCGGACGGATCGCGCAGAAACAGATGCAGACCGCGAACGCGCTGACCTCGATCGTGTCCGAGGTGATCAGCGCGATTGTCTTTGCCGTGGCTTCGATGTTCGGGTCGCTGCTGCTGCTTGGCTCGATACATCCCGCCGTCATGCTGCCCTTTGCCTTGTGGCTGCTGGTCTATTTCCTGCTGATCCGCTGGTATCTGCCCCGGATTCGCGAACGATCCGCCGCACGCGCCGGTGCGCGTGCGATGGTGACAGGGCAGGTGGTCGATACGATCACCAACATCAAGACGGTCAAGCTTTTTGCGCACGCGGCGCACGAGGATGACGCGGCGCGCGGGGCCATGGCGGTGCTGCGGGATCGCGCCCTGGCGTTCGGCAGGCTCTCGGCCAGTTTCCGGTTCTTTCTGATGACCCTTGCCGGGGTTTTGCCCGTGATGCTGATCGGTGCGACACTGCTGCTGTGGCGCGACGGCGTTGCCTCGGCCGGTGATATCGTCGCCGCCGGCGCGATTTCCATCCGCATTGCCCAAATGACCGGTTGGGTCAGCTTTACCCTGATGGGTATATACGCCCATGTGGGCGAGGTGGAAAACGGTATGCAGACCCTGGCGACGCGCAATCGGGTCGAGGATGACGAGGACGCGACCGAACTTGCCGTCGAACAGGGCGAAATCGTGTTTGACGGGGTCGAGTTTGCCTATGGGCGCGATGTGGGTGGCGTGCAGGGCATCGACCTGACGATCCGTCCTGGGGAAAAGCTGGGCATCGTGGGGGCGTCGGGCGCCGGCAAATCGACGCTGGTTTCCCTGTTGTTGCGGCTCTATGACGCCGAAGAGGGGGCGATCCGGATCGATGGTCAGAATATCGCCGCCGTGACACAAGACAGCCTGCGCCAGCAGATCGGCATGGTCACGCAGGAAACGGCGATGTTCAACCGCTCGGCGCGCGACAACATTCTCTATGGTCGGCCCGACGCAACCGAGGATGAGGTCATCGCCGCGGCCAAGTTTGCCGAGGCTGACGAATTCATCGGCGCACTTCAGGATTCACAGGATCGCGCCGGGTACGATGCCTATCTGGGCGAGCGGGGCGTAAAGCTCTCGGGGGGTCAGCGCCAGCGCATCGCGCTGGCCCGCGCGATCCTCAAGGACGCGCCGATCCTGGTGCTCGACGAAGCCACCAGCGCACTGGATTCCGAGGTCGAAGCCTCGATTCAGGACGCGCTGCACCGGGTCATGCAGGGCAAGACCGTTCTGGCAATCGCGCATCGCCTGTCCACCCTGTCGGAGATGGATCGCATCATCGTCATGGAGTCCGGGCGGATCGTCGAAGCGGGCACCCCGTCCGACCTGCCGGCCCAGGGCGGACTCTATGCCCGGTTCTGGAACCGTCAATCCGGGGGATTCATCCATACCGAGGCGGCGGAATAGGGGCTTTCTCACGCGCCTGCGGATATGTATCAGGCGGCATGATCACAGAACATGAAATCCTGCGCCTTGGACATCAGGGTGATGGCATCGCGTCGGGGCCGGTCTATGCTGCGGCGACGCTGCCCGGCGAAACAGTGCGTGGCGTATTGTCCGGATCGCATCTGACAGATATCCGGATCGAGACCCCCTCGCCGGATCGTGTGCAGCCCCCCTGCCGGCACGCCAAATCCTGCGGTGGCTGTCAGTTGCAGCACGCGTCGGACGAGTTCGTCGCACATTGGAAGCAGGACATCGTGGCACTGGCGCTTGAGGGGCAGGGGCTTGTCGCACCGATGCGCACGATCCTTACCTCTCCGGCGCAAACGCGCCGACGTGCGGTTGTGTCGGCCCGTCGTACGAAAAAGGGCGCGATGGCAGGGTTTCATGCGCGTGGATCGGACGTGATTGTCGAGATACCGCATTGCGAATTGGTAGATCCGCGATTGCGCGGTGGATTGCCGCTCGCCGAGGCGCTGGCATCTGCGGGGGCGAGCCGCAAGGGCGAGATCTCGGTGACGCTGACGGTCACGGAAAACGGTCTCGATGTGGCGGTAACCGGCGGCAAGCCGACCGATGGACCGCTCGAAGCCGCGCTTGCGCAGCTGGCGGAGCGCTTCGGCGTTGCGCGGCTGGCCTGGGACGGCGAGGTCATCGCCATGCGGCAACCGCCGGTGCAGCATTTTGGTGCCGCCAGCGTGACTCCACCGCCCGGCGCATTCCTGCAGGCGACACCCGAAGGCGAGGCGGCGCTGTTGGCCGGGGTGCGCGAGATTGTCGGAGACGCGGAGCGCATTGTCGATTTGTTCGCCGGCTGCGGCACGTTCAGCCTGCCTCTGGCGGCGCGGGCCGAGGTGCTCGCGGTCGAAGGAGACGCGGGGATGATCCGCGCCCTGGATCAGGGCTGGCGTCAGGCGCAGGGGTTGAAAAAGGTGACAGCTATCGCGCGTGACCTGTTCCGCAGGCCGCTGGTGCCGCAGGAACTGACCGGGTTCGATGCGGCAGTGCTCGACCCGCCCCGCGCCGGTGCCGAAGCACAGGTGGCGATGCTGGCCGAATCGTCGCTCGACCGGATCGCCTATGTGTCGTGCAATCCGCTGACCTTTGCGCGTGACGCGCGCGTGCTGACCGGGGCCGGCTATCGTCTGGCCTGGGTGCAGGTGGTCGATCAGTTTCGATGGTCTTCGCATATCGAACTGGTCGCGGCATTTTTCCGAACGGCGGTACAGGAATCGGACGTGCGGCCGCATTTATGATTTTGCGTTTTCCGCGGCAGGCGCTATTCGATTGCACGAGGCAGAATGACAAAGAGAGCAGCAGATGAAACGGCGTATTTTCGGGTTGGGAGCCATGGCGACCTTCGCGGTGGCGGGGTGTTCCACCCAGTCAAAGTTCCGGAGCTATAATGGACCCGAGGTGACTTCGGTTGTCGTGAACAAGGGGCAGCGGCGGCTGTACCTGCTGAACAACGAGGAGATCCTCAAGGCTTATGATTTCGATCTCGGTTTTGCGCCGACCGGTCACAAGCAATTCGAGGGCGATGGCAGAACACCCGAAGGCACCTATCTGATCGACCGGCGCAACCCGCGCAGCAAATACCATTTGTCGGTCGGAATTTCCTATCCGAATTCCAAGGATATCGCGAACGCAATCGCGGCGGGCCGCAGCCCCGGCGGCGAGATTTTTATCCACGGCCAGCCCAACAACGAGAAGGTCAAGCGCCGTGACTGGACCGCAGGTTGTATCGCCGTCAAGAATGACGCCATTGAAGAGATTTACGCCATGGTTCGCGACGGTACGCTCATCACCCTGCGACCCTGAGCAGTCGCGCAGCGCAGGGTTGCGCATGACGCTCTGGCGGCCGGTTCGAGACCATCGTTCCGACCTGCCGCTTTTGAAATCGCGGGAACTTGTCTGTGGCTTCCGACTTTGGGAAGGCCGCGACACCCCTCGTCAGCCTCCAGCCGCTATTCGTCGCCTCGACGCATACCGTTCGTCTGAGCGCGGATCACATCATGCATTATAGTATTTCGCGATAAACCTGAATCACCCAATGTTGCCTGAAATCAGAGATTTCAACGCGTTGAGTGATGCCAGATGTTTCAAGTTAATCGCGAAACACTTTAGAACGTCGCCCTGATCCGCAGGCCGACAACGGTGATGGTGTCTTTGCCCGGATATGCAACCGGGTTTCTGATCATCTGCACCGAGGGTGTGATTGCCAGGTTGTCCAGAATCTGGAACCGGTAATAGATTTCGCCGGTAACCTGTTCCTGAAGGACGCTGTTGGATGGATCGCCCCACGCCAGGCCGATGCCTAGAACATCCCGCGCCTTGCTTGCGGTGGTATCGAAATCAAAGCTGACGCCGACCGCGACGTCTTTCTCGAATATGGAGGCCCCGCCCGACGAGATACCGGCCAGCATGAACGGCATGACCCGGTCACCGAACATCAATTTGCTGGCGACAAAGCTGGCGCCGTAGCTTTCCGGAACATTCGCTTCCACACGGGCGTCCTGATGCCACAGTTGCAGTCGTACCTGATCCCATCGTGCGCGTTCGGGCGTGCTGAGATAATAACGCAGTTCGACCGATTTCAGGAACTCTCCCTGATGGATCGTATCGAACGGGTTGCTGGTGGTCTTGGCGTTGGCGTCGTGGATCCCTGCGACCGCGACCAGACGGGGTGTGAACTCGTAGCCGACCCCCAGTCCGAAACCCCGACCGGGGAACGCCCGGGTGTTACTGGCCTGCAGGGCGGTGTTCTGGAATCCGCGCTTGGGCGATGAAAGCGCATGGGCACCATACCAGCCCACGGCGCTGATCTTGCCAAAAACAAACCTGAAACGCCCATTCATCAGCGCCTGCCTCCAGGCGAGTTCGGACAGGTTGGCTTCGCTGTAATCACTGAACCCGGTGCCAACCAGTGTTCCGCTGCCGAACTGATTGCCCAGTTTGGAGGGCGGGATTTCAGTCCCCAGAGTCGAGCGGTTTTCCACCCGAAACGTCAGTTTTCCTATGTTTTTCGTGCCACGCCCGACAAGCTCCCACGAGCCGTTGATTTCCGCACGGCCCGCCGCTGCGGTTGTCTCTCCGGTCTGATTGTTGGAGTGTTGATGGAGCGTCTGAAGGCTGAAATTGAGCTTCAGCCCATATTTGTCGTACCAGCGGCGTTTTGCGTCAAACCATGGCTTCAGGGGTTGCCCGCGTATGGGAAAGGCTGCCCCGGTGTTGATATCATCCTGCTGGATGTCTTCGGTGACACTGTCGCCCCCTTCCAGCGAGTGGGATGACCCATATCCGGATTTCGACTGGCCGTTAACCGCGGTTGCGCCATTCATCAAAAGCGCCGCTCCCACAAGGAGAGCGGGCAAGCGCCGTGAGCGTGGCGTGGGTTCGTCGATATTCTTCATTTACCGTCCACACTGAAACGCGTGTAGTACTGGTGCATATCGTCGCCGACCATGTTGACGGGGTGATCCATCGTTCCCTCTACGACGAGGTCTTCGGTCGGAGTGACGGTTTCGAAACGCCATCCGTCCGCCAGCGAAAGCTGTTCCGCAAGGTTCGCCGGGTCACCGTCGCGGACCTCTTCTCCGTAGGCGTTCATGACATAGGTATTCCCCTCGGGATCGACCAGTTGATAATAGGGCTTGCCAGCCTCGAAGGTCATGGTTTGCAGCTTGGCGCTGACATAGGGCGCATAGGGATCAGAACCCTTCCCCGATCCCAACGCACTGAGGGGTAAGGTCGCCGCGTATCGCGCGTCGATGCCACCAAAGGTCTTGGTTTCACCGAGGCCGAGCACCTGTTCATCCATCGCCCAGAAGTGCGGTCCGTTGAGTTGCGCCTTGTCGGCGTTGTGCGCTGTTGCGATCGCCGCAATATCCAGCGCCGCCCACTTGTCTGCCGGACATCCGTTCGAGGCCGAGGTATTGTAGATCATGACCCTGTCATCGAAGATCAACAGAAATTCACAATACCGCATCGAACGAATATCGGACAGGGCGATCTCGTCCACATCGTTTTCCTGAGCCACCGCCACCATAACGATGGCTGTGAAACTGAACCCAACCACCAAGAGGCGCGGCCACGATGATTTCAGTTCCATTTACATTTCCTCTCTTGCGCTGAGACCCATGGCGGGTCTTCAGCTCAATTCTGTTTGATGGCGGCATTCTGTGAATGCGCCAGGTCACTCATTGCGGCCGTTTGGGCATAGGTTGCAGGACGGTGAAACCTTTCTCGTCCATGTAATAGAACCTGCCGCCGAAACCGGGGCTGAGCAGAGTGTTGAAGTTCATCGGTTCGAGGAAGTCGGACTCGGCCAGAAGCTTGCCGGTGCGCGCATCCAGCCAGATGGCCTGCATCTTGTAGGTTGGCGCTGACGTTTGCGAAAGGGCTTCGATCGTTGCGTTCGGGTCGGCTTGGGCCGTTCCCAGAACACGCTTGTCCGCCGGACCGTAGAGCGCCTGCAATGCCGAGGTCGCACTGTCCCGCGTCCAGACCACCGTCATGTCACCGGTTTCCTGATCCAGTTCGACCGCGCCGATCTTCTTCATCAGCAAATCTGCCGAAAACACCATGCTGTTTTCGACATCCACAGCCGCTTTGGGGGGCGCCCAGCTCACTCCTGTCGGCAGGTCTGTTCCGAAAGGATAGACACGGGTGATACGGCTTGCGTCGCTCTGATGGATTGAGACCAGGGATGAGGCGGCCGTTTTCGTCGGCAGGCCATTGACCTGTACGACAACCCAGTCTCCCAGTATTCCGGGCGCATCGCCGGCGGTCTGGCCCGGGTCGAGGTAACTCGCGGCGACCCAATCCGCATCGCGTGTCAGGGTTTGCGCTTCGGGGTTCCAGACGAAGCGATAGAGGCTGGCGATGGTTGCAACATAAACGACAATTTTTCCGTCATGTGTCGTGATGGTGTGCGGTGTTACCGCATTTTCGGGGACACTGGCGCTTGCGATGATATCGAATGTCTCCGGATCAATCACATGAAGAGTGGAGCCGGGCGAGGCCGCTGCCCCGCCGGGGCATTGAAAGGCGGCCAACGTGCCCTGGATGTTGCAGGGGGTCGCCCGCGTCTGGTTTTTGACCACCAACATTCCGTCAGGCGAAATCGTCAGATGTTTGAAGTTGCTGCCTTCGGGGGGCGCATCTGCGGGCAGGTCGATGTGCATCAGGATACGCCCGGTATCGCCGTCGATCTTGACCAGATGATTGCCAAAGGCGATCGGGATGTTCCCGTCCGGCAGGATATTCAGGTTTGCAGCTCCGACCCACGCCCCCGAAACATTACCGTTTTCCAGAACCGTACGCCAGATTTCCGTGCCCGTCGTGGCATCGACCTTGGCGACCCATGGTCCTGGTGGCACGACACCCTGCGCAGGAGGATTGTTGCCCCCGGTCAAATATAACTCGCCCGGACGGCGATTGTTCATGAACAGAACGCCTTGGTATTCGCCGTCGCCCCGCCATGCGTAGACGTCATTTTGCCCGTCCCAATTGCCCAGAAAGCTCGCACAGGGATAGGCTTGGCTCCGCGTGCTGTCGGCCACTTCGGCACCGTTGAGTGATTGGAAATATCCCGGCGTATCCTGCTCTTGCGCGCACTCCCATTCCTTCATGATCTGACCCAGATCTCCAGGCATCGGCCCGTTCGCTTGGACAGACGTATTCTCGGCCACGGCACCGGTGCCAATGATCATTGTCGTGGTGACGGCAGATAGCAGTTTTCGCATTGGTTCCCTCTCTCGAAATCGCTGCGATCTGTAGCGTAACGTGGGTCATTTTCAAGACCGTAAGGGTTGTAAACGGTCTTGTTTTGACTTCGCGCGCCAAAAAGACGTGAACGGTCTCAGTCGTCCGAAGCCAGTGCCGTAGGCGTCCGTCCGGTCAGCCTTCGAACAGCGCGGGACAAAGCCGATTGAGCCGAATATCCCAACCGTTCGGAAAGGTCGGACAGCGAGACCGACTCACTGCTCAGATACGCCAGCGCGAGGTTTCGGCGCACCAGATCGAGTTGTTCAGAATAGCTCGTGTTTTCGTCTCTCAATCGTCGTTGCAAGCTGCGCACACTGCTGCCATAGGCCCGCGCGATGCGCTCGATCGTGGGCTCTCCGCCGTGCAGCATTGCGGCAATCACAGGTTGAACGGATGCGGCGAGGCTGCAGTCTGTTGTCAGCGGCGGAATCCGCCGGGCATGGAAGTTGGCCGCGCGGTCGCGGGCGACGGTCGGGAACGGGATCCGGGCAATGGTCGGGTCAATACTGACCACGAGCTTGCGCCTGGCCGACGGATACACACCGTCCGAAAACTCGATGGAGACATGTGAAAGTCCGCAATCGGGATGCGGCAATATGCGTGCCCTTCTGAAAAGCGGTGGCTGCAACCCGGTGAATTTCAGCACCTGTTGCAGCATCGAAAGCAACAGAACCTGCACGACGTGCACGCTTTCGTCGTCGACCCGGCATGAAAACGCGTGTGTGACGTTTACTTCGTCAGCCTCAACCTTGATGTCAAAGAGTTCGTGGCTGGAATGCAGGGGCATCGCGGTGCTGAGTCTTTGCAAGGCTTCCAGCGGACTGCGCGCCCCGAGCGCGACCGAGCCGATGAAACCAAGTTCCGCGACGCTGGCTTGCGTGACGATACTGTTGCCAATTCCGGGGCCGTGATCCCGTGACAGCGCGCGCAGCAGAGCGATCCCGCTTCTCAGGGGAATGGGATCTGTCGGCGCCAACGCAAACCAATAGTCAAGATCGGCTTCGGCAAGGTAGACTTCGGAACTCAGGCGGTTGGCTTCGATCCAGCGCACCAATGGCACCACGTTGGCCGCTCTTATGAGGGGTATCGTCTTGGTCAAAGGCTATCCATCATCAGAGTCGTTCGGCGGTGACATATTGCAATAATCGCACTGTTTGGCCAAGTTCGCGTTTCCGGGAACGGGCAGGCCACATGAATTTCTTCGCCCCCGGAATTTGAAGCGTTGAGTCGGCCAGAACATGACGGTTGTAGAGAGTGTAGAGAGAGTGGGATATCACGACAACGCGCGGCGCGCCTGGTCAGGTAGCGGCGTCGGCACCGATACGCTCGAATTGCGTCGGACCCTGCCGAACTGCCGCATCAGCAAGCCTTGTACAAGGACCCAGTGCTGAATGGTTCCCATAGTTTCCGCGCCGGGCCTATCGCATTTCGCGTTAAACCTGTATCACCTAGGCCGTGTTGACAAAAGGGATTCACAATGCACCGTAGGCGTGATTCAAGCTAGGCCGTGTTGACAAAAGGTGTTAACAGGGCGGGCTGAACGTGATTCAAACTGGTATCTGCAATGGAGACCAGCTTGGCACGAGACCTGATGTCGGACGAAGAGTGGGCGTTTCATGAACGCTTCATCCTGGCCGCCC
>NZ_JBGFGP010000107.1:0-1122 GCF_041224545.1 Sedimentitalea sp. XS_ASV28 | reverse complement strand
CTGGTCGAGCGCTGCTTCAACAAGCTCAAAAACGCCCGGCGCGTCGCCACCCGCTACGACAAGACCGCCGAGAGCTTCCTTGGCTTCATCGACATCACATCTATCCGCCTATGGCTCCGCCATTTGTCAACATGACCTAGTTTCATGATGCATTGATTTCGCGCGAACAGCATGCTTCACGGCTTTGAAAACGGAGCGGTGACATGAGCGATCTTTTCTGGCTGATCGACGCGCAGATGGAGCATTTGAAGCCGTTCTTTCCGAAGAGCCATGGCAGCCTCGGGTGAATGATCGGGGGGTTCTGAGCGGGATAATCTTCATCAATCGCAATGGCTTGAGATGGTGCGATGCCTCGCGTGAGTATGGGCCGCCGAAGATGCTCTACAACCGTTGGAAACGGTGGGGTGATATGGGGGTTTCGCAAGGATGATGGAGGAACTGGCCTCCGAGGGCGCCGAGCAGAAGACCACCATGATAGACGCAACCTACCTGAAGGCGCCTCGCATGGCTTCGAGCCTGCGGGTGAAAAGGGGGCCAGATGACCAGTGCGGACGCCTGATCGGCCGCACGAAGGGCGGGTTGAACACCGAACTGCACGCCGTCACGGACGCCAAGGGACAGCCCTTGAAGTTCTTCATGACCGCAGGCCAGGTCAGTGACTACACCGGAGCCGCCGCCCTGTTGGGCAGTCTGCCCGCTGCCGAATTGATGATTGCAGATCGGGGTTTTGACGCCGACTGGTTCCGGGAAGCCTTGAAAGACGAGGGTATACGCCGCTGCATCCCCGGCCGGAAGTCGCGCGGAAAAGCCGTCCGCTACGATAAGCGGCGCTACCGGCGCCGCAACCGGATCGAGATCATGTTCGGGCGGCTGAAAGACTGGCGCATGGTCGCACCCGTTATGACAGGTGCGCTAAGACCCTCCTGTCCGCTGTCGCCCTCGTCGCTACCGTCATGTTCTGGCTTTGACCGTCAAGGAATTGGACCCTATGTGTTCAGTCCCGGCATTTGGTGGATCGGGTTCAAGATGAATCTGTCCGGCTCTGAAGTCCAGATCTTGCAGATGTACTCGTAAGGTGTGAGCCCGTTGAGGGTCTTGAGCCGTCGCGCGAAGTTGTATGCT